>CAIQIE010000394.1 GCA_903871805.1 uncultured Planctomycetaceae bacterium | reverse complement strand
CCATATCCCAACCAACGCTTTCGCGACCGACTCAAGGCAGGAGCCGTATGACCTAGTTCGTCAAGTACGGATCTGTGCGGGGGGCGGCTGGAAACAGCCGTCCCTACCGCGATGCACCTTGAACGCCCTCGGCCGGTTGGGGGAGTTGTGCTGATTCCGGGGATTTTCATGGCCGCGTTGCGATGACGTGATGATGTGTCCCCGGCCGCAGGCGCTTGGCGTCTTAGCGTCTTTGCGTGACCAACACATCCTCACGCAAAGACGCAAAGTCGCAAAGAGAATCACAAAAGCAACACCGTGGCAGTTCTCATTTTTTCAACGCAGAGGGCAGGCGTCGAGAGACAATGTGCTACCAGCTTAGGGGCAGTACTGGATGTGAGAGCTCAGGTGCGTGGCACCTGCATTGCCGGATGGCGTGATTTTCTGAGCTGCAACCCCTCACCCCCGACCACTCTCCCCTACGAGGGGCGAGGGGAGTTTGATTCTTCGCAAAACCATGCACGAGATGGCCCCCCAATTTGCCCCCATCATCAGCGTGCTGGATCGCCGGGGTGCGTGGCACCTTGATGTTTGTCGCACCTTGATGTTTGTCGCACGTCGATATTCGTACGACCAGGTTGCTGCTTGTGTGAGGAGGTGATTATCAGGGGGGATCGCGGTTGTGTTGTTGTCTGAGGAGTAGTGGAAATTGGCAACGGTTGGGGTTTCCATGGGGGCCGGAACATGGGATTCTGCGCGGATCAGCAGGTTGTGAGCGGTCGTGGGATTCGTGTGGCAGAGACGTTTGCGGAAGGTATGGCATGAGTCGGGACGAGAGAGTACGCGGAGAGGGCAGCCCGACGGAAGCGTGTCTGGGGTTTTCGATTCGTTCCATGGCCTTCTGGAGTTTCCTGGCGACTCAGTTTTTGGGCGCATTTAACGACAACTATTTCAAGCAGATGGTGCTTTTGATTTGTGTGAGTGATTTAGCGACAGGGGATGCAACGGGTCTGCCCTACAAAGAGATTGCGATGGCGGCTTTTGCCCTGCCCTTTGTGTTGTTTTCCGGGCTGGGGGGATTTCTGTCGGATCGGCATTCCAAGCAGCGGGTGATTGCGGGGTGTAAGCTGGCGGAAATCGGGATTGTTGGAATTGGCCTGCTGATACTGCGGATTCCGGGGATTTCGGTGCAGATGCAGTTGTTTTCGTTGATTGCCGTGCTGTCGTTGATGGGGACGCACAGTGCGATTTTCAGTCCCTCGAAGTATGGGGTCCTGCCGGAGTTATTTCGTGAAGATCAGTTGTTGCCTGTGAACGGTGCGGTTCAGATGACGACGTTTCTGGCTATTATTTTCGGGACAGTTTGTGCCGGGATTGCGTTGGACGTGATACGCGAGAGTTTGTGGCTGGGAAGTCTCGTCGCGATCGCGATTGCAGTTGTTGGGGCCTTGTCGTCGTTTTTCATTCCGAGGACGCGTGTGGCCGAGCCGGGGTTAACGTTGAAGTGGGAAAATCTTGCGTTGCCGAAATCGATTTTGGGGATCCTTCGTCAGGATCGGGATCTGGTGATGGCACTTCTGGTGTATTCGTTGTTCTGGTTTCTGGGCGGAGTGACTCAGATGTCAGTCAACACCGTGGGCGAGGGAACGCTGAAGCTGAGCAGTACTCGAACCAGCATTCTTGTGGCGGGGTTGGGTTTGGGGATTGCTTTGGGCTGTGTGATCGCTGGATTTCTGGGGAAAGGGTCAGGCGGCCATCGCTGGACGATGCGGGGTTCGTGGCTATTGGTGGTGACATTGAGTGGCATTGCCCTGCTGAGCAGTGGGTACTGGGGCATGCCGGCCAGTTCCGGCCTGCGTGGGGAGCCGATTGCGGCCTGTTTGCTGGCGGCCGACGGGCTGGAATGGTCATTGCGCCTAAATATGGTGGCACTGGGAATTGCTGCGGGTGTGTTTGTGGTCCCGGTGCAGGTATTTTTGCAGCAGGCTCCACCGGCAGAGATGAAGGGGCGTTTGCTGGGGGTGCAGAACCTGATGACCTGGATTGGGATTCTTCTGTGTGCGGCGTATTCGGCGGTGTTTGGGCTGATTTTGAAAGTTATCGGTGGGGTCAATGCGGACATTCGATGGCAATGGGGCATGTTTCTAACGCTGGCCCTGATGATGTTGCCGGTGAGTTTATTTTATCGGCTGCCTGCGGCGGACGGCCGCGGGCGGGGTGTTCCTGCATGACGCCGCGGTCTGCAGTGGTGTGCTGCCGGGGTTCCTGTGCTGCCGGTGAAGGCGTGTATGGCCTTGAGGCCATTGAGGATTGACTCGCACAGAAAAACGGGAACTTGGCGACTGTGAATCTCGGTCCGGTGTTGTTCCGGCGGCCGTGCTGGATGCAAACCGGGCTTGCACCTGCTACAATCCGGCTGGAGTTTGTCGGTTTGGCAAACGGGGAATTTGTGTGCGATGGCCGTAGGTTTCGAATTCCGTGGCTGCCTGTCGTTGCCGGTGGGATTGTGCGTTGCGGATCTGAGCGAAACCGAGTGGGGAGCTGTGTCATGCCGGATGCTGCAGTACTGGCGACACTGGGATTGATTTTGGGATTGTTTTTTCTCGGTTTAGAACTCTTTATTCCGACCTTTGGGATGCTGTTGATCCTGTCGATCATCTCACTGGTGGTGTCCTTCGGCAACGCGTGTAAAGCGTGGTGGGGCACGTCCCCGTTGTTTTTCTGGGGGTATGTGATTGTATTGCTGTGTGGAATTCCAGGGTCCCTGATGGGGGCCATTGGTTTGCTGCAGGGGACAAGGTGGGGGAAGAAGCTGACGTTGACCCCGCCCGAGGCTGCTGGCGTGACGCCGGAGAGTCCGCTGAATGTGTTGATGGGCAGGACCGGACGGGCTCAAACGCTGATGACGCCGGGTGGTCTGGTGATGGTGGAGGGAGAGCGATTCCATGCAGAATCGACGGGAATGCTGGTTGAGCCCGGGACGGCGGTGATTGTCGTGGGTGTTCGGGCCAACCGGATTGTTGTTCGGCCGCAGCAGGTGGGGGAAGTGGTGCATGGGGAATCCGGGGGAACGGGTTCGGGTGGTGACGATTCGCGGAACGTGAGCGTTAGCACGAACACTGCAGACAAATCCTCGCGACTTGACTTCGACATCCCCTCCGATTACACCCAGTAGTGCTGATGTTTGGTTTCCGAAGGCGACCTTGTGGTTTTCGCCGGCATGCTTAAGTATTTCCGGGGGGGTTCAATGGACGCACCATTTCTTCTTGCACTATCCAATCTGCAGTGGGGAGTTTTGGCGATTGTACTGTTGGGAATGCTGATGTTTCTGGCAGTGTTTGCTCAGTTTGCCAGTCTGTGGCTGCAGTGCAAAGTGACGCGTGCGAAGATCGGTCTGATTGATTTGATTTACATGCGTTTTCGACGAGTGAATCCGGCTTTGATTGTGCGCAGCAAGATTATGGCAGTGCAGGCTGGGTTGCAGAAAAAGTACCGTCTGTCGACACAGTCACTTGAAGCTCATGCGCTGGCCGGGGGGAATGTTCCTAATGTGATTCGTGCGCTGATTGCTGCCGAAAAAGCCTCGATTCCTTTGGACTGGAACACTGCCCAGGCGATTGATCTTGCGGGCCGTGACATTCTGGAAGCGGTTACGACCAGTGTTTATCCGAAGGTGATTGACTGTCCGGATCCGAAGCGTCAGCAGGGGGCGTTGTCTGCTGTTGCGGCGGATGGGATTGAGCTTCGTGTTCGGGCACGCGTGACGGTGCGGACGAATATCCAGCAGTTGATTGGTGGAGCGACTGAGGAGACTGTAATTGCCCGCGTTGGTCAGGGCATTGTGCAGGCGATCGGTTCGACAAAGTCCTACAAGCTGGTGCTGGAAAATCCGGACTACATTTCCAAGACGGTTCTTGAGCAGGGTCTGGAGGCTCAGACAGCTTACGAGATTGTTTCGATTGACATAGCGGACATTGATGTGGGCGAGAACATTGGCGCAAAGTTGACAGCGGACAGGGCGGAGGCGGACATGCGGGTGGCGCAGGCAAAGGCAGAGCAGCGCCGAGCCGCAGCGAGGGCGCGTGAGCAGGAAATGGTTGCACTGATTCAGCAGAACAGAGCGGCAGTGGTTCTGGCAGAATCGGAAGTTCCGCGGGCGGTGGCCGAGGCTTTTGGAAATGGAAATCTGGGGCTGTTGGACTTTTACGAATTGAAAAACGTACAGGCGGATACTCGGATGCGTGAATCGATCGCGGGTGAAGGATCGACGCGAGCCGGGCGGACTACAGAGGGATAGGCCAGTCGCTGATCATTCCGTCTGTCCGTCTGTGTTGTGGGAAGGATCCGTGCGCCAGTGGTATCGACAGAGTGCAATTGATGCAGTGGTTTTCATTTGTCTGCGGGACGGCAGGGGTGATGAGTATCGCGGGGCTGGAGCATCGCGGGCCTATGAGCATTATGAGCCAGGGCTTTTCGAATTGGTGAAGATATCGGAAGATATCTTGTGTGGTTGTTGAATGCGGGCACGGTCACTGGATGTGGGCGAGAGCCTTGTCAGTTTCCGGGGATGTTCGTTTTTGTTGATTTGTTGACGAGTACGACAGGAAGAGTAAGACAGGGAGCAGGTATGCAGATCAGGCGAATAATGTTGTTGCTGGCGGTCATGGCGATGGCCAGTGTGCGGGTGTCTGGCGACGAATGGCAATCGCTGTTTGACGGGAAGACGCTGGAGGGCTGGGATGGAGATCCTCGCGTTTGGAGTGTTCAGGACGGAGTCATTACTGGAACGACTTCAGAAGAGGTGAAGCTGAGCAGTAACACCTTTCTGATTTGGCGTGGCGGCGAGATTGACAATTTTGAGCTGGAACTGGAATACCGAATCGTCAATGGGAATTCGGGCATTCAGTATCGCAGTTTCGAGCTGAATGACGGTAAGTGGCGCATTGGTGGTTACCAGGCGGATTTTGAGGCTGGCGAGACGTATTCCGGGATTTTGTATGGCGAAGCCTTTCGAGGAATTCTGGCGCAGCGTGGTCAGTCGACGGAGCTGGTTCGCAATGATGGCAAGTTCGAAGTGAAGGTCACGGGAAGTGTTGGGGAATCAGCAGCCATTCAGAAGAGCATCAAGAAAGAAGACTGGAACAAGTATCGGGTCGTTGCCAACGGCTATCATTTCCAGCACTTCATCAACGATCTGAAGACGGTTGACGTCACGGACAATGATGAAAAAGAACGCAGAGCTGTGGGTTTGCTCGCGCTGCAGGCCCATGTGGGGCCACCGATGACAGTGCAGTTCCGCAATGTTCGACTGAAACGTTTGCCGGCACCGAAGAAGGTCGCGCTGGTTGCGGGTCGTCCGAGTCATGGTTATGGGGCGCACGAGCATCGAGCCGGATGTATGCTGCTGGCGGAGGCTTTGAATGCATCGGGTCTTGGTATTCAGGCCACTGTCTACGCGAATGGCTGGCCGGAGGACGAGTCTGTCCTTGATGATGTGGATTCGATTGTCATTTACGCGGACGGTGGTGGTGGTCATCCCTTCAACAGCAAGCTGGACCGGCTGCGGGACATTGAAAAGCGTGGTGTTGGCATGGTCTGCATTCACTATGGAGTGGAAGTGCCGAAGGGGCCATCGGGGGATGCATTTCTGGGATGGATTGGCGGATATTTCGAAACGGACTGGTCAGTGAATCCGCATTGGACCGGGAACTTTGCGAACTTTCCGCAGCATCCGATTTCTCGGGGGGTGAAGCCATTTCGAGTGAATGACGAATGGTATTACCACATGCGCTTTGCCGAGGGCGGCGCGAACGTTGTCCCTGTGCTTGCAGATTTGCCACCCAACGAGACTTTGGTTCGAGCGGACGGAAGTTTGTCACGTCCGGACGGGCCGCACAGCAACAACGCGGCTGTGCGTGCTGCGGTGCTGGAGCGCAAGGAAAAGCAAACGGTCGCCTGGGCGTCGACTCGTCCGGATGCTGGACGAGGATTTGGGTTTACGGGTGGTCATGACCACTGGAATTGGGGCAATCGGGATTTTCGGACACTGGTTCTGAATGCTGTAGCCTGGACAGCTCATGTGCAGGTTCCGGAGGGTGGAGTACCATCGCGTGATTTGGCGGTTAAGGATTTGATGGCCAATCAGGACTATGAAGTTCCTGGGGACTTCAATCCGGCGCGCGTTCAGGCGATGCTGGACGACTGGTCAGCAGCGCGTGCGAAATGAGCCTGCGAATTCCTCGATTCACTGCGCCTGGCCTTTAAGGGGACAGGCGTTTTTTGTTGGTTGAGTGTTATTGCGGGCGTGGATTTTTGTGGGAGGAAACTGGTGACGGGCGTGAGTGGGGAGGAGCGGCGGTGGAGGTTTGCGGACTTTGATCAGATTGATGGCGTGCCGTGTCCGTGTGGGACAGCGAAGCGAGCATTTCGGGGTGTGGCTGAATTTCCCGGGACGTTACATATCACGGAGATTTGTGAGGATGCGAAGCGTCATTATCACCGGACTCTGACGGAGACGTATGTCTTTCTGGAGTGTGGTGCGGATGCGAGGATGGAGCTGGATGGCGAGGAGGTGTCTGTGAGGCCTTTGCAGGCCATTGTGATCCCGCCGGGGGTCCGTCATCGGGCGGTGGGCCGAATGCGGGTGTTGATTATCGTATTGCCGGAGTTTGATCCGGCGGATGAATGGTTTGACTGAGTTGGGTTTTGTGGTGTGTGGGTATCAGGGCGGTGCAAAGAGCGTGGTCTTAGTCTGCTGCGGCGACGACAGCGGCGCTTGTGGGTGTATTGGGGCGTGTGGTGTTCTGGCAGCAGACTTTGGAAACAGTAAAAAGGCAACGATTGTGAAATTGATTGATCTTCGCAGTGACACGGTGACTCGGCCGACACAGGAAATGCGTCAGGTAATGGCGAGTGCAGAAGTTGGTGATGACGTGATGGGCGAGGATCCGACTGTCAACGCTCTGGAAGCAAAGATGGCGCGGATGTTTGGCCGGGAGGCGGCTGTGCTGGCCTGTTCGGGGACGCAGAGCAATCAGATGGGAGTTCGGGTGCACTGCATTCCCGGGGACGAGTTGCTGATTCACGAGACGGGTCATATCTGCAATTTTGAAGGTGGAGGTCCTGCGGCGCTGAGTGGAGTGAGTGTGCGGACATTGAGTGGGCATGGGGGCATGCTGGATGTCAGGGACCTTGAGGGGCGAGTGCGGGTCAACGATCAGCATTTTTGTCGGACGAGGCTGGTCTGTCTTGAGAACACCACGAATCTTGGCGGTGGGCGGGTGTATCCACTGGAGGTAATGGAGCGTGTTTATGCATGGACGCGGGAGCAGGAGTTGAAGTGTCATCTGGACGGAGCACGGCTATTTAACGCGATGGTGGCTGGTGGATATACGGCCGAGGCTGTCGGGCGTTGTTTTGATACGATTTCAATTTGTTTTTCCAAAGGGTTGGGTTGTCCGTTCGGATCGATTTTGATTGGAGATGGCGACGACATCCGAAAAGCGCGTCGCATACGAAAGTTGTTTGGTGGAGGATTGCGGCAATCGGGAATGATTGCCGCGGCGATGTTGTATGCACTGGAGCACAATGTGGAGCGTCTGGCTGATGACCATCGCAACGCGACGAGGCTTGCTGCGGGTTTGCGAAAGATTGAGGGAATAAAGAATGTGCCGGAGGTTGTGGAAACGAATTTGATTTTCTTTGAGATTGAAGAAACGTTGGGTTCGGCGGTGCAGTTTGCGGGAGCCATGCGGGAAGAATCAGTCCTGATTGGTCCGATGGGGGCTCAGCGAGTTCGCATGGTGACTCATCTGGATGTCTCGGAGGCGGATGTTGACGTTGTTTTGGGTGCGGTGGGGGCCTGTATGCAGCGGGGCTTTCGTGACCGGCCGGTATTGGGCAAGGGGCCGTTTTCCAGATAAGGGAATGCAGGTCCTGCCGGAGTGTGGTTGTGGATGGCAGAAATTGCCGGAGTCTGTAGTGGTCGTGGGTCTTGCTGGTTGGCGCGATGGCAAGGAGCGTGGTCTGGCGGAAATGGTTGTCATTGCCCGTCTTTACCGGCGGACGACTGGCCTGATAGGCTTCCGGATTGTGAAGTGGCGTAGTCTGGAACTGCGTCGGATGTCTCCACGGACGGGAAGCTGCCATGTTATTTCGTCGAAGTTGTCTGGAAAAAATTGTGTCTTCCCTTGTGGTTGTGTTGCTGCTGGCTGGTTGTGGTGGTCAGGAGCCCGTGAAAACAGCGTCGGATGACGATTTGCTGGACGAGTTGCTGACGGAATCAGATGCGGTGGAATCGGATGCGGTGGATGATGTGGATTCGGCTGCGAGAAACCGGGGCGAGTCAGCATTAGCCGTTGCGAAGAAAGGGGCTCGTACCCGCGCGGGGTCGCGGGTTGCATCGGAGTTGTCTGATGAGGCTGATGAGGCTGGTCCGAGCGGTCGATCGGCTGATGTATTGAAGAAGCCGCGTGGTGAAAAGCTGGAGTTGCGGTTGGCGGCGGGTGATCGATTTCCGATGATCAAGACCGTTGAGCAGACGCTGATTCAGAAATCAGAGACTCATCCTGCCATGGCGAAGACCAGGCTGGAGTTGAATCTGGTGATTATGGTTCAGGAGGTACTTCCGGAGGCGATCCTTCTGGGTGTTCAGTATTCACGGGTGGTGTACGAGCATGACATCAGTGGGCGTCGGATTCTGTTTGATTCCGCGACACATCAGGGGAACGTGCCGTGGGATGCGGTTCCGTATGCCGGGATGGTTGGAAATGGGTTTTCCTTCTGGCTGGGGCGTGATAACACGATTCGTGAGTTGGTTGGGTACAGGGATTTTCTGGAGCGATGTGTACAGCTGGTGCCACTGGAGCGGCGGCAGACGCTGCTGAGCGAGTTGAGTAGTCGATTTGGAGACGACGGTGTAGCGAACTTTGTGGATGATTCGATTGGCCTGCTTCCGTACGACAGCAGCGTTGACAGGGAGGCTGCATCGATGGTTATGCCGGGGGACGTCTGGACGCGGGAGCGTCGGTTAATGCAACCGGTGCCGGTGTATCTGACTTCAACGTACAGATTGACGGACATCAATCAGGCGACGGCTGAGATTGAGATCACGGGGCGTATAGCATCAGGCGAAGCCGTCAACTCTGACGGGGCTGGTCGGGTCCGGATTTCGGGTGGCCGCAGTATGGGAAAGTGTATTGTGGACCGTGTGACGGGCCTTCCTGTCGACGTGAGACTGATGCGGAATATGACGCTGTGGGTTGAGACGGAAGATGGTCACCAGGTAACGCAGGAGAAGGAGATTCTGACGACCATACGGGCGTTTCCTGAAGTGAAGGGACCGGGGTTGCAGGAGCGTTCAGCTTCAAATGTTCGACAGGCCTCTGATCGCAGGACGCCGGCGACAAAACGTGGTGGCCGACCGGTTCAGGCGACCTACCCGGAACGGTAGCAATCGGGCGGGCACTGTCATTTGCATCGCAGGTTTGAAAGTGACAGAGGATGGGGAGTGGTGGCTGCAATGAGAGATCGAATTGGGCGTCGCAGGTGCCTCAAGGGGCTGGCGGGTATATCCTCGGCGATGGTCTGGCCGGTGACATTTGGGCGAACGTCGGCCGCGGTTTCTCGCTGGAGTATTGAGCGCCCGGGCCTTGGAGCGATTGGTCTGCGATACCAGGGATCGGTGATCGCGGAAAAGGCTGCAAAGTACGGCGATTTGGTGGCATTGTGTGATGTGGATCGTCATGTGCGGGAGCAGGCGCGAGCGGCATTTGGAAGCACCGCAGCAATTTTTGAAGACTATCGGGAGTTGCTGGCGCAGAAGAATGTGGATGTCGTGTTGATTGGGACTCCTGATCACTGGCATTCGAAGATGCTGATGGACGCCTGTCGTGCCGGGAAAGACGTGTATTGCGAGAAGCCTTTGACGCTGACAGTAGAAGAGGGGCGACGTGTTCGGGACGTGGTGAAGGACACGGGGAAGATCGTGCAGGTGGGTTCATGGCAGCGGAGTGATCAGCGATTTCGTCTGGCGGTGGAGATGGTTCGAGCGGGGCGGATTGGCCGGCTTGAAACTGTCGAGGTGATTCTGGGTAAGAACGAGGTGGGTGGGCCCTTTGTGGAAACCGCAGTCCCGAAGCACCTGAACTGGAATTTGTGGCAGGGACAGACACCGGAAGTTCCGTACACGGCGGAGAGGTCGCATTATACCTTTCGGTGGTGGCGGGAGTATTCCGGGGGCCAGATGACGGATTGGGGCGCGCATCATGTGGACATCGCGCAGTGGGGCATTAATTCTCAGCCTGTTGAGTTTTCCGGAACCGGTAGATTTCCTGAGACAAAAAATGGTTACAATGTGCCAACGGATTTTGGAGCGACTGTCCGCTTTGCCAACGACGTCGTGCTGACGATTGGAGACACGGGACGCAACGGAATTTTATTCAGTGGTACAGAGGGGCGAATATTTGTCAATCGCGGCACGTTGTCCGGAAGTCCTGTCGAGGCACTTCAGAGGGTTCCCCTGCCCCGCGAGCAATTCCTGGCCTATAACTTTGACAATCTCAGTCGACCGGAGCGTTCCGGAAAACTGGATGCGATTGTCAATCACATGGGAAATTTTTTTGACTGTATTGAACAGCGTCGAGCGCCCCTGTCGGAAGTGGAGAGTCAGCACAGAAGTATCAGTACCTGTCATTTGGCGAACATTGCCATTCGTCTGGGCAGGACACTGAAATGGGATCCGGTATCAGAGCGATTTCCGGATGACGTGGAGGCGAACGGGTATTTAAGTCGACCGCAGCGATCCGGGTTTGAAGTCGTCTAGGCAAAACGGGCGGCATGGTGCGGTTTTTTGAAAAGAATAATTGCGGTACGGAACGTGACCGCGACAAGCAGATGGACAGGAAGAAGTCATGGCATCGGGGACAAAACCAGCATCATCCTACACGGGCGAAGACATTGAGGTACTGGAGGGGCTTGAGCCTGTCCGTCGCCGACCCTCGATGTATATCGGGGGTGTGGATTCGCGTGGTTTGCATCATCTGCTCTGGGAAATCGTTGACAACTCGGTGGACGAATTTCTGGCGGGAGAATGCGATCGGATTCTGGTGACGCTGCATAAGGACGGCGGATCCTGCACGATTCAGGACAATGGGCGCGGGATTCCTGTGGACAAGCATCCGCGAATGAAGAAGTCGACACTGGAAGTGATTCTGACGACGCTTCATGCGGGTGGAAAGTTCAGCGATAAGAGTTATTCCCGCAGTGGTGGACTTCATGGTGTTGGTTCGTCAGTTGTGAACGCGTTGTCATCAGAGCTGGTCGCGACAGTTCATCGTGATGGGTTTGAGTGGCGTCAGCGATTTCGTCGGGGAGTGCCATTGGGGCCGGTGGAAAAGGTAAAGCCTTTCCGAGGGCGTGGCACGATCATTCACTTTCGTCCGGACGATGAGATCTTCCGTCGGACGCAGTTCAACGCCGACACGATTCGTCAGCATCTGGAGGACATTTCGTATATCCATGGGGGCCTGACGATTGTCTTTCATGATGAGCAAAAGGGGGAGACTCACGAGCTGCATCATCCTGAGGGAGTGCTGGCCTATATCGAAAAGGTGACGACGGATACAGGTCGGAAGCCGGCGCATGATCAGGTCTTTTCGGTGACTCGTGATGACCGGGACGCCAAGGTGGAGGTTGTGCTGCGCTGGACGGACTCAACAGAGGAAACGATTCGCAGTTACGTGAATGGGATTCGCACCCATGCCGGGGGGACACATGAGAACGGGCTGAAATCCGGGCTTGTGAAGGCTGTTCGCAACTACATGGACGTGCACGACTTCAAGCCTCGGGGCGTCACGATGACGTCCGAAGATATTCGTGAAGGCCTGGTTTGTGTTCTGAGTGTTTTCATTGGTGACCCCATGTTTCAGGGGCAGACCAAGGATCGGCTGAACAATCCTGAAACCAGTTCCGCGGTGGATGGGGTGGTACGTCCGGCTCTGGAAAACTGGCTGAACAACAATCCGTCGCTGGCCGATGCAATTCTGGGGCGGATGGTGCTGGCGGCGCGTGCGCGGCTTGCAAGTCGCGAGGCTGTTTCTGAGGTTCGTCGCAAAACGGTTGGGGTCAGAAAGACCAACCTGCCGGGCAAGCTGGTGGACTGTCAGTCGAAGAATGCGGATGAGACAGAGTTATTTATTGTGGAAGGGGATTCGGCTGGTGGAACGGCTGTGATGGGGCGACAGGCTGCCACTCAGGCGGTGCTGCCGTTGCGTGGTAAGATTCTGAATACCGAAGCGATGTCCATGTCGAAGATCATGGAAAGCAATGAAATTCGGGACATCGTGGAAACGCTTGGTGTGGGCATTGGAAACAGTTTTGACATACGCAATCTGCGATATGCCCGGATCATCCTGCTGATGGATGCTGACAGTGACGGATATCATATTTCCACCCTGCTGCTGACGTTTTTCTTCAGGCACATGCCAGAGTTGATTCGTCAAGGGCGCCTGTTTATTGCTCAGCCGCCGTTGTATCGCATAGAAGTCGGCAAGGACGTCCGGTATGCGAGAAACGATATCGAAAAGGAGGAGATGCTGGCTGCATTGCCTGCCAACCGCACAGCCACGGTGCTGCGATTTAAGGGGCTGGGAGAAATGAATGCGGCTCAATTGCGTGACACGACGCTGAATCCGAAAGCCCGAGTTCTGTTGCGGGTCAATATCGAGAGTCAGCTTGAAGCGGATAAGACCTTTCATCAGTTGCTGGGAAAGGACGCCAGTGAGCGGTACCGAATCATCATGAGTGACGCCAGTTTTGCTGACGATCTGGACCTGTAAAGCTCGCAGACGCGGGAGACGCGTTTCGGTGTGGCAGGTTACTGAAGACTGGAGAGGGGAATTCATTTGTCGGGGGCGATTGCAAGTGCTGTGAGATTCCGGAACCTGGCACACGGGTTTTCAGCAGTGGTCGATAGCGGGACAAAACAGGCCAGATCTGATAGCCTTCGTCAGTGGGAAGCGCAGCCGAAGTGCAGTTGCTTCAGGAACATCAGATTACGGACGGTTTGCTCAGGGTGTGCCATGATAGTCCGAGTTATCAGTGCGATTTGTTTGTGCGGGATGATTTCGATACTGGAAGCGGGAGACTGGCCATCGTGGCGGGGCTCGGGCAGAGATGATATTTCTACGGAAACCGGGCTGCTGAAGAAGTGGCCGGCAGAAGGCCCGAAGAAGCTTTGGGATAGCAAAGAGGCGGGACTTGGGTATTCCGGCTTTGCGATAGTCGGCAACACGCTGTACACGATGGGGTCGGATGGAACGACAGAGCAATCGAGTGATTTTCTGATTGCAATTGATGTCGAGACCGGTGCAAAACGCTGGCAGACCAGGCTTGGCCAGTATCTTGAGAACGGCTGGGGTGGCGGTCCACGGGGGACGCCGACGGTGTCAGCCGCCGGTGACCTTGTTATAGGAATGAGTTCACGTGGAGATGTCGTTTGTGCATCCACCGCGGATGGTCGGGAGATCTGGCGAACAGCGCTTCTGCAGACAAATCAGGACGACCCAAAAAATCTGGGCGGCCAGTTGCCTAGTTGGGGGTACTGCGAATCCCCGCTGATTGACGGGGACAAAGTTCTGATGACTCCGGGCGGTGCACTCGGCACTGTGGTGTGCTTTAATCTTCAGACGGGCGAAAAGTTATGGCAGTCCGGAGAGATCACTGAGCTGGCGCACTATTCTTCGATTCTCGCGGTGGATCATCACGGCAAGCGTCAGTACATCCAGTTGACAGCGTCAAAGCTGTTTGGTCTGGATGAAGCCGGAAAGCTGCTCTGGCAGACGGATTTTGGTGGTCGTGTTGCCGTGATTCCGACTCCTGTTTACCGGGATGGATTTGTCTACGTCACCGCTGGTTACGGTGCAGGTTGCCTGCTGGTGAACGTCACGGCAGATAATCGTGTCGAGAAAATCTATGACAACAAAGTGATGAAAAATCATCATGGTGGTGTGCTGTTGTTTGGCGACCACCTGTATGGGCACAGTGATTCTACCGGGATCATCTGTCAGAACTTCATGACGGGCGAAAAAGTCTGGTCGGATGAAAAACGAGATCAGAGCAAGGGAGCGGTGGCTTTTGCGGATGGCATGCTCTACTGCCTCTCTGAAGACAAAGGCGAGTGTTTCCTGGTTGAGGCGACTCCTGAGGGATACAAGGAGGTCAGTCGTTTCACGATGTCGCCGCAGACACAGCAGCGAAATCCTCAGGGACGGGTCTGGACGCACCCCGTCATCTGTAATGGTAAGTTGTATCTGCGAGACCAGGAGATCATCTGCTGTTACGAGATTCGACAGTGATTTCCTGAGGACGATTTCCGAGAGTTATCAATGAATTGCTCGAAACGACCAGGCTTGTGCCTGGTCGTTTTGCGTTGTGTGAGCTGTCGGGGAATTGTGGGAGGCAGAGACCCAGGTTGGGCCGAAGGACCAGGCTGCCTGGGTGATGAGAGTAGGGATGGTTCGGAACTGCGTGGTCCATTGAATAGAATCCCCTGAAATGATTGCGTTGCTGGATGATTCAGGGTTGTTTTCTGCTGGTCGCGAAGGGTATTGGGGATGACACTGTATCGGACCAGGGAGGTTTGAGGGGCGAGGTACTGATTGAGAGCAAACAGATTGGGAGCCGTCAGATGACTTCATATCGACTGGCAATGTCCTGGGTATTGGGGCTGGTCATTTTTTCGGTGGTTGTACGCGCGGATGAGGCGGTGGATGCTGTGGGGCAGCGTTTTTACGAGACGCATGTCCGGCCGGTGCTTGCGCAGCGTTGTTATGCATGTCATTCAGAAAAAGCGGGAAAGCGGGAGGGGGGCCTGCTGCTGGACCAGGCTGCGGAATGGCGTCGTGGAGGAGAGCGAGGCCCGGCGGTGGTTCCGGGGGATCCGGACAGGAGTTTGCTGATACAGGCGGTACGATATGCGGATTCGGACTTCAGCATGCCGCCGACCGAGAAGCTGAGCGACGAGGACATCGCGCATCTGGAGTCGTGGGTTCGGATGGGGGCTGCTGCACCGGAGGGGCGTTATGAGTCAGAGATTGCCGCTCCTTCGGATCCCATCGCGGGAAAGACGCACTGGGCAATGCATCCGCTGGTGATCATGGGTGTGCCTGAGGTTGTGGACGACCGGTGGTCACGCGGGGCGATTGATCGATTTCTGCTGAAGAAACTGGAATCCCGGGGGTTGAGTCCAGCGGGCGATGCGGCACCTGAGCAGTTGCTGAGACGCGTTTGTTTTCAGTTGACGGGTTTGCCTGCGACCTTCGAGCAGCGGCAGCGATTTCTGGCAGATCCAGGTTTGCCGGCGCTGGAGCGACTGGTGGATGAGCTGCTGAGTACGCCTCAGTTTGGCCAGCGTTGGGGGCGTCACTGGCTGGATTTGGCGCGGTATTCCGATTCGAATGGGCTGGACGAAAACTTTTTGTTTCGGGAGGCGTGGCGGTATCGTAACTGGGTGATTGACGCGGTGAATGCAGACATGCCGTTTGACCGATTTCTGCTGGAGCAGTTGGCGGGAGATTTGTTGCCGTTTGAGACTATGGAGCAGCGGGATCGGCAGCGGGTAGCAGCGGGCTTTCTGGTCGTGGGTCCCAAAGTTCTGCTGGGAGTCAATCCTGACAGGCAGCGGATGGATGTGGCTGATGAACAACTGGAAACAATCGGTCGTGTCGTGCTCGGGCAGACTCCGGGATGTGCGCGCTGTCATGATCACAAGTTTGATCCGATTCCCACTGCCGACTATTACGCCATGGTTGGAATCCTGACATCAACGACTGTGATGCAGCAGCGATACATGCTGGGCGAGCAGCGGGTCATGGAACGGCTGGCGGGACTTGGAGACCACGGGGAGGAAGCGAATTCGGCTTATGAAAAGTACTGGCGGGAGCGACCGGGATTGAAGCAGGAAGTGGACAGTGTGAAGGCGGCACTGGACCTGCTGAAGGGGAGTGATTCTGCCGGCCTTGCGCAGAAGATCCGGGATGATGCGGAGTCGTTTGCGGCGGGAGCGCTGGATGAGGTGCAGCCGATTTCGGAACGCATTGCTGCTCAGGAGACGTTTCTAAAGGAAATGCAGGACCGATATGACAAGCCGCCTGGGATACCGCCGCGAGCGATGGTTCCAGCGGACGGTGAGACCATGCGTGATGAGGCAATCCGGCGAGCGGGGAAATTTGATGATCAGGCTGAAGTCATACCGAGGGGCTTTCTGAGGGTGCTGATGGACGGAGAAGTTTCCGGAATCACGGCAACGCAGAGTGGTCGTCGGGAGCTGGCAGCATGGCTGACAAATCCGCAGGGCCGTGCAGGGATGTTGACCGCGAGGGTTCAGGCTAACCGCATTTGGCATCATCTGATGGGCAACGGGATTGTCAGAACGGTCGACAATTTCGGAAGAACGGGGGAAGTACCGTCGCATCCTGAGTTGCTGGATTATCTTGCCGGACGACTGATTGACAGTCGCTGGTCAATGAAGGCGCTGATTCGGGAGATTATTCTAAGTCGGGCATTCGGCATGAGCAGTCAGTTTGCGGAGGCTTCGCATGCGGTGGATCCCGACAATCGCCTTTTCTGGCGGGCGAACCGTAGGAGGCTTGATCCGGAATCACTCAGGGATGCGATGTTATCTGCGGCGGGAATTCTTGAGTTGCAGCAGATGGAATCTACGGTGTCATATCTGGGGGATCAGGCGACAGCTGTCGGGAGTAATCCGGTTCGTCGCAGGACAGATTACCAGTGTCGCAGTGTCTACCTGCCAGTCATCAGAAATGATCTTCCTGAACTATTTGACGTTTTTGATTTTGCCAATCCGCACATGGCGACGGGGGCGAGGCCGCGAACGAATGTGCCAACTCAGGGGTTGTACCTGCTGAACGATCCCATGGTGATGTCCACCGCGGAATTCACCGCGAAAAGGATTCTCGCAGAAACCGGGGAATGCTCGAATGAAGCGCGGGTAGAGTATCTTTTTCGGTTGATTACCGGTGGTGCCCCAGGGGAGAATGAGCGACGGCTGGTATTGGAATATCTGGCGGAAGTTTCCCGACTGGAAAACTCTGCTGGAACATCAGAGATAACGTTGAATGCATGGACACGGACCTGTCACGCGGTGTTTGCATCAAGTCGGTTTCAGTATCTGGATTAGTCGGGCCGCTGGCCATTGGGGTACAGACCCCTTGCCGTTATGGTTCCGGCTCCGGGAATTTCGCCGATGACAGTCAGATGAGTGACGTTGGTTATCGGGGGATACTGCAAAGAAGTGCCGGAAAAGGTCCGGTGTGGGAGAAGAGACGATGACACCCTGTAATCGCTTTATGAGTTCTCTGACCAGACGTGCGCTTTTGCGTCAGAGTGCCTGTGGTTTTGCCAGTCTGGGGCTTGCTGCCATGTCTGGCGGTCCGTCGAGGGGACAGAGCATCGCTTTGGCGGAAGCTGGGGGATCTGGTCATGGTGGAATACTGCCGCATCTGAGGCAGCGTGCGAAGCGTGTGATTTTTCTGTTTATGTGGGGTGGCCCAAGTCATGTGGATCTTTTTGACCCCAAGCCGCTGTTGAAGAGATACGGCGGTCAGACGGTTCCCTCTGAAATCTGGAAACATGGGGCAGCTCCTGGTGGTGTGCTGCTGGGTTCGCCGTTTCGATTCAGAAAGCACGGTGACAGCGGGACTGAGATCAGTGAGTTGTTTCCGCATCTTGCGCAGCATGCCGATCGGCTTTGTGTGATTCGTTCGATGCATACGGATGGGTCTGCGCATGGGGAAGCGTTGCTGAATCTGCACACTGGAAGTTCCAGTCTGGTGCGTCCGAGCGTGGGGGCCTGGGTGAGTTACGGGCTGGGCGGGGAAAGTGAAAATCTGCCGGCATTCATTTCGATCTCGCCTCCGCGGGGGCATGGCGGCGTGCAGAATTATGGTGCGGCATTTCTGCCTGCCATGCATCAGGCGATGGCCATTGGTGCGGCTGAGATTCCCATTCAGAAGGCTCGTGTTTCTAATCTCAGCAATTCTGTACTGGCGCGCGATCCGCAGCGTGAGCAGCTGGGGTTGATTCAGGCGCTGAATCGGGAGCATCTGAAGCAGGCGGTTTCTGATCAGGGAATTGATGGCTTGATTTCCAGTTACGAACTGGCATTTCGGATGCAGTCGTCTATTCCGCAGATTATGGGCCTGGAGGATGAGACGGCAGAGACGCTGAAATTGTACGGTGTTGATGAAGAGCCGGTGAACAACTTTGCACGTCAGTGTCTTCTGGCAAGAAAGTTTGCTGAAAGTGGTGTGCGATATATTCAGGTATCGACTGATTACACCTGGGATCATCATACCGGGAACAATACAGGACTTGTGAAAGAGTGTTCACAGGTGGATCGCCCTATTGCCGGGCTACTGACGGACCTTGATCGACGTGGATTGCTGGACGAGACGCTGGTGATTTGGGGATCAGAGTTTGGCAGGACTCCCACGGTAGAGAATGGCGATGGCCGCAACCATCACCCGGCAGCCTTCAGTGTCTGGATGGCGGGCGGCGGTGTGAAAGGTGGGCTGACATACGGAGCCACGGATGATTTTGGATTTCATCCCGTGGAGAATGGGATGCACATGCATGACCTGCATGCGACGCTGCTTTATGCGCTGGGACTGGATCACAGACGACTGACTTATCGTTACGCGGGACGGGATTTTCGGTTGACGGACGTGCATGGCGTTGTTGCTGAGGAGCTGTTTTCCTGAAATGCTGCGGTACGCGGGTGTCGAGGAATAAGCAATCGTTTTCCCGGAGGAGGCCACGAATTGGGGATTCGGGGATTTCCGTGGTGATCACTCTGTGGGGAATTTTGTGCAGTCTGAAGTTGGAGCATGTGGCATGCGATGGTTCGTCGTGGAGGATGGTATGAGCGTTCGAATCCTGCTGCTTTGTCTGGTGCACTGCTGTTTTGCATCGAGTTTGGTTTATGGTCAGTCTGCAGGAGCGACGCGTCCCAATGTCTTATTCATTGCCGTGGATGATCTGAATCACTGGGTGGGGCATCTCGGCAGAAATCCTCAGGCGAAGACGCCGAATCTGGATCGTCTGGCGAAAATGGGTGTGACTTTTACGAACGCCCACTGTGCAGCGCCTGTCTGTAATCCGTCAAGGGCTGCGTTGCTTTCGGGGGTGCGTCCCGGATCATCGGGCGTCTACGACAACACAATTCCGTTTGCCAACGGTGTGAATGTGAGTCAGTCGCTGGTGACCCAGTTTCGGCAGGCGGGTTATCAAACGCTGGGGATGGGGAAGGTTTGGCATGGGGGGCTGGGCTTTCCTGCTCAGTGGACATCCACGGGGGGCAAAGAGCCAGAAAAAAAGACTCCGGCAGAATTGCTGGAGAATCGCAGTATCAAGGGCATCCAGTTTGGAATTCTGAAAGGCGGGGACGAGCTCGTCCCGGATACGGCGATTGCGGATTACGGGATTTCCGAACTGCAGAAGACGCATCAGGAACCATTTTTCCTGGCGCTGGGTTTTCACAAACCCCACATGCCATGGAATGTTCCGCAGAAGTATTACGACCTGTATCCGCTGGATGAAATCGAACTGCCTCCTGTCCGAGAAAACGATCTGGATGATGTGCCTCAGGCCGGTCGCCGAATGGCAAAGCCCGAGGGCGATCATGCGGACGTTCTGGCTTCGGGGCGTTGGAAGGAAGCGATTCAGGCTTATCTGGCTGCGATCAGTTATCTGGATGGCCAGCTGGGGCGCGTTCTGGATGCACTGGAATCGTCGCCGAATCGGGATAAGACCGTAATTTGTCTCTGGGGCGACCATGGCTGGCATTTGGGAGAAAAGCAGCACTGGCGCAAGTTTGCTCTCTGGGAAGAGGCGACGCGTGCGCCGTTGATCTGGGTGGCTCCCGGAGTCACGAAGGTGGGGGGAATTTGTTCGCGGCCAGTGGACTTTATGGCAATCTACCCAACACTGTGTGAGCTTGCTCAGATACCTGTACCGGCCCATGTGGAAGGGGCCAGTATGGTGGATCTGCTGCATGATCCGGCGGCTGAATGGAAGCATGTCGCAGTCACGACGTTTGGTCAGAACAATCACGCCGTTCGAAGTGATCGGTGGAGATTCATTCGCTATGCCGATGGCAGTCAGGAACTATATGACCATCAGTCAGATCCATACGAGTGGACGAATCTGGCTGGGAAGCCGGAGTATTCATCACAGTGTGAGCAGTTGGCGAAACATCTTCCACAAAACAATCTGGACGCAGCAAAGCCGAAGCAGGCCCGACAGCGAGTGCCGGGAGCCGCGGGCAAAAGAGGTGGGCAAAAAAAGGAAGCACCAGCCGGGTCACCGGTGTCTGTACTAAATCCTGCCGAGAGACCGACCGAGGCCGCTTTGCCGGTGGTGCTGCCGGTGACAGTTCAAAACAACAAAGTGAAAGAGCGCCCCAACATTGTGTGGGTAATTGTGGAAGACATGTCGGCGAATTTTTCCTGCTATGGAGAGGCTGATATCAGGACGCCGCATGTGGACCAGCTGGCGCTTGAGGGGACTCGATTTTCCCGGGCTTTTGTGACGGCTCCTATTTGCAGCATCTGCAGATCAGCGCTGATTACAGGACGCTATCAGACCAGCATCGGGTGTCAGAATCACCGCTCCAGCGTGCCGGGACATGAAATCCGGTTGCCTGAACAGGTGCAGCTGGTTCCGGCAATGCTGCGACAGGCTGGCTATCATACGAACAACCTGACAATTGATGCGTTTCTTCGATCTGAAGAGCAGGTAACGAAGAACCCTGGTGTCAGTATTGCCAAGACGGACTACAACTTTGAATGGGATGAGTCAGCGACCTATGACGGGACGCATTGGCAGGTCCGGGAGGCAGGCAAACCGTTCTTTGTGCAGGTTCAACTTTCGGGTGGAAAACTTCGAGGTCAGGGGAATATGCCCCAATGGCCTGCCAGAGCGTTGAAGGAAATGGGCAGTGTCACGTCTGTGGGGTCAATTCATCTGCCGGCATGGCTTCCTGAAGATCCGGTCATTCGGGAGGATTGGGCGCAGTATCTGGACACCGTGCGATACACCGATATGGAAGCGGGGAAGATTGTTCAGAGGCTGAAAGATGCCGGCGAATGGGATCGGACGGTGCTCTTTTTCATGACCGACCATGGGATCAGTCACGTGCGATGTAAGCAGTTTCTGTATGACGGGGGAACTCATGTGCCGCTGATTATTCGGGGACCTGGGGTGTCGCCTGGGAAGGTGCGTGAAGATCCTGTGGAGCACATCGACCTTGCTGCAACTTCGCTGGGACTTGCTGGCTTGAAGGTACCCGAGTGGATGTTCGGACGCGACGTTCTTTCTGACGGTTATCAGCCGCGAAAGTACGTGTTTGCTGCCAGAGACCGAGCCGATGAGACGGTGGATCTGATACGCAGCGTCAGAGATACCCGCTGGAAATATATCTGGAACGGCTTTCCGAATCGTCCTTACCTGCAGCCAAACCGCTACAAGGACAGCAAGCCGATTCTTCAGGCCATGCGCCGTTTATCCGCAGCGGGCCGTCTTTCAGCGGAGCAGGCGCTGATCATGGCTGAAACGCGGCCTGTCGAAGAGTTGTACGATACTGAGTCTGATCCGAATGAATTCAGAAATCTGGCGGCTGATCCGGCATACTTCATGCGGCTTGGTCAAATGCGCAAGGCACTCAGGGAATGGCAGGCGGCAACCGGTGATCCTTCCGCGCCGGAATCCGAGGCGATCTATCGCACGGAGGTTGAGCAACCACACGCTGAGGGCGGCAGGAATACAGAGAATGCCGTTTATCAGGCGAACGTGGAATTGATGCTGCGATGGATGAACGAACGCCCTGCCCTTCCCGGTCCACCAACAAACTAACGTGGCGATCCGTACTGGGCCAGCAAACAATGCGACGCGGGCAATCTGCGACGATGTTGTTCAATCGTCGTGATCTTCAACAATCTGCCATGAGTCAAAGGGGTCCGGGAACCTGGTCCAGCCCTTTGGGCCTCGCTGCATTTCAGCAGTGGTGAGCAGGCAGGTGTCCAGTGCGGCGGTGATGGCAGACTTGTCCAGATTCTGTCCGATAATCACCAGTTCCTGCCGTCGATCACCATGAGGTTCTTCCCATGCCGTATTGATCTCCTGAAGAAGTTCCCGGTCATCCATGGGCCAGTCTTCTTTGGGCGTCTCGGCCCACCATGGTCCACCGGGTTCGGCTCGCACCACGTTTCCGGCCTGTGACCAGAAACCCGCAAGGTGATTTCGTGTGGCCAGCCAAAAGTGTCCTTTTGAACGCAGGATGCCTGTAGTGAGAGAACTCTGTGTCCAGAACTCAAGAAAACGCTGAGGGTGGAAGGGTTTTCGAGCGCGATAGATGAAACTGGTGATTCCATATTCAGCCGTCTCGCTGACCTCATGGCCCCTTGGAACGCTGAGCCATTCCGGGGCTGCAGCGGCCGTTTCCATCTGAAACGAACCGGTGTTCAGAATCTCATGCAGGGGCACATTGCTGAAACTGGTTTCCAGAATCTTTGCTTCGGGGTTCAGCCGTTTCAGGATCTGGTGCAGTCTGCCTCGATCATCGCTGGTGACCAGATCGGTTTTATTAAGCAGTATAACGGTGGCGAATTCAATCTGGTCCGCGAGTAGCAAGGAGAGGTCCCGGTCATCGGATTCATCAACACCGAGGTTTCGGTCACGCAGCTCATCTTCAGAACGAAAGTCGTTGAGGAATCCTGCAGCGTCGACGACGGTCACCATCGTGTCCAGTTGAGCGAGTTCGCTGAGTGAATTTCCTTCGTCATCGATGAAGGTGAAGGTTTCCGCAACAGGCATGGGTTCAGAGATTCCGGTCGACTCGATCAGCAGATAGTCAAACCGACCTTCTTTGGCCAGCGCGGCGACTTCCTTCAACAGGTCCTCTCGAAGGGTGCAGCAGATACACCCGTTGGACATTTCCACCAGTTTTTCTTCAGAACGGCTGAGGGCGGATGTGCCGCGAGCGACCTGTCGGGCGTCGATATTGATTTCGCTCATGTCATTGACGATGACCGCCACCCGCAGATTCTCACGATTGTTGAGAACATGATTCAGGAGGGTCGTTTTTCCCGCTCCAAGAAATCCTGAGAGCACCGTAACTGGAAGCTTCTTCATGATTTCGATGCTTCGTCAATCTGTTGAACAGAAGAAAATAAGGGATGTGCTGAGGCCACTGGATCGTGGGCTTGAACTACATTCAGGCGGAATGGTTTGTTGTACTATGCTGCACATGCAGAGCGAATTTTTGCTGCTTGTGGCCGTGTATCGCTGCCGGAGCAAGCGGGGACCCTGCAAACGTGAAATCAGCGTTTCAGGAAGATCTTTGAGGCCGTAATGATGAACGAGCCATCTTCGTTGAATCGCCCGGTTCCCTGGACAACGACGAGATCGGATTCTTTGAGGTCAAACAACTGCCGTGAATCGATTTTCAGGGGTTTGCCGTCCGTTCCGGGGAATTCCACACGAGCCATGACACTGTTGATGTCTCGCTTACAGAACGGGCAGTCATGGGGGTTATGGGCTTTCTCTCCGTCGTGGCCTGCAGCATCGGTGATCATAAACGCTGCCTGTCCCTCGCCGAAAGGCGGGAATTCTCCGGCATCAATTCTGGCACGTACCGAGAAAACATCTGTCTCTTTGAGTTTTGCTTCCCTGAGATCTTTCTGGACATCCGGGATTGGCCGTTCGCCCGCCGGAACTGCTGTGACGAGAAACTTTTCACGGGCTGCCGTGATCTGAGGATCGGTTTGTCCACAGCCAGCGAGGAGTGCAGGAAGAAGCAGCAGAGCCAATCGGTTGCACATGGCAAGTCACCAATTAGAGATTTGTAAGACTAAAATGTGGACGGCAATACCGAGTCGGTAGTGCCGTCCGGTGCATTTGTCAGAACGGGTGACTAAGGGGCTTTGGGGGTTTCGGCTGCAGCAGGTGCCTCTGCAGCTGGTGTTTCTGTTTCTGCTTTGGGGGCCTCTGCTTCCGGAGCAGGTGTGTCAGATACCGGAGCGTTCAGTTCTGTGAGAGCCTTAATGGCGTCATCGATCTTCGTGGAGACGTCCTTGTAGGAAGCGCCTTCCTGTCCATGCATGGATTTGTCGATGTCTCCGAAGGACTGCATCAGCGTATCTACCGATGACTTGACGATGGCCAGCTTTTCGTCGGAGAGTTTTTCTTCTTTTGCGAGGTCGCTGACGGTTTCCAGAATATGGCCGACCTCGTGAAGCGGATCGTGTGCTTTGTCCGGGTCATTTGCTGCAAAAGCATCGCGGATGGTGTCACGCAATTCTGTCAGTTCAGTGACAGCTTCAGCCAGAGTTTCCGGATGATGATGTGCGTGCTCGTCGTGCGCGTGATCGGCAACCGGAGGAGCTGGTGGAGTTTCGTTGCAGCCTGTTGTCAGCAGGAGCGGAGCGCTGAAAATCAGTCCAAGTGAACGGTGAGGGAATCGCATGTGCAATCCTTTTTTAAAAATGCCAGGGGACAGAAAAATCCCGTGTGTGCAACAACTGGCGGCCGCCCGAACGCTGGCAGTCAGCCTGTGTCGATAAATCTAACAGAAATCCAGACGCATGTCCCGGGTATTCCTGGATACGGGGCGATTCTGTTTTTCGAGGGGATTTTTCGGGTCAGGACGCTGCTTTATTTGATTTTTCAGGGCGGGGTATAGTTTTTTTATTGTAATCCGGGG
The DNA here is from genome assembly GCA_903871805.1 of uncultured Planctomycetaceae bacterium. Classification (GTDB taxonomy): domain Bacteria; phylum Planctomycetota; class Planctomycetia; order Planctomycetales; family Planctomycetaceae; genus SXXK01. The sequence continues at coordinate 11,315 of CAIQIE010000394.1, read as the reverse complement.
GGAAGTCTTCCTTGAGGAGATCCAGCCGAAAGCGGATGGGCGTGGTTTTGTGCGCTTTTGCAGAACGCCATCGTTCTTTGAGTCGACTGGATGTGCTCCGAGGTGCTGTACCCTGGGGGGGATAGTCCAATACGAGCGTTGCAGGATTGAGTTCGCGAAATTCAGGCAGGCGTATTCTGGGAGTCCATCGTGTCACGTTGACTCCGAGGTACGCCTGACTGCAATCGAGTCTCCTCTGCCCGTATTTGTGACCTGTCAGTGATGGTGAGATGCGGCCCCGATAGCGTTGATGGCGGTTGGGACGCCGCCAACGAGTGACTTAAACTGGATGGTCAGATCTTTCAGTGTGAGGACCCAGATCGTGCCATCACCGGGATTCGTAATGCAGGCGTAACGGCCTTCGCTGTCAAAGGCAATTCCGTGATGTCCTGAATGGCCTTCGACCTGGCTGGCGCCGACCTCAAGCGTCTTTACGATCGTGGCGTCACTCAGGTTTCTATCTCCGTTCGGATCCAGGTTGACCACCGTCAGGAATTCCTGCCTGTCACCATCTCGGCGGTCCTGAAACAAAAATGCGTATCGTTTTCCACCGGCTGCCAGCACGACTTCCGGAGTCACCAGAGAGAGGCCTTCCGGAACATTGATCGGCAGTCTGACAATCGCAGGTTCTGCTGCCGATGCGTCCATCAGGCACAGTGCCGACTGTTCGCCTTTTCCTGTGGTAAACAGAACCCAATTGCGGTGGTTAACAAATGCGCCCGTGCGAAGTGGCTCGTCGGTTTCGGAATCTTTCCCCAGGGACACATGGTGCACCTCCGCCTTTTCGGCATTTCCAGAGGCCATGAGATCTGCCTTCACCCAGCATACGCCGTCTGCGGGTGCAAAGAAGATTTTTTCGGAATTTGCCGTCGCGCCATGGATGCCACCAGTGGGGAGGTGAAACGAGTACGCAGGCACCCCGGAATTCGGGGTTGCCAGATTGACCACATCCACTCGTCCCCTGGATGGGCCGTCGCGGTCAATCCATGTGCTGTAGCAGACGTTGTTTTTGACGGCGGCAAGTGTGATGTGCTGACCACCTCCCTGAAAAAACGTGCCGATTGAATCCGTTGCACCTCGTCTGATGTCTGCCGGATTCAGTTTTGTGAAGCCATTTCGCGAGTCATTGGCGAGATAGAAGTGACCATCGTACGTGTAAAGATGAGCCGGATTGCCCTGCTCGGCATTTAACCGGCTGGCGTGAATTGAAGGCGATGCGTTGTAACTCCAGTCAAAGTGGTTTCCATGAGATGTTGCTGTGACGCCCATGTCGACAGCAATCCAGCCACTCTGGAATTTTCCGCTGTCATTGTCGCGGACGCCCACCAGCAGTCTCCCCTCGGACTGTTCCATCTGAACCAAATCCTGCCGTTCCACGTCAAGTTTCGGAAAGCCTTTGACCGGAGAGGCCGTGACGAGCCAGGAATCTCCTCGGAAAACTTCGCCCCAAAACAGTGTTTCTGTAGATTTGTCCTGCCAGAAAATCCGTGTTACTCGCTCACCCTTCACGGAATTCTCATGGGATGGGTCGTCAGCCCTGGCGATCTGATGAATGCTCAGTAAAAGAAGAAACTCGCACCAGAAAATTGCGGAAACGCGAGCCTGTCTATAAATGCTGGACATAATGTTTTCCTGAAAAGTTTGTATTCACTTGTATGTATAAGATGATCGGCTGTCTACTGAATGGCGCTGAACTGCCTCTGTCTGTTTGTGGCTGCCACATGTTGAAGTCACAGGTTTCCCGAAGTGGACGTCCCCCATGGAACTCCAGTCCCGTTTTTTATACAAACGCGGCCAGAAACGAATTCAATCAGGATCCATGCTGATCCATCGACAGTCGTACGGGTCCAGACAAATCTTCGATTCGATTTCCCTGAACAGAACACTGCCGGATTTCCTTCAAACTCAAGGCTTCCAGTGCAGTCTGGATTCATTTGAAAGAATCTTGTCAGAAGTTGCTGATCGGCATCAGTGAGAGACTGGCCCCTTGTCCATGTCTGTCCATCGGACATCCAGGTTTCTGGTGTCAGGACTGCGATAGAAGTCAACTCCTGTGCCTGATCAGTGAGATTTCCGCAACCTGTGACCGTCAGACTCTGAAACAAAAGTAACCCAGCCACGATTGCTTTTGCCGCGTATGTCAGACCGCGGGGAGAGCCGAAGGCTAATTTCGGAGTCGTTGCTGTTTTTCTGTTTCGCAGCACCATGTCAGAAATCCCCCGTCACGTTGCCGTCATTCCTCGAAAAAATATTGCGAAAAAGGAGGATGTCGACATTGTCACTGACAAACCGGACACTTCCGTCGCACATTGACAACTGAATGCCACCCGTGTGGAGACTGCGAGGCCCCGAAACAATGTCTCCGTGATGGATCACATCCGGATTTCTGGAATTCGGCGTCAAAAACCCCTGAACAATCGTCTGGTATCCGGTTGCTGAAATCCATGAAGATGCCCTGCGCCCATCCCATCCAGTCGCGGTTGCAGAAAGCATTGTATCTGCCGAGGCAGAACAGGGAGCACCAAGGCTGACACGCTTCATCTGCCTTTGCGGATTCACAAGGGCTGTGGCACTGGCGATCCGATTTCCAAACAGACCTTCGGCCATGAAAACGGTGTTACTGGTTCCATCCGTGATATCCCTCATCCTGATATTGGATCCGCGAAAAAACAGACCATCTGTGGTGGTGGCGGAACAGTACTTCACTCCTTCTCCGGATCCGCCATTGAGTAGATAGTTTCCGCCGGCCCAGCGAAATCCGAAAGCATCTGTCCAGTATGGATCGCCCGACTCGCTGGGGCAAACCAGGACCGGAAGTATACGTCCAGCGACATCAGCGACTGCCGGATTCACCCGCGGGTTGAAGGCCACGCCAATTGTCAGAGGCTGACGAAAATCAATCTGGTTGTACAGGTTTCCCTGTTCATGAAACGGCAGTAACTGGGCCTGTGCGGAGTAGCCGTACAATGAGGTACCCGCCTGAAGCGGGAATGAACTGTGGGCGTCGTGGTAGTTGTGAGCCGCAAGGGCGAGTTGTTTGAGATTGTTCCGGCACTGAGTTCTTCTGGCTGCCTCACGGGCCTGCTGCACCGCCGGAAGCAGCAGTGCCACCAAAATGGCAATGATTGCAATCACAACCAGAAGTTCGATCAGCGTAAAGCCTCGAATTGTTTGTTTCGATACGGACATGAATGGACTCCAGACTCTGCAGTACGCTCGGGCGTCATTCATCAAAGACAGACGCCGACTGATACGAACAGGGTTTTAATAAAATGGTTACGAGAGACTGAATTGAGATAGTCAACGAAAAAAAACATTGCGGAGCGGCGATTGAAAATCGCGGCATCTGAAGTTGTCTGCCGCCAGTGCGTGGGCCTTCATATTCACACTCCGCATAGTCCCCGGATTTGTCAGTGGATGCCGTCGGCACACCGCTGTAGTCCGGGGATGAGTGACGCTGAAACCACGGTCGCTAAATCTTTGTGGTGATCAACGTCTATTGCAGACGGCCATCGCAAAATGCCATCGGCACGAGGCTTTTCACGAAGCGCAGCACCATTCTCGTCGCAGATTCGCACAGGATTGCTGCGAGTCTACGGTCGTAATTTGACGGCTGGGGAAAATGCGTCTGGATTACCCTGTTGCGGCCGTGCGGTACACGGACTGGTCGGACCCGTAAAAGTACCGCACGGGCCGCGAACAAGGATCACTGGACGCATCGTCCTGAGACGAACGCGAGGTAGGATCCGAGAATGCTGGCGAAGGAATCGCTCCTGGACGGGATCGCCCGACAATGGCTTGTCCAGAAACGTACAGAAGCCGTCGCAAGTCCAGCGCTCTGTGTATTCCGTACCTTCTTCCGGTTGTGGCTGCTCGGAAACAAAGAGGCGATTGAATCGCCGTCAGGCAACAGGCGGTGCTCTGCACGGAACCGGGTGCACGGATTTTACTGCAAGCCTCTGGCAACGCGGCGGTAAGAGATTCTCCAGCCACGCGTTCAACGTTGGGGCAGACTGGATTTCTGTGAGCAGCCGCGGGGCAGAAACAGCCTGGCAGATTGGACAATCTGAACAATCGTGCGGGGGCGTTGAACCATCGCGCTCTGATCGGTGGTCATCACTGCTATTCTTCGAGTGTCTGCATGGCTCCGCATGGAAATCATGACTGCAACATCTCGACGTATCAAGACATGCAGACACACTTGCACCTTCCGTACAGACATGCAATTGAGGCACGCCAGACGGCAGCAAAAGCTGCAGCAGCACAAGCAACAGCAGAATCAAATTTTGAAAGCTATGCCAATGCATGCTTCATGGGCCGACGAAAGAAATGGAAACATCGGGCCCGACCAGTGGCGTCAGTCTGACGTTAACGCAGAAATTGTCAAGACATTGTCGCCGCGTTATCGGAAAAGCATTACCCGACCTCGAGTTTCTCTTTCAAAGATCAGGATTCCTTGCCTCCGATCCCTTCCTGAACGGATTCACCACGCCGCCCGATTCTGCTACGGGGCTACCGAGAACTCCGGCTGTGATGTCATCATCGCCGTCATTGACACACCAATCGGCCTGCCGCTGAGCTGACTGTTGATGATCAATTATCCTTCCTGAAAAGGCCGAACGCTAAATTCAGCGGTCTCTGGACTGACTGGATGCCCACCGGCGCGATAATGACCTGAGCGGGCCTGGTTAATGCCTGCCGAAGGTCTTCAGCATTCTGTCAGAGGCCGCTCCGCTCAATTTCTGAGCCGCGATAGGGTTTCAGTGGAGAGACCCTGACGTCAACGCCGGGAGAAAATGCGAGATGGTGTGGCTGACAATGTTCGCCGATTTGCGGGGCGACAGGACTGGTCAGTGTTTGGCTGCAGGACAAGTTAAAGATTGGGCACAGAGTGTAAGGCGTATGGTGGACCCGACCCGAGTAAAGTCGTCCATGGCGATCCTGACAAAACAACGTATAACGCTCTACAAGAAATTCTTCCAGACTGCCCCGGGCGGCCGGGACTGCTGTTGCGGTGTCAACTGAGACGTCGATGGACCAGGAGACTGCAGGAGTTTCTTTTCGCAGGCCAGAGTAATGCAACGTTGTGGCGGATGATCCCGCTTCCGATCGTTGATTAAGTTTTATGGAGGCATGTTTGTACGGCAGGTTCCAGAAACGACGGGCAATCTCCACGGCAAGCGTCTGATTGGCATCCAGACTGAAAAACCAGACACCGGTTTCACCGCTGGCTGTTCGTACATAAGTCCTGACATTGGTTTCAAAAAACCAGGAAACACCGGGAACCGGCGGTGACCACCACGGCCGAACTCGCTCCATCGCATACGGAACCACCCCCAGCCACGCAGATCCCTCGAATGTGTCGACGCTTAACGTTTTGGGAAGGAATTCCTGAATGAGCTCCGCCGGTACGCGCCAGTGAAGAAACGTGAGCAATGACCACCTCTGGTAGCCGGCTGTTTTATGCTCCGCTGTCATAACACACTTTCTGCTGCCCGCAGGCACGTCGAGGTACTCAGGTCAAAATCGGATGCACAATGTTTCCGTGCACGTCTGTGAGTCGGTAATCGCGTCCCGAATGGCGCCAGGTCAGTCGCGTATGATCGATTCCCATCAGATGCAGAATCGTCGCGTGAAAGTCATGGACGTGGACAACATCCTTTGCAACATCGACACCATATTCGTCAGATTCGCCCCATGTGATGCCAGGCCGAACACCAGCTCCCGCCAGCCACGAAGAAAAGACCCAGTGATGATGTTCTCGTCCGGCGGCTCCCGGGGCGGCGTTAAACGGTGTGCGTCCGAACTCGGTCGTCCAGACAACCAGCGTGTCTTCGAGCAGTCCCCGCTGCTTCAAGTCCTTCAGCATACCGGCAATCGGCTGGTCAACATTTTGTGCCAGCGGCTGGTGTGTCATCATGTCGCCATGAGCATCCCAGTTGGCGGAGGAACCAACGTCAATCAGCTCCACAAAGCGAACCCCCCGTTCGGCAAGACGTCTGGCAATCAGACATTGCCATGCAAAGCCCTGCGTACTGCCGGGTTGCAGCCCATACATCCGGAATGTCTCTTCCGTTTCGCCAGAAAGATCAAAGACCTCGGGCATTTCGGACTGCATCCCAAAGGCCGTCTCAAATGACTGAATGCGTGCCGACAGAAGTGGATCGTGCGTTCTCTCGGTCTGGTGCCGTCGGTTCATCTTTGCCAGAAGTTCCAGTTCCAGTTCCTGCAGGCGGGCAGTGGCTGTCCTGCGCTGAATATTGGCGACTGGTTCCGGGCCAGGCACAACCCGCGTTCCCTGATGTGCTCCGGGAAGGAAGTCGCTTCCCCAAACCTGGCCTCCAGCATAGGGAGACTGCGGAGCAATCACGATAAATGATGGCAGATTCTGGTTAAAGGTTCCAAGGCCGTAGCTAAGCCATGAACCAAGGCTGGGGCGAGCAAATGTGAAGGATCCAGTGTGAATTCCCAGCGTCGCTTCGTAGTGATTGGTGTGGTCAGATTTCATGGATCGGATCACACACATATCGTCAACACACTCCGCCATATGCGGAAATAAGCCACTGACTTCAGTGCCCGACTTGCCGCTGGGCCTGAATTCCCACTGCGGCCTCTTCAGGAACATGTTGAAGCTGCCTTTTCGTCCCTGAAACTCGTTGATGGGGATGGTTTTGCCGGCATCTGCAAAGAGTTTCGGCTTCGGGTCCCACGAGTCCACATGAGAAACTCCGCCGCTCATGTAGAGAAAAATAATTCGCTTCGCCTTCGGTGGGAAATGCGGGGCCCGCGGTGTCAACGGATTTCCGTCGTCCGACGAGCGTTCTGCGGCAGTCAGTTCAGAAATGATTGCAGGAAACAAGGCGGATCCGGCAATCATCGAACGAACTGTATTTCGGCGACTGACCGGGAATGTGGGGCGGGCTTTCATCGAGACGTCTCCTGGGAATCAGGCGAAATACCGGAGTGGAATCAGGGGCTGGAAACTTCAGCGGAGGCTGGCGTTCAGTCCACGTGCAGAAACTCGTTACTGCCAATCAGCGTTCTCAGCAATGCGGCAAGGGCACTGGATTGCGTTTCTGAATTGCTCGCTGCCCCCGTCTGTGATTGATAGGCCTCAAGGAAACTCATCGCGTCATCCAGTTCCGCGGTCTCCGGCTCACGGTTCAGCGCTGTATTCCATGCCATCCGAATCCGTTCGCGGTCCGTGGCCGCCTGCTGCTGAAGTCGGGCTGACCATTTGGCCGCTGTGGAGTGAATCAGAGGGTCGTTCAGGAAAAACAGGGCCTGAGTGGGAACCGTTGTTCCCGGACGATCAGCGGTTGAGGAATTTGGGTCAGCGCCATCGAAGAGGGCGAGGAATGGATGTCGCTTCAGGCGCTGCGTCATCAGGTAAACACTGCGTTTGTTGTGATCATAGACCGCGATGAATGGGCCGTGTTGTGAGAATCCCCATGTGACCGGGGACGGGAAGGGATGTTCCTGTCCGGGAGTCTGGTCCAGCTCGCCGGTCACGGCAAGAATCGAGTCCCGGATTTCTTCGGCGTTCATGCGGCGCCGAGAAAATCCCCGGTAGAGCTCACTGTCAAGGGCGAGGTTGCCGGGCTGCCCTTCTGACCTTGAACTTTGCTGCCATGTGGCACTGAGAAGAATCATGCGGTGCATGGACTTCACTGACCATCCCTGTCGCAGAAATTCCGTCGCCAGAAAATCCAAAAGTGCCGGGTTGATCGGTTTTTGTCCGCGAACTCCAAAATCGTTTGGCGTTCGTACGAGTCCCCTGCCGAAATGGTACTGCCAGATTCTGTTGACCATCACGCGGGCGGTCAGCGGATGATCTGGTCGGGTCAGCCAGTTTGCAAGTTCCATCCGACCACTGCCATGGATGTCGTCCGGCAATTCGGACTGCCCCAGAACTTTGATGAACCCGCGAGGAACCGGATCACCGGGCTGGTCTGGTTCGCCCCGCTTTTGCAGCCGGACATCGTGGGGCGTTCCTTCCGCCATGGCGTAGGCCAGATCTCCCGGGCCGGATGCCAGCAGTTCCCTGAGTTCCGTTTCGGCTACTTCCGCCCTGCCCTGCAGCGCCGTCAATTGTCGACGAAGCTCCAGGACCTGCGTCCTTCGCTGCTGATTCTCTGTGTCTGCCAACTGCTGATTGCTGGTTGGCTGCAATTGTTCATTTCGATAAACGAAGTTGTCGGCGTCAAGTGCCGGCCGAACACCTCCGATGTGCCCGTAACTGTCAATGAACGAATAATCGATGGTGCCATCCCAGCCTGTAGCCACTTCTCCCGCAAACGGTGTCGAAACAGCATTTTCAAACAGCAGGCCTGCATAACTCCTGTCCCTGGTGTTCAGCACGATCTGCACATGATACCACTGCCCAATCCGGATGGAGGCGATCGCGTCACGAAGGTCACCACTGCGGCGAAAAAACTGATCGCCGTTGATGAATAGTTCCACTGCGGCCGAATTGCCGGGGCCATGGCCGACATAGTACCGCCATGAGCCCATTCCGCCTTTGGCCTGGTCGTCACAACGAAAGTCGAAGGCAAGGAACAGCCGCCCTTCAGCATCCGGCGTGATCTGAGGCAATGTCAGACCAAATCCATCGTACTCACTGCGGTTGGGCATATGGATTCCCAGTGTCCCCGGAGCGTAGTGATTTGTCAGTGGGCTTTGAGATGCTGCCTGCAGTCTGACAACGCTGTTGGGGCCCGGATTCCACGGACTTGACGGTGGTGTATCCGGCAGTTGAAGCTCGAAGTCGCCGTCGTTTCCTGTGAGAGATTGCAGTTGTGCCGTAAGACTTTCAACGCTGGCTGTGGAGGACGCTTCGCTGGAGACAGGAATTTCGGAGGTGACTTCTGCAAATGGAAGGGTTCGGACAGCCAAATTATCAAAGGCGATTGATGGTCGCTGTGTCCGTTCCGTGGAGTCCGATGCCAGTTCGACCTGTTGAATCTGCCCGTCCCACGAGCCGTGCAGCGACGTTTCCGGAATGCTGGCCACCGCCCCGGGCGTTCCAAACATTCCCGAAACAGTTCCTGAATCAGCAGACAGGGTCAATTGCAGGTTCTGCCAGACCCCCGGTGTCAGTTTTCCGATAGTTGATGCTCCGGCCGACGTTTGAATGGAAAGCTCGCCGGAACGAATTCTGAGCTCCAACACAGTCGCGGCAGAACCGCTGCTGAGAGAGACCTTGTGGTAGCCCCCAGCGGAAGCAGCTTCGGCTCCGATACGGAAATCCAGATTGAAGCAGAGAGTGCCGGACCGGACAGATTCCCGGGATGGCAGATAAACCGCCTGGGTAATTCTGTACGGAGCTTCTGCGGCTGCGATAGCGGCACCAACTCGGCCCCCGGCATAAACATTCCTGTAGGGGCTCTGAGCGTCTGTGGTGACTGCGATGGGGCCCTCGTAGATCCATGGAGGTACCAGCACTCCGTTGCTGCCGCCGGCAGCGGGGGCCTGAAGTTCGAAGTCTCCGTCCATGTCATTCAGAGACCGCAGCGTTGCACTGGGAACACCTCGATTCAGCCCCGCCAGTTCCTTTGACAGCATTGCGACCCTGTTATCAAAGTCGCGCCACTTCTGGTCTGAGACCGCAGGAGGTTCCAGTGGAGCCAGTGATCGCACTCGCTGCTTCTGCTCTGAACCCGGGAAGGCATAACGACTGCTGTCGAAGATACCGTACATCGCATAGTAATCCTGCGCCGAGATTGGGTCGAACTTGTGATCGTGACAACGAGCACAACCCAGGCTTAAGCCCAGGACGGCCTGTCCAACGGTGTCAATTGTATCCTGAATCGTCAGGTGATGATAATTTTCGGAGTCAAATCCGAAGCGTCTGGAAATGGCAAGAAAGCCTGTGGCGATCACCTGCTCGGCATACTTCTCCGGGGCGCCTTGCCGCGCCATAATATCGCCGGCAATCTGCTCCTTCAGAAACTGGTCATAGGGTTTGTCAGCGTTGAATGAATCGATGACGTAGTTGCGATATCGCCACGCAGCGGGAACCGGATAGTCGGCCGTTTCGCCCGCTGTATCTGCATAACGCACAACATCCAGCCAGTGTCGCCCCCATTTTTCGCCGTAGGCAGACGAATTCAAAAGGCGGTCAACGACCTTCTCAAACGCATCCGGCGAGGAATCTTCGAGGAAGGCTGTGACTTCTGCAGGTGACGGGGGAAGACCCGTGAGGTCAAAAGTGGCCCGTCTGATCAGCGTTCGCCGATCGGCCTGAGTTGCCGGCGTCAGAGAATTTCGTTCCATTTCAGACAGCACGAAATGATCCACAGCCGTGCGGCACCAGGCTTCGTTTTCAACTGCAGGAACTTTCGGTGTCCCGATTGGTTGAAAGGCCCAGTGAAGACGGGTTTCAAATTTCTGCACCTTCTCCGGCCACCAGGCACCCGTTCGAATCCATTCACGAAAATCAGCGACCTGGTCCGGACGCAGCGTTTGATCTTTGTCAGGCGGCATGGCAGAGACGTCTGGTCGGTGCTCTATGGCCTGAAGGAGCAGACTTTCTTCAGGATTTCCCGGAACGATCGCAGCACCAGATTCTCCACCCTGCAAAAGAGCGTCTCTGGAATCCACCCGCAGTTTGCCTGAAAGCTTGGAATCGCCGTGACACTGAAAACACGTCTCCGACAAAACTGGTCGGATCCTGTGTTCAAAAAAGTCCTCTCGTTCGTCTGCAGCACCAGCCAATGGCAGAAATGCGATGATTACAAAAATCAGCAGACTTTTCATCGCAGGTCGTGGTTGCATCAAAATCACCTTACTGTGGTTTTGCATTTTTGGCTGTGCCGACGATCAGACGCGATCGACTTTTCTGTGACTGACGGAAGGCATTCACAGAATCATGGAGGAAGGGGATCAGGAGGTGGGATGTTGAAGTCAGCCCGGGAACGGATTCTACGCGGTTTCTTGTGGCACTGCAGCGACCTGCTGCGTGATTTTTGCGGAGATTCCTGATCCTCATGGTGGTGGCATAATACCCGGTGCCATGCACCTTGACAGACGATTTGAGTCTTTTTATTATTATCGGTAGCGTCTTTTTGTCACATTTTTGCGGAGCGACAGGTATGCCACGGGTCAATCGTCGAGAGATCGTTGCGGATGGGGAGATTCAGGTGTTCCATGTCGTCAACCGCTGCGTCCGCAGGACGCATTTGTGCGGCAAAGATCGGCAGTCCAGAAAGGATTACTCGCATCGCAGGGATTGGATCCGGCAGCGACTGGAGTTTCTGGCAGGTGTGTTCGCAGTG
>CAIQIE010000393.1 GCA_903871805.1 uncultured Planctomycetaceae bacterium | reverse complement strand
GAACGAGCCCATCGTGCGAACGCCGGAAGAAGCGATCCGGTGTTTTCTGCGGACCGACATGGATGTGATTGGGAGCGGCGAAATACTGATTGATCGTCACAGACCGGACTTCCCGGAGCAGTTTCGGAAGCGTCTGGAGGCAAAGCAGGACTGAAATTCGTGTCTGACCGCTGGCTTCCCGGGCCAGATCGATGGCAGCCATAGCATTTTCCGGCCCCCCCGTCCTCCCCGCGCACATGGGAACAGTATTGCCGATTTGTAGCATGCCGTTCTCCTGTTGTTTTTCGTGCTCGTGCTCAGTCCGCGCTGGCGGGCGGTACTCGTGCTCGTAATCGAAAAAGAATCCAGGGCTGTTGCGCTGCTGTTTAATTGCTGTGCGAATCGAGCACGAGGACGAGCACGAGGCGCAACGTACGCTTGCGTAGAATGAATATTCTTGCAGGCTCCGCGGCGGGCTGCGATTCAGTCCCGAACGGGACGACAGGTTGTAGCCATGGGCGTAGCCCATGGACCTTGGTAACCCGCGACACAGAGCCCCGAATGGGGCGACAGGAATTCGAGGATGAGGCGGCCTGACCATGGTCGTGCCGAGTTCCGTCGGTGATAGGCCCTTCCGAGCACGAGCACGAGCACGAGCACGAGCACGAGCACGAGCACGAGCACGAGCACGAGCACGAGCACGAGCACGAGCACGAGTTTGCGCGGGCACGATGTTGCCGATTTGCTGCACGGTGTTTTTTCTTGTGTTTTCCGTGCTCGTGCTCAGTCCGCTCTGGCGGGCGGTACTCGTGCTCGTAATCGAAAAAGAATCCTGCCTCGTCGCACTGTCGTTACAATTCCCGCGTGAATGAAGCAGGAGCACGATTCTGCGCCATGCCTTCACCCTCCGTTGTTTCCCTAACCTCCACAACCCCCGCCGCTTTTTTTCGTGTATTTCGTGTATTTCGTGGTCAAAAGCCCCCCGACCCCCGAAACCCGAAACCCCAATCAGCCCCGACAGGCTGCCGAAAAATCGGAAAAGACCTGTCACGGCGGCCCTCATAAGCGTATTTCTTGCCTGCCAGCAAATGTTTTCAGGCGGAGCAGAATTCTCTGAGATATGTTTCCGCCGGTCGGGCAAACCCGTGGTGCGTGTCTGACGATTGGGGGCTTGTCAAAAACTCAGGGATCAGGGAGAAACGCGGATGGCAGACGCCGTCGCAACTGCTGTCGCAGCAGAGCTGTTTGAAAAAATCCGCACGAAATCTGCAGTGGTGGGTGTCGTTGGGTTGGGGTACGTCGGGCTGCCGTTAATCAACGCCTTCACCACGGCGGGACTGCGGTGTTTGGGTTTTGACGTCGACTGGGCGAAAGTACAGTCATTAAAAGAGGGAATCAGCTACATCCGGCACATGGAATCCGCCACGATCCAGGGATGGCTGGAACGGGATTTGTTCGAGCCGACGGCCGACATGAGCCGTCTCAGCGAGGCGGATGCCGTTTTAATCTGTGTACCGACCCCGCTGAATGACAGTCGGGATCCGGATCTGACCTACATTCAGGTGACGGGACGCAGTATTGCGGCGACCCTGCGACCTGGACAGTTAATTGTTCTGGAAAGTACCACCTACCCGACCACGACGCGGGACGTATTGATTCCGATACTGGAACAGAACTCCGCCGGGCTACGATGTGGTGTGGATTACTTTGTGGCCTACAGCCCGGAGCGTGAAGATCCCGGCAATCCGAATTTCACAGCGGCGAGCATTCCCAAAGTCGTGGGCGGAGCGGACGCCGAGAGCCTTGAGCTGGCGTGTGCGCTGTATGGGCATGCGATTGTGCAAGTCGTCCCAGTCAGTAGTGCGGAGGTTGCGGAAGCCTGCAAGATTCTGGAGAACACCTACCGTTGTGTGAATATTGCCCTGGTCAACGAATTGAAGGTGTTGTTTGATCGGATGGGGATTGATATCTGGGAAGTGGTCAATGCGGCAAAGACCAAACCATTTGGATTTCAGGCGTTTTATCCGGGGCCGGGCCTTGGTGGCCATTGTATTCCGATTGATCCCTTTTATCTAAGCTGGCTGGCGCGGCGTCATGGCATGAGTGCTCGGTTTATTGAGTTGGCCGGCGAGGTCAACACAAGGATGCCACGTTACGTAATTGATCGGCTGGCTGAGTTTCTGAACGATGTTGGCAAGCCAATACGGGGAAGTCGGATCGCGATTCTGGGCATGGCCTACAAGAAGGACGTGGATGATCCGCGGGAGAGTCCATCGTTTGAGTTGGCAGATTTACTCTTGAAGCGTGGAGCAGAGCTAAGTTACAGCGATCCACATATCCCGGTGGTTTCTGCGTCTGGACATCACAGTCTGCCGGAGATGGTCAGCCAGCAGTTGACGGCGGAGTATCTGCGAGGGCAGGACTGCGTTTTGATTGCAACGGACCATACGGCATTTGACTATGAGCTGATCGCGAAATATTCCCGGTTGGTGGTGGACACACGCAATGCGACGAAGGGTGTGCTGGAAGGGCGAGAGAAGATTCGCAGAGCATGACCTTCTTTGCTGATTCTCTGCTCTTTCTTCCCAGGTTCCATAGAGAGTGGCTGGACGAGTCGGCAGAATATCAGCTCTCTGGGGATATGCTCAGCGCAGGACGGTCGGCGACAGTTCGCACTATCATCTAGCCTGCGGCAGGGGCAGGCGGGGCCATGGAATTCAAAGCCGACTGACAACAACGTTCATTGCACCATGCCAATTGGCAATGGTAGACACGTATTTGCAGCGTTCTTAAGATACGCAGGATAGTGGGTTTATCATGGTTGTGTTACTGGGTGGTTCGGGTTTCGTGGGGCGTGCGTTTCAGGCTGAGCTTTATCGCCGGCAGATTCCCTTTGCGTCCCTGACTCGCAGCAGCGTGGATTACACATCGCTCAGTGTTCTGACGGAGTATCTGCGGAACTCTCGCCCCAGGTTTTTAATCAATGCTGCAGGGTTCACGGGGCGGCCCAATGTGGACGCCTGTGAAGTGGCAAAAACAGAATGCCTCGCAGGAAATGCGATGCTTCCGGGAGTTATACGTCAGGCCTGTGAGTCGCTGGAGATCCCTTGGGGGCATGTCTCATCTGGATGCATTTACACCGGGACTCGCGCAGACGGAACGGGATTTCAAGAATCGGATCCGGCGAATTTTTCATTCCGGCAGAACAACTGCAGTTTTTATTCGGGCTGCAAGGCGCTTGGGGAAGAACTTCTGGCTGATGCCCGAAATTGCTACGTGTGGAGACTGCGAATTCCATTCGATGAGCGTGACTCGTCCCGCAACTATATTTCCAAACTGCTGAGGTATGCGACGTTGCTGGAAGCAACAAATAGTCTCTCACAGCTTACGGAGTTTGTGTCGGCGTGTCTGGATTGCTGGATACTGCAGGTGCCATTTGGAATTTACAATCTGACTAATCCCGGTTCTGTGACGACATCTGAGGTTGTTTCACTGATCAGGCAGAGCGGTCTGTCCGCCAGGAAGTTCCGCTTCTTCAGGGACGATGCAGAATTCATGCAGATCGCTGCACGTACCCCTCGCTCCAATTGTGTGCTGGATTGCAGCAAGGCGCTGGCCGCTGGAATCTCGATGTCGCCGGTTCACGAAGCGTTAAAGACGGCGATGAGCAATTGGATCTGGGAGTAGTTCAGGTCAGGAATTCGGTGATTGATCGCTTTCAGGGTCCTGATAGTTGCCGTGCTGTTTTGGAGAAGAATCCACGTGAAGACGATTCTGGTAACGGGTGGAGCGGGTTTTATCGGCAGTTGTTTTGTGCGCAGAGCCTGTACCGCAGGTTCGTTCCGCATCGTGAATCTTGACAAACTGACCTATGCCGGTAACCCGGACTCGCTGCCCAGCAGCGATCACCACATGCTGGTAACTGGAGATATGGGTGACCGAACTCTGGTGCGTCAGTTGCTGGAGACGCACCAGCCGGCGGCCATTGTGAACTTTGCTGCAGAGTCGCATGTGGATCGTTCGATCGACGGACCACTGAACTTTGTGGAAACCAATGTGCTGGGGACCTGTCGACTGCTGGAAGAGGTTCGTGCCTGGTACGGGCAACTGCAGGGCGATCACAAAAGTGAGTTTCGTTTCCTGCATGTGTCCACGGATGAGGTCTATGGTTCGCTGGGAGCCACTGGCTTATTCACTGAAGAGACTCCTTATTCGCCTAACAGTCCGTATTCTGCCAGCAAAGCGGCCTCGGACCATTTCGTGCGGGCCTACCTGCACACGTACGGATTGCCCGTCCTCATCACCAATTGTTCCAATAACTACGGGCCGTATCAGTTTCCAGAGAAGCTGATTCCCCTGATGATTCTGAATGCCCTTGAAGGTCGGCCATTGCCAGTTTACGGTGACGGTTTGAACGTGCGTGACTGGTTGTATGTTGACGACCACTGCGCGGCGATTGAGGCTGTACTGGCCCGTGGACGTATTGGCGAGTGCTACAATGTTGGTGGCAACAACGAGCAGACAAATATTGCGATTGTGCGACAGGTGTGCAGTCTGGTGGATCGGCTCAGACCTCAGACCGGACAGGCTCCGTGTGAATCGCTGATTCAGTATGTTCGAGATCGGCCGGGGCATGATCGCCGGTACGCAATTGATGCTTCGAAAATTGAG
>CAIQIE010000392.1 GCA_903871805.1 uncultured Planctomycetaceae bacterium | reverse complement strand
TTTCGTATCGGTTTCATAAGATACGATGCTGTTTGACAAATACAGGTCCGGCTTGGTGCCCGTCGTGCTATCCTGCTCAGGGATAGCACGACGTTACTTTGGTGGGGATACTGAACACAATTCAAGCGTAGTTGTCGTAAAACGATATCGCTTTCCACGTGTCTTCCGCTTTTATCGAGCATTTGTCGACCAAAAGCGTGGTAACAGTCTGGCTCTCGATACAGTTGAGGCAACTCTGTACGCGGATCCTGGCTTGACAGAAACGTCATAGCAAAGCGTTGCACCTGAGTTGCGGGCGGTGGGTTTTCTGTCTTTTGAGCATCCACCGGCAGCAACACGGTGAACGCCGTCGTTATGCCTCGTATACCTCAACATCTTGACGAAGAAGACCACGCAATCGAAAAGCAATGCTATTCCCGTTAATGGCCCAGGGAAGTTCCAATGGAATGCGGGAGGATGGTTTGGCGCGTCGCTCGGAAGTTCCGCATGGATGCTTGTCACGTCTTGTTTTCTTGTTGCCCATAACCAACCACTTGTTGCTACGATTGCTGCCAGTGGTTTTCTGGCAATCTTTTTTGCATCACTTGTGTTGTGGAGGCGTAGGGATCGTGTTCACCCATTTCATGCTCTAATGGCGATTCCTGGCTTGATGGCATTCACGCTTCCAATAGTGTGGCTATTCGTCCCAACATATGCCTCTGCCGAGTCCAAAAACGCCATCAATTGGCGGTTTCCCATTTGCCGACTGTATTCGTAATCGTACTCGTCCCTGCTATCAACTCTCTGGGGACACAGCACTTGCCTTCGGCCCGCGTGTTTCAGAAAAGCGTCATACTGGAAAAATCGCGAGGATCCCTGCCGTCGCTGTTCCCGTTAGTTTCTCCGGTCCAACCCATTCGAGGGCTGTGTCCCCGAGCGACCGAGCGACATTCGCCAAGCGATACGAGGGCTGTGTCCCCAAACCACTTCCCTGGGGACACAACCACTTCCCTGGGGACACAGCACTTGCCTTCGGCCCGCGTGTTTCAGAAAAGCGACATACTGGAAAAATCGCGAGGGTCCCTGCAGTCGCTGTTCCCGCTAGTTTCTCCGCTCCAACCCATTTGAGGGCTGTGTCCCCAAGCGACCAAGCGACATTCGCCAAGCGATACGAGGGCTGTGTCCCCAAACCACTTCCCTGGGGAACCACTTCTCTGGGGACACAGCACTTGCCTTTGTTCCGCGTGTTTCAGAAAAGCGACATACTGGAAAAATCGCGAGGATCTCTGCCGTCGCTGTTCCCGTTAGTTTCTCCGGTCCAACCCATTCGAGGGCTGTGTCCCCAAGCGACATTCGTTCGCCAAGACACGAGGGCTGTGTCCCCAAACCACTTCCCTGGGGACACAGCACTTGCCTTTGTTCCGCGTGTTTCAGAAAAGCGACATACTGGAAAAATCGCGAGGGTCCCTGCAGTCGCTGTTCCCGTTAGTTTCTCCGGTCCAACCCATTCGAGGGCTGTGTCCCCAAGCGACATTCGTCAGTTTCCATTACAGGTTTTTCTTTCTGCCTTTGCCATTACTTCTTTTGCGCTGCTGAGCTGCGGGTTTCCATGCGGGTTCCACAAGAGTTGCATTCCATGCATCCCAGGTCTTCTGGAGCTTCGCGAGTATTTGAGGCTCGCTGGCCGACTTGTCGTCCTGCTCGCCAAGATCGTCTTTCAGATTAAACAACGCCGGCTTGCTGATGCCATTGGCGCTCACAAGCTTCCAGTCCCCATGACGAATTGCTGTCTGCCGACCGAATCGCCAATACAGTGATTCATGAGGTGCTCCTTTGGCTTCACCCTTTAAGAACGGCAGGAGATTCACACCATCAAGTTTTTCTTCTGCCGCAACAGGTTTTCCGGTCGCAGCGAGGATAGTTGGCAGCAGGTCAAGCTGAATCACCGGTTGATGGTACTCTGCGGCGGTCAGTTGTCCCGGCCAGTTCAATATAAATGGTACTCGAACTCCGCCTTCCCATGTTGTTGCTTTCTGACCTCGCAATGGCCCATTGGATGATCCATTCACTGGAGGACCGCCGTTGTCACTAATGAATGCGATCATTGTCTTCTCGCGAAGGCCTGTTGCTTTCAAAGCATCAATAACTCTGCCCACGCCTTCGTCCAGAGAAAACAGCATGCCGGCATAGTTGCGGCGAGTTTCATCAGCGATTGACGCAAACTGTTTCTGGTGCTCGGGCCTGGAGTGCATCGGAGTATGAACCGCGTTGTACGTCAGTTGCAGATAGAATGGTTTCGCCTTGTGGCGCTCAATGAATGAGACCGCTTCACGCGTGAATGCGTCGGTGAGGTATTCAGACTCCTGGATCTCTTCGTTGCCTCGAAAAATCGGAGCCTGGCCGTTTTCGGGAAAGTAAGGATGTGCACCACCGAGGAAGCCAAAGAACTCATCGTAACCTCGCTGCTGTGGGCGAAACTTCTCGGCGTTTCCAAGATGCCACTTGCCAACCAACCCTGTCGTGTAGCCATGTTCCTTCAGACGATTGGCGATAGTTATTTCCTTCAGGGTAAGCCCGATTTCAGCCGCATTCGGACCCTGGCCAGGGTTGAACTCGTGTCCGAATCGCTGCTGGTATTTTCCCGTCACAAGGCCAGCTCGCGTTGGGCTGCAGTACGGACCGGAAACATAGCCGGAAGTGAATCGAACACCTTCGGCCGCCAGCCTGTCGACATTTGGTGTCGGAATATCTTTTCCGCCAAGATATCCAGGGTCACCGTAACCCAAATCATCAGCCACAATCACGATGATGTTGGGACGATCCTCGGCCGCTGACGCCTCAGAGCGTCCAGAATGGACTACAGCAATGAGACTGAAGAGAAATGCAGGTACGAAATGACGAATCATGTTGGGTCCTGTTCTGAGTGCGTAAGTGCTGATGAAAAAATCTTGTTGAGATTGTCGATGATGTCATAGGCGAACCGTTCGCGTTTTGCCATTGGCGAAAAGAGTCTTTGTGGACACGGCATTTTCCAATGAGGCGAGTGTTTCGAAAAGCAATACATTTGCAAAACCCCCGGGATTCCTTAAGACGCTGTTCCTGCCAGTGTCTCTGCTCCGACCTTTTACCGGGCTGTGTCCCCAAACGGCTTCCTTCCACGGCTCAAATTGTCAATAGATTGAGTCAAATCCAGTGCTGAAGAGTTCCCGATACCATGTTGATTCTGATGGCTCGACAGGGAGCTGTTTAGTCTTTTGGGGAGTAGTGCTATTCAGAACGAGTCCATGACCACAGTAGAGAATAAAACACTCTGAAGTTCCCCAGAAATGGTCGGCGCAGTGGATGGGATAAACTGGACTTTGCGTGGAGCAATGCCTGCGGATCAGGAGATGTTTTTTGAGTGGCTGGAGAGTTCGGTCGAGTTGTGGGTGGAGTGCGTCAAGAATTTCCATCAATAGTTCCGCTCAAGTGTGGGCCGTCCGAAATCGATATCGACGCACGCGGACGCTCAGGACCACAACCGGGCCATCCGCATCTGATTCCCTGGATGCCTATTCGCTTGAACCGAGGTCGAAGGTCTTCAGGAGTCAGCAATGTCTTCACGCTTCACGATGTATTCCGAAACATGCATGGCACCACAACTTCCCTCCACCGCCACTACTTTCAGCGCCTCGTTTTTCCCAATTTTGGCCATTTTCGTCGCCCATTTTGCTCCGCCTGGATTCCTCGGGACAACTGGCTTCCTGATGATGAAAAGCAAGCAGTCCTGAAATGGCACCACGAGCATCGACTCGAGGGGTGTGGAGATTTTTATCAATTCACCAGGGGGAGTTCTCAGAATGTGGCAACTACGTCTTTGGCTAACCATTCAGGTATCGGTCTGTTTTGGGGGTTTTGCAGTCGCAGGCGACAGGCCCACGGGGCGTTCCTTTGCCACTCGGTCGGAAGTCATTGCACGTCATGGTATGGCAGCGACCAGCCAACCGCTCGCAACAATGACGGCTGTCGATATCCTGCAGCGGGGCGGATCCGCGGTGGATGCGGCGATTGCTGCGAATGCAGTCCTTGGGCTGATGGAGCCGACGGGCTGTGGTATCGGGGGCGATCTGTTTGCGATTGTCTGGGATTCAAATACGCAGAAACTGCATGGGCTTAATGGCAGTGGTCGCTCGCCTGCCGGACTACTGCCGGAGGAGTTTCAGAAACGCGGACTGACAAAGATTCCGTCTTTTGGAGTCCTGCCAATTTCTGTGCCTGGTTGTGTTGACGGGTGGTATGAGCTGCACGGGAAGTTTGGCAGGCTTCCGATGGCGGAGGTGCTGGCACCGGCGATTCGTTATGCGAGGGAGGGGTTTCCTGTTTCGGAGGTCATTGCTCAGGGATGGAAAAGCGGAGAAACAGTATTCCGGGATCAGCCTGGCTTTGCAGCCACCTTTCTTGTTGACGGAAAGTCGCCCGCGAAAGGAGACGTTTTCAGGAATCCCATGCTGGCTTCGACGCTGGAGAAAATTGCGTCTGGTGGACGGGATGAGTTCTACAAGGGGGAAACAGGACGCAGGATCAGCGGTTTTGTCCAGCAGCATGGTGGATTTCTTTCGGAGTTGGATCTGGCTCGGCACAAATCGGAATGGATCGAACCTGTTTCGACTCAGTACCGAGGTTATGACGTTTGGGAACTACCACCGAACGGGCAGGGCATAGCTGCACTGCAGATGTTGAACATTCTTGAGGCATTCGACCTGCGGTCTGCGGGGTTCGGAAGTGTGGACCATGCCCATCTCTTCATTGAAGCCAAGAAGCTTGCGTTTGAAGATCGAGCGAGGCTGTATGCGGATCCCGATTTTGCCCGAATTCCTGTTTCGCGACTTATCTCTGCAGAGTATGCGAACGAGCGCCGGCGTTTGCTTGATCCAGTGAAGGCCGCAGAGTCGTATTCTGTGGGTTTACCGCATGCTGTTGATGAGGGCGATACGATTTATCTGACCGTCGCCGACAGCAACCGAAACATGGTCTCGCTAATCCAGAGCAATTACAGGGGCTTTGGTTCGGGCGTGTGTCCGGAGGGTTTGGGCTTCAGCCTTCAGGACCGGGGAGAAATGTTCGATCTGCAGCCTGGTCGCTTCAACTCGTACGCCCCTGGAAAGAGGCCATTCCACACAATTATCCCGGCATTTGTCACGAAGGATGGCATTCCATTTCTCAGCTTTGGCGTTATGGGCGGCGCGACTCAGCCACAGGGCCACGTCCAGATCCTGATGAACATACTGGATTTCGGAATGAACATTCAGGAGGCGGGTGATGCGCCAAGGATCCTGCATTCCGGTTCATCAGAACCGACGGGTGAGCAAATGACGGACGGCGGAACGGTCGCTATGGAACAGGGATTCCCGGCTTCACTGGAGGGGTCGCTTCAGCAGCGAGGCCACAGGATGAAGCCTGCCCGAGGAGAGTTCGGTGGTTATCAGGCGATCATGTACGACCTACAGCGGGACGTTTACTTTGGTGCGAGCGAATCCCGAAAGGATGGAATGGCGGCAGGCTATTAAAGCCGTGAGGCCGACGAATTCTATTCCTTTGTGAGAGTGCAGGTTTCCTTCAGTGTGTAATTTGCGAAAAAGCCAACGGGGCCCCACGAGAATCCGGACGAAGGAATTCGCACAGTGCAACTAACAGAGATGGGTGAATCGGTGATCTCAATTGTAACGCCTTTCCCCAGCCCGACGAGGTTCAACTGCCGCAGTCCCTCGGCCTGCCCGATGGCAACAGTTCCACCTGGGATCGTCAGTTTTCTTGCAGACTCATAGGCCGCAAACCCGATGGCATGGCGGGCGAAATTCAGTGACGCAACTTCGAGTGCACCAAAAAACATGAGAAAAATCACGGGTGCAACCATGGCAAATTCCACAGTCACCACACCATCACGATTTCTGCGTTGCCTCTGTTTGTTGAAAAATCGTCCTGTGGTTTTCACCCTGTTCTCCCAAAACCGAATCAAAAAGTTGCAGTCTGACGCGGGGAATCTGAAGTAATGGAAATTACTCCGTCAGAACGATCGGAATTGTCTGGGCCAACTCACGAAAGGCTGTCTGCAGTCCGGTGGAATCAGCGGTTGGGTAGTATCGCCCGCCAGTGAGGTTTGCAACTTTGGTCAGAATATCCTGCGTTCCGGTGAGCATACTGACGCAGTGCACAGTCACTCCAAGGGCTGCAGCATCCTGCGCTGCCAGTTGCGGATCACGACATTCCCCCCACATTCCGTCTGTGATCAGTATCACCACTTTATTTGACTGTACCTGACTACCTGTTCCTGTCAGAACCTGCACGGCGCGGTCAAGCCCATCAGAAAGCCTGGTGGCCCCTGCAAGTGGCTTGTTACCCAGGTTGGTCAGCGCCATCTGGATGGAATTGGAATTTGCAGTCCAGTTAGAGCTGCTGGCAGATGGAAGCGAAACGTCAGTTGACGTGGTGGTGTATGTAGAGAATGGGTAATACTCAAGTTTGTAATCGGAGCTCCACGTGACCACGGCTGTCCGCGGCGGATTTGTCAGTTTGCCCGCCTCCGTCAGGAATTGATCAATTGCACTTCTTAACACTGCCCAGCGACTTTGAGTCGGATGAGGTGGAGAGCAGATGTTTCTCCAGAGTGCCGTGGGGTAGTAGCTGTTTGCGTAGAGCAACGGATTTCCCGCAGAAAACCTGTAGTCAATCCCGACCATATTGTAGCTCATTGAAGCAGAGCGGTCGATGCATAGGACAATCTCAACACTTTGCTGTGCTGCAGTGGCTCTGGAAGACGTTTTGAAGCCGTTGCCACCGGTGAGTTTCTGAAAGAACAGCGGAACCGATCCAAAAACACCGGTTCCACCAACCCTGGAATTCACCCGCACGGAGTTGTATGGCAACTGACCATCATTAAAACGCCATAGCCCGTCACTACCAACAGTAGCCTGACCCAGTAAAACATCAGATCGGCTGATTTGAAAGCTTCGTCCGGCGACTTTGTTGAGCGAGGCATATTGCACGGCGGCATCAATCGCTGCTGATGTATTTTTCGTTCTCATCAGGGCTTCGGCTCCGGCCTTGGCCGCGGCATCTGTGGCCGTTCGAAGTTCTGTTCGGATGAGTTGCATGTAGGCAAAGTCAATTGAAAATGCCACGGTCATTGCAAACCCGAATAACATCAACGCGATTAGAACATGCGCTGCACCAGAACGCTGCCGGACGGCATTTTCAGTTGTTCTGACCATACTGCCAGATTTTTTTGCGAGTTCTTTTTTCATGATTTTTGTCTGCCATCAGGCAAATTACCAGAACATGAGGAGGATCAGCAGTTCGCATGTCAATGCTCAATCAACTGCGGCACTTTCGAAAGACTCAAAGTCTTGACATCACCACAGTGGAACTCACTGTTTTTCCCGCCATGATCAGAACAGGACCATAAGAGAGGTTGGTTGCAGGAGCGGAAACAACCACAGTGATCATGGTTCCTGTTGGAGTAGACGCAGTGACTGCTGGTGTGGAAGTGAATGTGTAATTTGTGACTTTACGAGACAACAGAATCTGCTGAACACGAGTGCCTGCCTTGTCGGCATTATTTCCCGGTGCAGTAATCAGTTTTGCGGCTTCGTACGCCGCCAGATTTATGCTCTGCTTCAGAAACACGGCGTTGGATAACTCAACTCCGGAAAAAATCATGACCGCAATGAATGGCAGGCAGACGGCTGTCTCCATCGCGGCGACACCACGACGCAAACCTGAAAATGAAGATTTGCAATGAGTCCTGAAGACCGTCTTCATAGCTGCCCACCTGGATGACCGGGATTCCGAAATAAGCTGTTTGAGAATATGCAGATTCACGACGATTCCGAAGAGTTTCCGGGTGTTTTCCATGGGGGATTTTTAAGGCCGGGGTAAAGATGAGTTGTACACTCAATCGAGAGATTCCAACGATAAAAGCGGGGTACTGCGTTACGGCATCATCGTGCTGCCTTTAGGCAACAACGATTCATTTCCTGCAACAGTTTTTGAGACTTGACGATAGCGGCACGCATTTCAACATCCCTGGACTGCTTCGGAACTCCTCAGGCTGCCAGGGGGCACTCGCCAGGCATCTCACCGTTCATTCCCACTCCTGTTTAATCTCTGAATAGACGCGTCTCTGCAACGGCAGGGCACCTGACCGAAGCCTGAATAGCGACATTTCTGTCCTGCCCAGCGAACCTCAGAAGCGCCGGCGGCTTGCACTTTACTGATAGCGAGTGCAGGATTCTGCGGAAAATACGTTCCTCGCGATACTCGCTTCCAAACGCAGTCCCTGTAAAATTTGGTGGTGAACATTTCACAAAAGGCAAAATCAGCGCAAATCAGAGGTTGCCGCTGTGCTGAAATCGCCGGTCTCCAGATTCCGCTTCACTTCATCGCGAAGATCTCGAATGTACCTGATTCAACTTGCAGACCGCGTCTCTCGTGGCCTCAAAAGAATCCCGATGCACAACATTGAACGGCATCGCGAGTTTCTGCTGACCCAGCAGACGGCGGCCGGGGGATTTCGTGGAAGAGAAGGTGACGCCGATCTGTACTATTCAGGATTTGCCGTGAGAGCTCTGGCTGTCACAGGGGGCATTCCGGACTCAATATTGCCGCTTCTTACTGCATATCTTCGTCAGTCTTCCCCGGCACTGACTGGCCCAATTGATCTGCTCAGTTGGCTTTACGCCGCCCTTGTTGTGCAGGCATCTGGTGGTGATGATCTGCTGGAAGACATGCCCCGCGACTTTCCGGACCAGGTCATCTCGTCGCTGACTACACTCCGCACTGCAGACGGTGGCTTTGCAAAAAGCCATGAGGGGGCGCTGGGCAGCACTTACCAGTCATTTCTGGTTTCACTGATTCTGGAATTGCTTGGCAAACCCATGCCTCGCAAAAACGCCATGATTCAGTTCCTTTTTGATCGCCAGCGAGATGACGGAGGATTTGTAGAGATCGCGCCCATGAAACGCAGCGGAACAAATCCCACCGCAGCCGCAGTTGCCCTTCTCCGAAACCTCAATGCCATAGACCAGGAAATCGCCGATGATGTTCTCGGCTTTCTCACAGACGTGGTCAGTACGGAGGGCGGATTTCAGGCAAATACCCGAATTCCATTTGCAGACGGATTATCCACCTTCACCGGACTTCTGACGGCTCAGGATCTCGGGCGACGCGACATCATTTCGCCGGACAAAATTCTGCACTATGTACAATCCAGCCTGGAATTGCCGGAAGGTGGATTTCGGGGAGCCTCCTGGGATCAGCAGGCCGACGCCGAATACACCTTCTACGGGCTCGGCATTCTCGGGCTGCTGTTTTCCTGAGAGAGTAGCAGCCCGCAGGCCTCCGGTTGTCGACGAATGTGATGTGTCACGCGGCCATTGGCTGGTCCTTCGCCGCCGACAGTACTGCTATGGAAATGTCAAATCGCTCCGGGAAATCAGGGACGTTTTCGCATGTTGGCGGAAAGATCCTGGGGGATCTTCGCGCACTGCTGAGCGTTGCGGGTGTTTCCCGCACCAAAAGCATATTCTGTAAGTCCATGCAAATAAACGCCTTACGTCCATGAATGTATTCATCTCGACACGATTCCCCGGATTACGGTACAAACTTCACGTGTCGTGCTGTCGGCCAGGGTTCCTTTGGCCAGCTCAGCATGCTGCTGTCCAGAGAAATGAGTCAACGTTCAGGAAACGCCGTCAGTCTGTATTTGTGCCGTCCGGATGGGTTGAATAATTGAACAGACAAATTCAGGGATCTGTGTCCGTCTGTCAGACTCAGCCAGAAATGACTGAGTTGAGTTCTGCTCCGGGTGTTCTTCCGCGAAAACGGCCGGTTTTGGCAGTGAATCGGGCTTTGAGTGATGGTGACTCGGGAAACTCTGTCTTGATGAATTCGTAAAGTTACTTCAGCATTTCCATGCTGACGGAGTCTGGTGGAATGGTCGCACGACAAACTGGCTCGCGAGAGAACAATGCGCTGCCTGCTGCGGCTTCCGACTGGTGCGTCAGTACGCAGGTGTTTTCTTTTCCGGCTGACGGTTCACATGTGCCATGTCAGAGTGTTCAGACTATGGGCCATTTGGAATCGGCACGTCTTTTTTCCGGAGATCTGATCATGTCGCGTTGTCGGCATGCGTTAGCCGTGATAATGCTGCTTCTGGTTCTACCCGGATGCCAGATGTGGAAGCCTTTTGGGCTCGCAAAAAACTCTGAAGACGTTGTAGAGAAAAAAGATTCCAGATTCTCGCTGCCAAAATTCTCGCGGAAGAACGACCCGGATACGTCCAACTCGGAAAAGTCTTCAGAAGAATCTGCAACCGCAAACGCACGGCAGGTGAAGGAACTGTTAAAGCAGGGAGAAAACGCTCTCCGCATCGCTGCCGCGTCAGATCCGGCCAGTGAACAGCAGTTGAATGAAGCGAAGCGAATGTATCGGGAAGTTCTTGAGATTGAGCACGGCAATGCCAGTGCGCACCATGGACTTGCGATGGTTGCGGATCTGACTGAAAACTGGGGTGATGCCGAGTATCACTACAAGCAGGCGCTCAAAAACCGTCCGGGAGACGCCAACCTGCTTTCAGACCTTGGATATTCCTACGTCCTGCAAAGCCGTTACGCCGAGGCCGCTGGTTATCTCAATCAGGCGATTGAAGTTGACCCTGACCACGATGGGGCACATATCAATCTTGCTCTCCTGGACATTCGGCAGGGAAAAAAAGCTGCTGCTGAGCAGCGAATTTTTCAACGTCACGGCAGGACACCGTATGCAGCAGACCTGCTTGCAGGTCTGGAACAGCAGGCGTTCCCGGATGCTTCGGGCAGTCCTGTCGAGGGAAAAGCTAACCAGGCTATCGTAGCTGCTCCGAATGCGAAACCCGGACCAGGGATGTCTTTTGATCAGATCCAGGAACTGGCCCGTCTGGAAAAGGAAAGATCTGAGCAGCAGCGAATTCAGAAGTACACAGCGGGACGTCAGGTCTCAGTACCTGAAGCGTGGGACAAAGCAGAGCGTTTGATAAGTCAGGCCGATGACCATGGAAATCCGGCATTATCGGCCGGTAACAGTGCTCCGCAGATGAATCGTGTCGTTGCCGGAACTCCGGCTCCTTACCAAAATCCTGCTCTTGTATCGCAACCAGTGAATTCCGGGAACTACGGTGATCGTCCTCAGTTGCCGGTCAGTTACGGGGCGCCTTCTGACAGTGCGGGCTATGGGCAATCCTATCCGCCAGGCCAGTCTCCACAGTCGTACGCAGGCTTGTCCAATGGCATGCCACCTGCGGCCGTTTCTTCAACGCCTTCACAGGAATTGCAGACGGCTCGGTGGCCATCGGCAACACCATCCAGAGGTGTTCCCGCTGTGTCTGCCGGATTTCCTACCGGGATTTCTCGTCAGAATATCTCGGAATGGCAATCCCCCAACGCGCCTCAATACGCACAGAATCGCACCGAAGAGGCAATGTCCGGCCAGCATTCGCAGTCTCCGACCAACACACAATGGACGACAGAAAATTCCACAGCGAGCAATCTGGGTGGACCGCTGGAGCAGCCCATTCCGATTCGTTCCGGGCATTCGGGTCTGGCAAAAGGAAGTGTCAGTTACGGACAGCCTGCCGGTTTCTTCAATTCTCAGGCGGGAGCCATGGTGAAAACATCACCAGCTTCAGCGATGGGGCAGCAGCCGTCGACGGGCTATCGTCCAGCGGGCGCCCAAAATGGCGGTGCACTGCGATTGGAAGGTCTGAACGTGGGTCCCGGAAGTCTGTTTCCGGTGGCGCAGGCAGACACATCGACGCAGGGCAGGGGGAACTTTGCAGATCCCCGCAACATGCCTGCGAATTCAGCGCCGTCTGGCGTTCGTCAGAATTCCATACAGCAGTCGGTTCTTCCCGCCGGTTTTTCTGTCTCGGATGCCAATGGAACCCGAACTGGCCCTGCTCGGATCCGCAGCCAGCCCCTGCCGCCGGAATACGGCCAAATGTATGACCAGCAGCAGGATGCCGATTCCATGCAGGAGGCGATGAATTCTGGTGCTGAGGCACCAAACACAGAGGAATTTTTCTTCAATGACGAAGACCGGTCCGGGAATCCGGAACCAAACATGAACCAGTTCCGGACAACAGGGCAGGGCACCCCGTCTGCTCTGAACGTCTATGAACAACAACTGCAGCAGTTGAACAGTCAATTCAACAATACGCTTGAAACGATGGAGCAACCCTGACGTATACAGGAGTGTCGCCAACCTGTTGCCGCCTGATAAGCACCTCCGTAACAGTGGCATCGTCTGTATCAGGTCCTGGTGGAACGTGTGCAGCCTTGTCATGGAAGAGGCTGTCGGCCAGTATCCTGATCCCCCGGGTCAATGTTCATGCGATACAATGGCAGAAAACGGTAGTACACTTCCAGAGTCAAAGTTGCCAGCGCTGTAGAGTAAAGACGTCCGCCATACCGGCCCCATGGATCAGTAGGCTCCCAGCTTCCCAAAAACGGGCCCGAAGCAGTCTGCTCCGACAGTAACTGTTCTCGAAGCCTTTCGTTCCACTGACGCCAAACACTGCCACCATGCTGATACATCGCGAGGGTTCCGTAGTACCAGTAATAGAAATCCTTCTTTGCCAGAGTCGGGGGATTTCGGACAAGAAAATCAATCGCTTCCCGCGTGGCGGCTGAATTTGGATCATTCCCAAGCATCTGATGGCAAAATAACGCTTCCGCAGTCATTGCCGGCGTCACACGTTCTGAATTCTGACCGTTGGTGACTACGTTCCGTCGATATCCATACAGCCCCCCATGGTCTCCCTGGGCGACGAGTTTCAGAAAGGCCTGCATCCGCTGCCGCACGGACGCCGGAAGATTTAATCCAGCCATTTCCGCACTTTTCAGCGACATCAGGTGCCATCCAAACATACTGACGTCTCCTTCCTGAGCCGGTCTGTAGCGCCAGCCTCCACTGACGGGATCCTGCTGACTGATTGTGAACTGAACAGCTCGTGCAAGCGCTGCTCGCAGTCGGGAATCGTCAACTTTGCGAAATAACCAGGCCGCCTTTTCAGCGGCAATCTCCTCGGGCGAGGTGCAGGCAGTGCACAGCACCAGTCCCGGCTGAGCTACAGATCCGGATGTGATAAGCGTTGCCGCGATCTTCAGGTTGGAAACGCCTGCAGAAAGTGTCTGAGGATCGAGAATGGGACCGGAAACTGGTCCCTTCTGCATACCAAGGGCTTCCGCCAGCGCATAGGTGGCCATTGCATGACAATACATCCGAGCGTAATGCTCAGCCTTCCCACACAGATTGCCATCCGAGCCCTGTTGGCGAATCAACCAGTCCAGGGCATGATCAACCTGGATCGCATACGGACCCTGTTCCTGTGTATATCCCGCGCCCAGAAAACACAGCATCACAAGTGCCGTAATTCCCGTGTCCGCCTCCCGCCCCGCAAATCCCCGATTCACACCGTTCTCGTCCACTTCCACAAGGCCGGATCCGTAGTCCGAAGCATCCCAGCGACCGTCAGAAGACTGAATCGAGGCAAGCCAAACAAGACTGCGTTCCACAGCCTTTTCTGATTCCTGAGTCCCCCCGAATCTTGTGGCTGTTTCCCGGCGAGTCTGCTGATCACGCAGACGATACAACTCCGGTGGTCGAGTGGGACGCCGAATCACCGGCAACTCAGGAACTGACATTGCTGCGACAGCAGCAATCGCATCGGCGGACTCTGTCGTTCCCGGTCTCTGGCCGCTGCCCTCATAAAGCTCGCTCAGTGGCAGCGAGAGGGATGGTTTCTGCTCAGCAGAGGGCAGGGAACGCTCCACATTCATTCGTTCGGGAACCGTTCTCAACATACGCGGCAATCGCGCCTGTAAACCTCTCGGCAAAACAGCTTTGTCCGGAGACTCCGCCGACGGCACCTCGTTCCCAACGTCCATGGCGGCTGGGTCTGTGGATCTGGACGGAGGCTGCATGCTGTCGAACGGTGCAGGTTGCTCTGGAATCTGCAGGCCCGAGACAATCCCGGATAAGGCGCCGGCAATCGAGACATCAGGAATTGCTATCTCAAATTCTCCACCCTGAAAGTCACCGGGATCCGTCGGGCCGGCTTCCAAATCCAGCGACTGTGCTTGCTCCGTGCGAACGGCGGCAGGCAGCCGTGGCGGGATGATTTTCTCCGGACGTGATTCATATTCGGTGACCAGTTCTGCGGCAGGATCGCTGGCATTCTGTCGCTGGGTGCCCTCTGGAAGCGGGTCTTTCGGCTGTTCCAGTTCATGCATCGGCTGCTGGCGAAATTGTGAAACATCCCTGATTTCGGGGGACGGTAACTCTTGCTCTACAGCGATACGTTCAGGTGTCGCCAGCGCCACCATCTCCGGTGCATCAGGCTCGAATCGCTCCAGCTGTATGTCTGGTTGATTTGGACGATCCACTGCAGCAGAAGACTCATTCCCACTGAGTGGGATGTTGTCTGAAGTCTCCACAATGGCCTCTGTCAGCAACTCTTCCGTAGCGGCGTTCACTGGTTTTTTGGTCTCGACGGGGCCGGGCGATGGATCAAAAACCTCCAGTCCCAGAAGACAGACTCCGTGGATTAACAGGGACGCCATCAGTGATTTCAGAGCCGTGTTCCGATCACCCCAGCGAGTAATCAACATGGTCAGGAGATGGGCGATGGAAAGTGCCATTGCCAGCACAAGAATCAGTGCGACAATGTCGTCCCCCGTCAACGTTTCGCCCTGTTTCAGGCGTTGTGCCAAGTGCTGCAGTGATTTCATGGCGTCTGAGACTTTCCTGAATCCGTGGGCTGGAAGGCGAGCGAAAATCGATGAATTTGCGCCTTATGGCACAGGCTCATCACGTCCACCACAGACTGATAGCTTCCATCGCCATCCCCACGAATAATCACGCTCTGCCCGGCGTAGGCTTCTCGAGCTGCCACAAGCCTTGACTGCAACTGGTCGGCCTGAACGACCACCGCCCCCAGCGAGATCTGTCCGTCGCGGCGAACCGTGATGATCAGCGGATCGGGCTCACGGCTGAGTGTCTGCACAGGAGCGGCAGTCGGAAGGTCTACATCAAACTGCTGTTCGTCTGCGGTTTTTGTGAATCGCGCTCCGACCAGAAAGAAAATGATCAGGAGAAACACCACATCAATCATGGGTGTCAGATTCAATGATGGTTCTTCAGGAGTTTCTGTCTTCAGTGGCATTCCGCACCTCCTTAGCATGGAATTCAAACAGAATTCGCAGACGGATGCCTCTGAAAAAAGAACAACCTCCGTGCTGCAACCTGAATGTTTTTCCTCAGCAGAATCTGAATGGCGATTCCGTGCTATTCAAAAGCTCTGCGTCTGTCTTAAAAACCACCTGCATGGTAACGGTCCGGAAAAATTCGGCCACTACTTCCCCAAAAAACACTGCAAAATCCGCTGTTTACTGACCACGCATGGTGCGAATCATGCGGTTGGCACCGCCACTCAGGTAGGCGACATCCACACCAGCCACCAGCAATCCACAGCCCCGGCGTTCATACTCCTGAACAGCCTCCGCCGTCACACCAAAGTATCCCGTTGGAATGTTCACCGACCTGCAGTGGTGAATCACATGCTCAATTGCCTGGACAACTACAGGATCGTGAATCTGTCCCATCCGGTTGAAACTTGCCGAAAGGTCGTAGGGCCCCAGCAGGACACAGTCGATTCCCGGAACGGCTGTGATCTGCTGAATATTGGTGACGGCATCCCGATGTTCTGCCTGAACCACAACCACCACTTCGTCGTTGGCTGTCGCCACATAGTCCGCAAATCGGGCTCCGTAACCCTGAGCCCGACCAATTCCAACACCACGACACCCCTGCGGGGCGTATCGAGAGTATCGAACGATGTCGGCCGCCTGTAACGCCGTATTCACCTGAGGGACAATGATGCCCTGGGCTCCGACGTCCAGAATCCGCTTGATATCACCTTCCGAACTCTCAGGAACTCGAACCAGGCAGGCCACCCGATGCCCTACTGCCTGCACAATTTCCTGGACGGACTTCACGTCCATCGAGCCGTGTTCGCAGTCCACAAACAACCAGTCAAAGCCGGCGTCCGCAAGAATCTCGGCGACCGCCGCAGATGGCAGTGTCAGCATCGTTCCAACAAGTGTTTCCCCGGACCTTAGTCGATTCCGAAAATTTTTGACCATACTTGAACCCCGTCCTCTGAAGGAATCTTTCCTGTGCACGATGAAGAGTTCAGCAAACCAGCATCCGGGCGATTTCCACTGCGCGGCTTGAAAAGGCCCCCACCCCGTCTGCCTGCCAGCCCGGCTGCCAGTCACGTCCCCGGCTTTTCTTCAGCATTACAACTGACAGGATCTTACAATGATCCCTGATTGTTTCATTCCACTGCAGTCTGTCACGAAAGCTTCAGATCGGCATAAACCGCTTCATTCAGCATGCGATTTCGTCTCTGATGCTGTCCTTCTCCACAGAATCCATTGGTGGACCAGGCAACAACCAATTCTGCTTCCGGATCACAGAACGCCATCGAACACTGCGAACCACCATGACCAAAAGTCCTCGTGCTGCAGAATTTTCCAAATCCATAGGGAACCGTCTCTGCGCCGTACTGCTTCGAATCACACAGAACTCCCAGCCCAAAGTCCACAATATGCTGCAGCATGTCATCAAATAACCCGATTCGGTGCCGTTGAGTCATCGCTTCCACAAGGTGTCTCGGAACAAGCTCTGTCCCATCTTCCAAACGCCCCTGCCTGAGCAGGAATTCATAGAATCTCCCCAGTTCCTGCACCGGACCTCGCAAATTGCCACCTGGTGAAGGCTGAGTCACCCAGGGAACAGTGCTGTATGGCGATGGAGTCAGCTGACCTTTCTCCCGGTCGTACAACTGCGGCAAAAGATCGGGCCGCACCGCCAGCAGTGACTCCGGGATGCCGCAAAATGTATGACTCATTCCGAGAGGGGCCAGCAGTTCCCGTTGCAGCAGATCGGTAAACGAGGGCAGGGCACCTTCTGCTGTTCGTTTCAGCCGTCGAAGAATTTCTCCCAGCACAAACCAACTGCTCTGAGGATGATAGGCAGCCCGTCCCACGGCAGGATTCACTGACGAACTTAGAATCTGACGAACACTGCTGTCCCAGTCCATCTGCGGCCAACCAGTCTCCACCTGAGGAAAACCAGCCTGATGAGTCAGTATGTCGAAAACCGTTGCAGCACCGCAGCCTGTCGCTTCTGGCAGCAGCTCTGAAATCTTCGTCTGCAGGGAAATCCCCGTTTCGGAAAACAATTTGAGCGTCAGCAGTGCTGTGACCGGCTTGCCTGCACTTCGCCACAGCATCATGTGCGAATTCGTCATCATACAGCCAGGCGACGCCTCACCCATTGCCGCATTCAGTACTTCTCTGCTGTTTAACGAGACGTAAATCTGAACGCCCGTGTGCAGACTGCGTTTCACGCCGTCATCCACAGCCGCTGCAATCGCAGGAAAGTTCTGGAAATCAGACATCGCAGACTCCGAACCTGATCAACATGCCAGGGGACCATCCTGCGAACAGAAAAGAGCTTGCTCTCTTCCGTCAGCACAGCTCATTTTGCAATGGAAAGTTCGATCGTACTTCGAGCCATACTCCTGTAGTCGTTTCGTTCACGAAGGCAGGTTGCCATGGTTTTCAGAGTTCTCTTCACGGAATGCTCCGTTTCCAGACCATCCGGAAGCACGACCTTTACAGTGCCGTCCAGTGAGACCACATCGTCATGCAGCAGGAGTGTGAGTTTTTCTGCCGAACATCGGGAAATCCGAATCACACCATCCACAACTTCCGCAACAACCTCGTCTCCCGCTTTTGCTGCCGCGGGATCTGTCTGAAGCCAGTAGAATCGAGAATGCACAACGTCATCCTGAACCCATACGACTTTTTTCGGCCATGGTGTTCTCTGAAATTTCGACATCCACGGTACCGCAACCGCATCCTGAAGATTCATCCAGTGCCCTCGGTTCGGATGCAAGGTCACCTCGTGTACGTAACCGGATGGATCTTCCTTCTGAAGCTGCTCCAGACGTTTCCCCCAGTCGGCCGCGATCGTGTTTCGATTGTAGGCTTTGTCATCCGCTCCCATGTG
Source organism: uncultured Planctomycetaceae bacterium (assembly GCA_903871805.1). Classification (GTDB taxonomy): domain Bacteria; phylum Planctomycetota; class Planctomycetia; order Planctomycetales; family Planctomycetaceae; genus SXXK01. Next base: position 18,818 of record CAIQIE010000392.1, on the reverse strand, counting down.
CAGCGTGAAGCCGATATTTCGCAGTCCCTCAGGTCGCGCCTCGTTCGGATGGCCGGCCATCATGGCGGCCGCCGCCAGCCTGTCAGCCATGCGAGGGGCCAGCTGATAAACGCCGTCTCCCCCGGCTGAGTATCCCATGAAGTACACACGGTCTGGATCAACGTTTTCGAAGACCACCATGTCAGTAATCAGAGACTCAAAAAACTGGTCGATGTGCCCCTGATGCCAGAGATTCCATGTGTTGGTCGCCGCTCGGGGAACCAGATAAATGCCTTCTTCAGGCTGGTACAACCGTTTCTGATTTTCATACTGCTGGTCGTTCACCGCTGCCGGTGCACCACCACCACCATGCATCGAAATGAACAATCGCCTGCCCGTCGCTGGTGCTTCACCAAAACTCTTGTACCAGAATGGCATCTTCAAATCACCCAGAACGATTTCCCGCGCATCCAATTCCGGCTTTCGCTCTATCCGCAGATACTCAAGCCTCGCCCTCCAGAGGATGTCCGAGATCACCTGCGCCTGATCGGCCGTCAGAGATTCCTCGGCAAACTGCTGCTGCAGCAATTCTGACAGCACCTCGTCCGATAACGGCCGCTGCTGGAGCCACTGCTGTAATTGCTCCGACGGCTCCGCTGCCATGACTGATGACAGAATCACCGGGAAAAAGAGCATCAGCGCCCGGGAAATCACCGTAACAAGTCCCGTCATTACTGCACCCGCATTCTGAGTCAAAAAAAGGGACGATTCGTCCCAAACGGGAAAAGCACAGTGGCATTCCCGCCGGGGGATTCCATCAGGTGTGGGCCGGAACTGCAATTCAATCGAACTCTCTCTGCGATTTCAATCCGGCTTTTCCAGGCCTTTGGATTCACTGCCAGCGGGCGGAATCATCGATACACGTAGTTTTCAATCCGAAAACAGATGGATTCTTTTCCCCACAAGCTGCTTCCGGAATCGCATTTTCGCAGAAATCAACCGATACACGAGGTGTTTCCATTGGCCGCCCGGTGGACAGTTTATCGAGTGTTTCCCCGGATTCAGTGGACTCGGGCGCTCTATAGTCCTAGCATTCCAGCCGATTCATCACCAGGAAGTCAGCCCTGTAGCCAGTCGTTGAAGCAACTCCTGCTTCCCCCAGTTTACCTGAACTCTGTGACGGAGTGCTTTTCATGGACCATTCTCCTCAGAAATCCCCTCCGCTCAGTGCGGAAAATAGCGGGAAAAATGGGGGGGATCCACAGACGGCGAATAGCAGGAAAACTTCCGTACGCAAATCCGAACGTGCGACACAGAACGCTTCAGGAGACGAAGTCCTACACGCTCGTCAGGAAAGACTGGCGGCTATCAGGAAGGCCGTTGAAGCCGGTGAGTATGATTCTGATGACCTTTTGGAAAAGGCACTCGAACGTATGATCGGCAGGATCAGATCCGGCAATTCCGAAGTCTGAACCGGAATTCCCCGGCACCATCCTCGGGAAAACAGGGCAGGGGACCGTCGAAAGTCGTGAGACTCCAGGGAATTTCAGGAGAATTCGGACTGAAACAGTCGCATTTCTGCGTTACTATGCCTCCGATCAGTCACTTTGCGGATCAGTCCGATCGGAAATTTCAAATCCGGCAGCGGGATGCAGACTCCCGCCGTAAAGTCGCCTTTCCCGGCAGGACTCCCGGCAAGGCAGTGATCATACAAAAGACCGTTTCCGTTCCGGTGACTTTCCGGACAGATGCACGCAATCAGTCTTTCGAAGGATTTTTGTGGACCCATCGACAGTCAAAGATCTGATACGACATGAAGTCACGGTTTCTCCCGTAGAGAAGTTTCGAGAATTCCTTGCTACGCGCAGCAAACGCCTGACCCAGGAACGCGAGACCATTGTTCGTGAAATCTTTGCTGACCACGAACACTTCGACTCAGACCAAATCGTGTCCAGACTGACTCAGCCAAGACGCGACGGCGGGCGAGTGAGTCGTGCCACGGTTTACCGGACCCTCAGAGAACTTGAAAAGGCCGGATTAATTCGCAAGGTCGCCCGGTCAAATGACCGGGAAGTCTATGAACATGACTACGGCTATCCCCAGCACGATCACTTCATCTGCGAAAAATGCAATCAGCTGGTGGAATTCCGCAACGAAGAAATCTCTTCCGTGCTGGAACGAGTTTCCTCCGATCATGGTTTCCGCATGAGCGGCCATCGACTGGAAGTGCACGGAATCTGCGCCAGCTGTGCAAAACCACCAGCCCGCCGACATCGCAAACTGGACATGATCTGATCGCGGTTGTCGACTTTCCGATCACCCCTGCGCATCCACATCCGAATGCCCGGCACCATCCTCCGCATTCTCACTCGCTTCCAGCATCAGGCGGGCGATCTCCCCGTAAGAAACGATCACGTTGTTGACATTCCAGTAGTCGTCCGGTTTCAGGTAGAGCTGCAGCAGAGGCTCCTCCGCAGCGAATTCCTCCTTCTCCGAGGGAGCATTGACAACCAGCAAATACTGCTGTGTCCGCAGGCCTGTCCAGCCATCTCCCTTCAGTCGCAGCATCCGATCGGAATTTACGATATCCAGCAGTTCCGCAGCAAACAGTTGTCGTGTCCCGCTAAAGCCAGGCTCCACGTCTTCCGCAGACAGGTGCTCGGGAGCGACGGCCTCGCCGCTGCCTCTGGCAAGAATTCCAAGAATCGAAGGCAGCAGATCAAAACTGCCACACACTGTCTGAAATCGACCAGCAGCCACTTTTGAATGTCGATACCACGCCGGAACCTGGAGCAGTCCCTCATCAAGACCATATTCCAGCGGCGATGGGGCAGGGCAGTGTACTCCTCGAAACGCAGTCACCAGCAACGCCGGTTCGCTTTCAGCAGGAAACACGGTCGCGGCAAGGGACTGTACCGCTGTCAGGATGCGTTCCACAAGTTCAGAATCGCATTCCGGCAGCACGACGGAAATCATCAGCACGTCCGCCCCGCCGATCAACTGCAGGTCCTCGGCAGAGGGCGATTCGAACGACGAAACTGTCAATGTTCCCGTATCCTTCGACGACAGTCCCGGGAACTGCAGCCGGGAATGGCATTCCTTCGCCAACGGACTGTCGACATCTGCTGCGACATTAACCTGCCGAAGTACTCGCCCACTATCCGACAGTCTTTGACGAAACGCATCGCAGCGGCCGACGCCGCCGAAGTAGTCGCCCAAGTCGGCGGTCGTGCAGACGTTCTGAATCAGAAACTGCTCAAAGAACGCAGACTGGACTTCCAGACGCTCCACTGCTGTTGCCACTGCCGGCAACTGAGAGACAACTGGCTCCGCTGATGGCATTTTAAGGCGATCAAACAGCAGCATCCAGAACCGAGAAGGCCCCTCCATGTGAACTTTTTTCCTGACCAAAAGTCTCTCACGACGCTGCGCTGGGATGACGAAACTCCCGGGCGATTCCACCGGGACCTCCCACGCACTCCCCGCGTCTGCAGCAGACCACGCCAGACACGCACCTGCAGTCTACGAAATCAATGCTCAAGTGGGAACGTTTTTGACGCTACTCTGTCCGAAGTTCAGTGAATCCGCGAGGGCAGGGGAGTGCGGCATCGTCTCCGTTTCAGCAGAGCAGCCGACCGGCTGCGTACTTTCACGGTCGTTTTTACCCGACACCGCTGTATTGTCTCTGATACTTTTCTGATGGCCCGAACGCTCGATGGGTGTCTCTGCCGCAGTGCAGCAAATTCTCAGCAGTTCGAATCAGTTCTCAGCAAACACCACCTTTGGGCTGGCCGGAATTTCCAGTTCCTCGACGAACCTCAGAAACTCCACTTCAAATTTCGCAACGTCACCGAAGCATTGCCGAAAATCACTCAGCCGTTCACTGGCAGGATAGGCATCCATCCCATCACGTGTCTTCAGAAGATCAAGATACTCTGTAAATTGATGTGCACGATCACCGCCCGCAGAAGACCCAAGGAAACAGGCAAGCGCCCAGGAAAGACTGTAGGCGTCGAATGGATTCGAATTGAAAAGCTCGTCGGAAGCAACCAGTGACGCGATGTCTCCTGCGGACCTCCGTTCAGCGTACTCCCTGCGAAACCACTCCAGTCGCTCGACATTCACAAGCTCGGTCTTGTCTGCACCCCGCGATGCGCGAGGCGACCTGGCCACTGGAGATTCCATATGCATCGCCAGTCCTTCAACCAGCCACTGCGGAGTTCTTCCAAAACGACTGTGAACCCCGGTGTTAAAGCCAATCTGATGCACGACCTCATGAATCAATGTGTCCATGGTTCGTGCTGAAACACCACTCAGCTGCCTTGATGTATTACTCGGTTGTCCCGTAACTATCGACGTCTGTTTGCCGAAACCAATCTCTTCTGCCCCCGAGATTTCCCCAAGCCTGTCATCAAACAGCGCGACCCGATTTGTTGGCAGCGAGTAATAGCCCCGCAGATCGTCGGACCACCGCGTGTTGTCTCTTTCACAATAGGCACGAAACTCGTACTGGTCACCGAAAATCAACACAACCAGCGGAACGGCAGGTTCCGAAATTCGTATCCCCCGCGCCAGATAAAAATGCGCGACGTCACGATAGATTTTATCAAGGAAGGAAGCATAGGCAGATGCTTTCCCCGCAGGAGCAATGGCAATGAAACGAGTCGACTCGGCAATCTCGTAATCTTCAGGCATCTCCAGCCGAAGCTTCTGGTGAAACTCAACAGCTGTCGCCGTTCGGAAGTGCTCGGAAACCACACGAAAGCCCGTGAGTTTCCTGACATTCAGCTGCAAAACTCCACCAAATTCATTCATGATCCATGCAGACTCGTCGTTCTTTGCCAGCAGTCGACCCGAATACGCCTGTCGCGAGTCACTGACTTCAATCAATCGGGGCGCATCGCCGGCCTGCGCTGCACTGACCAAAAACAGCCACAGACTGGCCAGGTACACCAGCGTTAAACGCTTGAACAGGTTCCCGAAAAATAATCCCGGGGGAATCGGCTGAAATGAAACGGACATCGGAAGTTCGCGGTACCCTGAGTTCGGAAAAAAGCATGTTTTCACGCCAGCCTGGCTCAGTTTTTCCCCTGATGCGACACGTTTCTTCAACGCAGGTTGCAGGACTCGCGACGCTCGGTTGAATCTGACGCGCTGTGCTGGTTTCGCTACATCCCAATCTCATGCAACAGGCATCAACTGCTGCTTCCAGACATCACATGCTTCCCGCGGAAAATTCGATGGCAACAAATGATGCCGTTTGACAACATCCCGGAAGAATCATGCGGAGTCGACACCTGCGTCCGCCCGCGGGGCCGATCCATCCCCAGCTTCAGAACCCGGCGGCACGGCTGCCCAGGCCCTGTATGCACTGCCGGTGTTTCGCTGCGGTTCCGTAAAAAGCACACCCGGAAAAACGTTTCTCCAAACCAGGCAAGGCTCAGCCGCGGTTTGCCTGATTCGGAACTGCACTTGACGTGCTGGTCGTGATCCCCAAACTTCAGTGAGGATCGACCTATCGTTCACCAGAATCAGGATGTCGTCATGCTCTTGCGGAAACTGAACTGTCTGACCATTGCTCTTCTTCTCGCCTTCACCTCTCAGGCTTCCGCTTCAGACTGGACACAATGGCGAGGCCCATCGCACAACAACACCGCAGCGGACGGCCAGAATGTTCCAACCAAATGGGATGAAACCACGAATGTGGTCTGGCAGGCCGAAGTTCCAGGGCGAGGCCACTCTTCCCCAATCGTGGTTGGTGAACTTGTCGTGGTCTGCACTGCCGATGAATCCTCAGAAACACAGGGCGTCGTCGCATTTGATCGTAAAACCGGGAAACAACTCTGGCTGACACCGATCAGTCAGGGCGGATTTCCAACACTGCACCCCAAAAACACACATGCCTCTTCCACAGCAGCGACCAATGGCAGCCTGATCTTTGCCACGTTCTGCCATCATGAAAAAATTGAAGTCGTTGCTCTGGATTTCCAGGGCAAGGTCGTCTGGCGTATTGATGCCGGGAACTTCCGGCCAAGGGCCTATGAATATGGTTACGCTTCCTCACCCACCGTTTACAAAGACACCCTGATTGTCTCTGCGGACTCTGACACCGTCGCATGGATCAGGGCTCTGAATGTGGCCGATGGCAGCACCGCGTGGTCCAGAGAACGGCCGCTCATGCTGAACTGGGGGTCTCCAATTGTCGCGACCATCAATGGAAAAGATCAAATGCTGCTCAGCGGCACCAACATGATTGCTTCCTATGACCCGGCCAGCGGCGAACCTCTCTGGAACACGCCATGCCTGACCATGGCCACCTGCGGAACCTGCATCTGGGAAGATGGTCTTGTGTTCGCCAGCGGCGGATATCCGGATGCCGAAACCGTGGCAGTCCGAGCCGATGGATCGGGTGTTGTATGGAAGAACAAAGTAAAGTGCTACGAACAGTCCCTGCTTGTGAAAAATGGCTATGTGTATGCTTTCAGTGACCAGGGCGTTTTCTACTGCTGGAATGCGAAAACCGGGGAAGAAATGTGGAAACAGAGACTCAAAGGGCCTGTCTCTTCCTCTCCGCTCCTTGTCGGCGACACCATCCTGGCAACCAACGAAGCCGGTACCACATGGGTCATCAAAGCCACGCCGGAAAAGTATGAACTTCTTGCCCGGAATCAACTTGGAGACTCAGGCTTCGCATCGATGGTTGCCACGGATGGGCAACTGTTCGTCCGCACGTCCAAAGGCGATGGACCGGCTCGAAAAGAATTTCTGTATTGTCTGGCGAACAAGTAGCACTCCGCTTTGACGCTGTTCCACCCGTCCCGTTCCATTTTCAAATCTGTATTCTGGTTTGACCAGATGCATGGCAGAACTCCCGAATGCCTCTCTCGCAACCGGATATCCTGATCGCTGGTGGTGGCGTCACCGGACTCACCACCGCGCTCCTCCTCGCTCGCGAAGGAGCTTCCGTTCTTGTCCTCGATCGCTCAGAGACCGGACGGGAAGCCTCATGGGCTGGTGCCGGGATGCTTCCTCCCGGCAACGTCCAGCTCTCGACATCTCCCGAGGCACGCCTGCGGTCACTCAGCCACTCGCTCTGGCCAAAATTTGCCGCAGACCTGCAGGAACTGTCCGGCATCGATAATGGATATCGAGTCTGTGGCTCTGTACTGCTTTTTTCGTCCCATGCTGCAGCAGAAGCCGCTGCAGGGCAGTGGAGAAAAGACGGCACGAATGCGTCTGTCCTGTCCGGGTCGCAATTGAACGATCATGTGCCGGGGCTGAATAAAAGTGATGCAGCTGCCATCTTTCTGCCGCAGTTCGCGCAGGTCCGAAATCCACGTCACCTGAAAGCCCTTCGAATCGCCTGCGAACTGGCCGGCGTGCAATTTCGTGAACAGGCGGGAACCCTGAAGTTTACCGTCCACGGTGAGCGGATTCATTCCGTGCGGACTCCCGCGGACCAGTTCACTTGCCCACGGATCTGTCTGACTGCCGGAGCCTGGACCGCCGGGATTATGGCAGAACTGGGAGTCCCCATCCCGGTCAAACCCATTCGAGGCCAGATTGTGCAGTTGCAGGTGGCCAGACTGCCGTTTGAGTGTGTCATTGAAGTAGGTCGACGTTACCTTGTCCCCAGAACAGACGGCCTGATTCTCATCGGTTCCACCGAAGAAGACGTGGGATTTCACAAGGCAAACACTGCAGAAGGTGTCAGCGGGCTGCTCGACTTTGCCACCTCACTCGTCCCGGAACTCAGAGATGCCGAAATTGCCAGAACATGGTCTGGTCTGCGTCCCGGATCCCCCGATGAACTGCCGCTTTTGGGAAGCGTTTCGGGCTTTGACAATCTCTGGATCGGTGCCGGGCATTTTCGAGCTGGACTGCAGATGTCACCCGGAACTGCACTGATTCTCAGTCAATTGATTCTGGGCAACTCATCCCCCATTCCGCTTGAGGGCTTCGCCGCCGATCGATTCCGGAATTCCTGAGGCAATGGTCCACCGTGGCTGGTTCTGCGAAGGATTCTCGCAGTCTTTCACCAAATTCCATTTGCGGTGATACTGACGTGCCTTTTGATACCTCTTTTTAGCCTGCAACTCGGAGTTTACTGACATGCGCGCCGTCGTCCAACGCGTTTCTGAAGCCTCCGTTACGGTCGATGGAATCGTCGTGGGGCAGATTCAGCGAGGATTCCTGGTCCTGCTTGGAATTGCCGGCGATGATACCGAGGAAGATGTGGTCTGGATGGCTGGAAAAATCGCCGGGCTGAGAGTCTTCGAAGACGCTGACGGAAAAATGAACCTCGGACTCAGTGATGTCGGTGGCTCAGTACTTCTCGTCAGCCAGTTCACCCTTTACGGTGACTGTCGCAAAGGGCGTCGACCCAGTTTTGTCGAAGCCGCAAGGCCGGAAGCCGCCGTGCCCCTGTACAAAAACATGGTCGCCGAACTCCGGGGACTCCGCGTAAACGTGGAAACCGGGACCTTTCAGGCGCATATGGATGTCAGGCTTCTGAATGATGGGCCCGTAACCCTGCTGCTGGACAGCCGACGACAGTTCTAGAAACACTCCCGACCGCGGGCCCTGCGAAAAGTGCTGACGTCACGCACTGTCCGATTTACCTTGTGCTGAGTCATAAAAACACTAACCCGAAGCGCCAGCGAGGCCCCCAAACGCCCCCCCAAACGCCATAATTCGTTTGCTCGTTTGCTCGTTTGCTCGTTTGCTCGTTTGCTCGTTTGCTCGTGCTCGTGCTCGTGCTCGTGCTCCTTCCTCCTTCCTCCTTCCTCCTTCCTCCTTCCTCCTTCCCCGTTGCCCGTTGCCCCTCGCCCTTCCTCTGCAGGGCCTGTCAATTGGATTCCATCGCAGCCCCGCGGTTTCTCTCGAATGATGCTGCGACTTCCAGATGGATCTGAAATATCAGAAAAATCAATTCAGGAATCGCTATTCTCCCGAAGACCGCAACCCGCCTATACTCCTTGATTGTGGACGCGGATTGGCCGTGATCAGGGAAGACGAACGATGAACTCCTCTCAGATTCTTGATCTCATTGTTCTTGGGGTCTTGCTCTTTTGCGCCGTACGTGGCGCGGCTCGCGGGTTGATGTCACAGCTGGCATGGGCTGTCGCTCTGCTGCTCTGCTTCAAGTTCTCCGGGGCGCTCTCTCCGGCAATTGAGCCACTTATTCCCGTAGAGCCCCCTCTGAAACAATGGGTTGCCATGCTGGTAATCTACGTGGGACTCTGTGGAGCAGCTTTTGTCGCTGCAGGTGTTGTTGAGGGATGGCTCGAAAAGATCAATCTGATTGAATTCGATCGGCATCTTGGAGGTCTTCTGGGGCTGGTGAAGGGCATCATCTTCTGCATGACGGTGATGTACTTTCTAATCACCATCTCCCCAGCCATGCGAGAAATCGTCGGGAAAACATGGTCAGGATACGGAGCCGCCATCATCCTGAGCCACTCTCAGTTCCTGCTGAAACTGGTTCCGGAGCATTCTGTGAGTGACGTTCAGCATGTGATTGAGCGGTTTAACCAGAATCTGCAACCCGTCACCGACGAACTGGCCGGTGCAAAGCCAGCCTCACCAAAGGACTTTCATTCAGGTTCTGATCAGAGCTGGCTGGAAAGTGACTCGGGATTTGACCTCGGAAGCCTCGTCCGTGGCAGCACGGAGCCCACCAAAACACCCGCTCGCAAAAACTCCACGACATCTCCGGATAATGCCTCGGAAAACACACCCACGCTCAGCGACATTCTTGAACAACTTCCGGCACAACTGCGCGATGATCTGACAAAGCGAGCCGTCGAAGCCCTTGACAAGACCACTCCCGAACAAAAGCAGAAACTCCTCGGGGACCTGCAGGATGCTGTACCGGAAAATCTTGAAGGGGTGCTCGTCGGGTTCCTGCGATCAGCAACCACCTCTCCAAATAAGAAAACCAGCACACAGAACGAAGACTCGGAACAGGGCAGACCAGCGAGCGTAACGCCAGCCGAAATTTCGTCTGCCGACACTGCTCTGCTGTCCGAAATCGCCGGAATCTATAACCAGCGTTCTGATATTGTCAGCCGCTCCCGCGACTACCTCACCGGCGTTCCCCCAGCCGTCATTCGCCGTGTCCTGGAAGACTGGCACGCAGATGCCATGGGCCTGAATCGCGATCCGGATCCCGGTACCGACGTGAACACGCTTCTGGATGACCGAATCCTGCGGCAACTCAACCGAGCAGGAATCTCACTCGATCAGCTGGATCGCACTCTGAGAACTCGACTGAGCCGCCTGTGAAATCGGCCGGATTTCTGTCCTTGTAAAAGCCCGTGATTCGGGGAAAGACAAATGAGTTCGCGACGAGACCACCTGACTTTCAAATGCTCCTTCGCAATGGCGGCTTTCAGTCATGCCGATGCAGGTGCAACGAATCAGCCAGATACCGTCTCGGCCTCTGCAGAAATTGGGCAATCGTCCAAACAGGCCCCCGAATTTACGGCGATTTTTGAGATTAACTTAACATAACGGACATTATCGGACGTTGGGGGTACCCAAAAACAGCCCGCGATTTTTCCCGGACTCGTCACACAGACGCCAATTCGCGGGGTCTCAGCAGGCTCCGCCAGGCCCGCTCACCAGAAGCCTCTCTGCCGTGATTCGGACTCGCCCCTCGACAGCAGAACGCCCGCCAGCCAACTCAACATTTCCACCGCCGCAAAATTGGCTGCGGTGAATCCCCGAAGGCTGGCTTCTCCGAAACTCATTCCCGCACCAGCCACGTCATCGCCCATTGCCGCCTTGCCCTGCCGTCAGGTCCAGCGCAATTAACTCTTTGTCACGGTCCACAGTGAACGACATTTTCTGCCCGGGACGGTATTCGGCCATCCGCTTTTGGACGTCCGTCACACTCGTGATCACCGAATCCCCGATCAGCAGGATCAGGTCACCCCGGCGAAAACCAGCTCGCCCAGCCGGCGATTCCGGAACGACCGCGTCCACATAAGCGGGCGTCCGCTCGATAACGCTCGGAAGCAGCGTCAGTCCGTATCGCGTTGTCATTTCCTGGTCTGTCAGCATCGCCGTCAGATCTGCATCCCGCGGCCGGGTCTCCAGCTTGCGCCCCTCCAGCATCCCCGCGATCACTGGCTTCAGCACTGTCATGGGAACCGCATAGTTGACCCATGTGCGACTTGACGCCTGCCGAATCTCACGACCAATCAGACCAATCGGTGCTCCCGACTCGTCCGTCAACAGGCCTCCGGCTGCCCCCGAGTTATTGGTGATGGCGTCAATCAGCCAGACCGGACTTTTAACCGGGAACTTCCAGCGGCCCTGAGTTGCTTCAAGGGGAATCGATGCCGAAATCACGCCATGCACCACCGACACAGGCTCATTTCCAACAGCGACCCGGAACATATTGCTATACGCCAAAATCGGGGTTCCCGGGGCCACGTCCTTCGCCAGGGCTGGATCCATAAACGGAAACTCTTCGTCACCGTCTGTTTTCAACTTCAGCAACGCAAGGTCAAACTCAGTACTTGTCGCAATCGTCTCGGCCGAGAATCGACGCCCATCCAGCGTGACTGCCGTTAAAAATCCGGTACTGACCAGGTGATTCGCGACGGTGATCACGTGCCCCGCCTTTGAAACCAGAACTCCCGTACCATAGGAATCGAGGTTCCCGACGCCAGCTCCAAACAGCTTCACAATCACCGCCTGCGGATCAGCAGGGATCTTTTCAGAGACCGACTGCCCATGGACGACGTCACTCAAACAGGCACTCAGCATCAAAAATACACACGCCTGAATTCTGCTCATTGTCTGCTCTCCATTCACTTTCAGGCCCCCCGGTTGCCCTCGCCGCTCTGAACCCGGTTCTCCGCTCAGGAGCCACCGAACTGGCCTCTCGTCTGCACATGATTCAGAGGAACTTCTGGCCAATGTCCCCTTGATATCCGCTCGTGTCAGTCCTGCCGGACGGCATCAGATACTCGCAGCCAGGAGATTTCTTCTGTTGTGGAATTCACAATGCCGATCCGCTCCGGAAACACCACACCGGACCAGTCTTTCCAGTTTTCAAACACCAATCGGACCTCGTCGATTCCGGTTTCATATTCCAGGTCCAGCGCAACCGGAAGGACTTCTTCTTCCTCAAAATACCATCGGCCAGTTCTGATCCCCTCACGGCTGAGCAGGATTTGCAGCTCCCTGGCCAGCGGCAAATGCACCGTCGAACCGAAGGCTGTTATCTCCCCAAATGCTGCCGTGTCGGCGCTAAACAGCCGACGCAACTGGTTCATGGCAATCAGCAGCCCCGCCATCCCCGGAGGTTCTTCCTCAGCCTTCGGATCACCGACCTGCTGCAGCCAGGCTGTATCACCCAGTTTCATGCCGATGGTTTTTGGGCCAATCGCCAGTTCGCCGGTAACCGCCGGAGTTGTCCCCTCCATCTCAAAACGAACCTTCCACGTTGCCTCCGGCGATCCAACAGATTCTGTCCGCACCCGGAGCGGTTTGATCCGCTTTAAACGCTGCTGCTCATTAAAGTAAAAATTGCAAAACCCGTCTTTCTCCACAAAAAGCTTTCGGATCTCTTCCGGCAACTCGTCCTCGGCAACGGCAGGCGTTTCACCAGAATCCGGCTGCTCCTGGTCAGGACGGGGAGGGCGACGCTCTGCCGGCAACTCTGGTGCCTTCTGAAAAGAGTGCAGGGGGCCCAGCCTCACCGTTGCTGAATGCACTCCGCCGTCATCACGCCAGGAAAATGGCAGACGTGTGCCCTCAGGAAATGTTCCCAGAATGTTCTGAAATTCATTGGCAGACGTCAGCTGACGCCCGGCGAAGGATAGCAGCACCGCACCAGGGCGAAGTCCACGCCTCCATGCTTCCGACAACTCAGAAACCTGACTGATCCGCACCTCATCCGCGTCCGAGGTTTCCACGGTAAACTCCGTCCGCCCGTGATCTACGATCAGCCCTGCCCTGAGATGATCCACAAAACGCAGCACCTGATTCACGGAAATCGCATAGGCAGCCCCGGAATTCACCCGGCCACGCTTTTCAAACGACGCCCGGCCGTTAATCCCGATCCACGTCCCGGATATATCAAACAACGGGCCACCCGAGTTGCCTGGGTTGATCGACGCATCGATCTGTATACAGTCTGTGTACTCCAGAAATGTGTTGGCCGGATACTGATACCGATGCACACCACTGACAATTCCATACGTCACCGTAGGCGAAAAATCGGAAGCCAGCAGAAACGGATTTCCAAGGGCCATCACTTCGTCACCCGTTTTGACAAAGTCACTGTTGCCAGCCCGGGCAAACGAAAAGTCCGTCCGCCCCAGCAACTGAATCAGGGCCACGTCACCAGTCGGATCAATCCCCATAATGACAGCATCATAGACACGGCCATCGTTCAATCCGCACTTCATGAAGTTTCCGGATCCCGAGGTCACATGGTAGTTGCTGATACACAGCCCGTCTGCCGAAATCAGAACTCCCGATCCCCCGCCATCCCCGCTGCTGGACATCACACACACAACAGAGGGGGAAATTCGCTGAATCGTCTCAACCCGCGCCCGTTCCCGTTCTGAAAGAGACTGCTGAGCCCCCGCGGGAATGCACTGCAGGATCAGCACGCCCAAAATCGCCCACCTGATTCTCATCGTGATCCCCCCTGCCCCTTCACTTAGACCGTCAGTCACCGACTCTATTCCGGATGCCACAACAGTCTCACATCATGGCTGCTGACCGGAGTCTGACGGATTCCTCTGCAAATTAGCAGTCTTCCGGGCCCCAACATGCAGGATGACAGGATTTTCCCACCAGCCACGATTTCTATGGTCGTTCCCGTTTCCGCAATCTCCTTGCCCCAGTGCACCTGTCACTCATCGCCAACACTCAATGCCCCACGACTCACCCGGCTGCGTTGCTCACATTCTCCGCTGATTCTCAATCACCGCGGTTCCCCACCAACAAAAAAGCCCGGCTGGAATCTGTCCAGCCGGGCTTTGCTATCGCAAACTGATTTCGGACTATCCCTATTTCCAGAAGACCAGTGTCGACAGGGAATACTTCAGCCCTTCATATTCATACTGGGCTTCACCAAAGACTGCGACGCGTTCCGCCCCCGTCTTCGCAGCCGCCGCTTCGTACTGCCCTGCACTGCCCGAGATGTCTTCCGACGTCCATTTGGATTCACGAAAATCATTTGACTCCGAGCGAGCAGTCCAGAGACGCACCGCCAGCGGTGTCCCCGATGGTTTCATACTCAGTCCAACCTTCGCTTCTGTCACCCGAGGCTCCCAGGAAAACTCCGGTAATTCTTTTCCATTGGCCGTGTGTCGGAAAAATACGGCAATTGTTCCCAACGCGTAGTCCCGACCATCATCCAGACCATGCCCCGCATTCGGCGCTCGGTGAATATGCTTCAGACCGGACAGATCGTCCCAGTACTGATTCATAGCATCCACGGTCCAGTACCGGTCGTTCGCCCCGACAACAATCAACTTGGGCAGGTCCAGACGAGACCTGTAGGTATACGGGTCCATCATTCGCCAAAGCTGTGCTTCCCGGCCTTCCCGGGCAATTCCGTCCTCGCGCACCAGTCCCTTGTTTGTGTAGTCCTCAATTTGCTCGCTGTAGAATCCCCAGGTCTTCTTCTGATGATTCATCTGAGCCGGGAAATTCAGCACGTCAATCACAATCGGGGCCGTGGCGACGATTCGCTTGTCGACAACCGGCGTGAGCCAGCTCGTCCAGCCCCGCTTTGATGCACCACTGATCACAAACGATCCCACTGGCTGCTCGAACTCTGATTTGCAGAATTCCTGCAGCGCATCCATCGCCTTGACCGCACTCTTGGCCATCGGAAACAGCAGCGGCCAGCTCGCGTCTCCTGATTCCAGATACCGTAACCACGTTTCCGTGATCAAGTCGTCCTCGACCCTGTCTCCCATCAACGGCTGATTGGGAACCTGATGTAGAGTCGCCACCCGGGCTCCGCAGGCGTTCGCCAGAGCGATACCCATCGCCAGATCTTTTCCCTGAGGCACTTTTCCAATGCTGCCCCCTGTAACAAACAACAGCATGTGCTCTTTATGAACCAGCTGCTTCGGCTCATACACAATCAGCGCGTGCTTCCAGACGATGTTTTGCCACTTCTGCGAAGTCAATTCCAGCCGATGGACCCGATTTCCAGCAGCCTCCACCGTGTCCAGCTTCTTCCAGCCAAAGTCAGGCTCTGCCCTCTCCATAAACTGAAAGATCTCCTGAGGAATCTCAGAAGTCGTCGTTACCTCGTCCGCTGCAGCGGTCGTCTGAAAACAGCAGCAAACGCAGAGCGAAAACATCAACGCCAACAGACGCACACTTCGGAACAACATAGAACTTTCCTGTACAAATCAGAAAACGCAAAACAAATCATCAGCAATATCGAAACAGCACACTCTGTCGTCATTTGGTAACCAGAGCGATCTCGCCCAGATCGGTCTCGCCCTCACTCTTTACGGTCACCTTTATCGTCGACTTCGCCGCATCGGCATAACGCCCTTTCAATTTGTCTGGACCACCATAATTTCGTGACATAATATTAAATTCCTGCCACACAAATGTCAGTATATAATCTCCTGCTGGCACGCCATCACCAGCCGTATAGGTCGAAATACTAAAACTCCCCTCGGCATCGCACTCGGTTCGTGATACCGTTGGATTCTGTGTGTCCAGACCTGCGACAGGATGACATTCGATCTGAATTCCGGAACCCGGTGCTTTGCCGTCGACAGTCACCTTCCCCTTCACCGGAAAAGTCGCCTTGCGATTGGCATCCGAACCACCGCATCCCATGATCAGTACCAATAATGCCATTGCGAAAAACGTTTGCATTGTGACTTTCATAACCCCATCGTCCATTGGCAAAAAACGTGATAAAACCTGCGAAAACAAAACTGTAAAAAGAAATTCGCGGCCTGGTGACAGACCGCGAATTGTGCTGACGCAGATTGTCCTGCTAAGCTTCTGCCCGTACTCCCCGCAAATGCTCAGAAGTCGCCGACAATTTCGCCCTTCTTGCGAGTGACCAGAGCCGCAAAGGTGGACTGCGAAATGTTTTCGCTGACAAACCTCACCGAGCCATCACACATTGCAAACTGGCAGCCACCTGTGTGAAAACTGTGGAAACCATTGCCTCGCATATTGGTACACATCGCACATGGACCACCGTTGCCTGTACCATCGTACAGCGAACCCTGCAGCCAGTTTTCGAAGACGAGTGCATCTGGCCATGATCCACCATTTGTCTGCCCCAGAATCGCCGGCAAACCAACGGCTGGATTGCTCTTGTAGTAAATCTTAACTCCGCCGGTACGTTCACCCATCAAAAACGTGTTGGATGTCCCATCTGTCAAATCGCGCATCTTACTGGTACCTCCCCCAAGTCCCGCTGCCACAAAGACGCCTTCGCGGTCGGCACCAGCATTGTTGTTGTACGCAAGGTTGGCGAATGTCCCGCGAATCCCCGTCGTCCCGCCGTAGTCCGTTCGACCGCCCTTCCATGTGCAGTTCGCTGCCGGAAAGCCACCACCAAAGGCACCCGCCGGATACAAATAATCATCCGTCGTTGGACCTGGGCTTGAAGGACACAGAAATGCCGGTATCACCGTCGCAGCCGCAGCCACATTCTGTGCCTGCTTGACCGCGTCATAGCCGGTCGGGCCATTGAACATCGGAATTGCGGTGTCGATCTGCTGGTAAAGGTTGGCCTGCTCGATGTAGGGAAGAATCATCGTGTACAGGGACCGAGTTGACTGGTTCGGCGGGGCTGCAATGTATCCGGGGGGAAACATGTCTGCTGTATCGTGATAATTATGTACGGCCAGCGCAATCTGCTTCAAATTGTTCTTGCACTGTGTCCGACGTGCCGCTTCTCGTGCCTGCTGAACAGCCGGCAGCAGCAGAGCAACCAGAATTGCAATGATCGCAATCACGACCAGCAACTCAATCAGTGTGAAGCCTTGTGAATGACGCCGAGTGGGACGCATACCAGTCTCCTGAATGACAAGCGATAATATCAAAATAGGGGAAACTTCTCCTGCGAAGTACCCGGTGGCAGTGATTGTTGATTTGACTGTCGCAAAAAAAAAGACACTCGCCGAAATTTTTCTTCAATCCCAAACATTTGGGGCTGGGTGCGCAACCGATTCCCCTGGGGGATTCCTGGAGAGTCCTGGCGGAAATTTTTCATCCCGCAGGCTTTCGGAAAGCGAAGAGACCCTGTGGCGATACATGGTCCAGATTGTCGTTCACTGATCACGATGCATCAGAACCATGGCCCCCTCCCCCAGGCCTTTCTCAGTCCACGGCCCGTACTGGCCCGCCGCTGCATAGACAGCATTCACGGAATCACACAGAATCCCAGACACGGGTCCTCTGGAATCGGTCCCCTGCACTCCCCATGTACAGCGCTTGCGGTTCGCAAAACCAATCCAGTCCCCGGCGTCCGGCCAACCAGCCTGCTGAAAATTTTGGCTTGCTTTGCCGGCCCCAGGCACGTCATTTTTACGCAGGCAGGAATCCCGCGATTTTTGAGAATACCGACCATGGATTCCCACCAGACCGGGGATGACGATCGATTTTCAACAGGCTGATACAGATTGTCGAATACTCTAACCAGCTTCCAAAGTAGAAAAGAGCATTCATGAATATTGCACGATTGCTGCTGTTGCTGCTCCTGACACCTGCTGTCGTGACTGCCCAGACGCCCGTTTCGCAACTGCCTGAATTCGCCAGCGAACTTGTGTTTCCTCTACACCCCCAGCACAATCATGCACCAGGAATCGCTGAACTGAAAAACGGGGATCTTGTGGTGTCCTGGTACCGCGGCAGTGGTGAGCGATCAGCCGACGACGTCGCTGTCTGGGGAGCCCGTCTGAAGAAAGGCTCGACGAGCTGGAGTGAGGCTTTTCTGATGCACGATACGCCTGGATTTCCGGACTGCAACACCGCCCTCATGACCAATTCCCAGGGACACCTGTTTCTGTTCTGGCCCGTCGTTATCGCAAACTCGTGGGAATCCTGTGTGACACACGCGAAAATCAGCAGAATACCGACGAATGATGGCCCAATTGTCTGGGATTCCGATCAAACTCTCCTCCTGAAACCTGACGATTTTTCAACAGCCGCTATCGCTGCCCTGGATCAACAAGTCGCTGCTCTGCCCGCCCTTCCGGAGAGCAGCCAGAAGTCCATTTCCGAAGCTCGCGAGAAACTCAGCCAGAAACTCTACCAGAGACTTGGCTGGCAGCCTCGCTGCAAACCCACAGTGCTTCCCTCCGGACGAATTCTTCTGCCGCTTTATACCGACACATTCTCCCTCTCGATCATGGCGATCAGTGATGACGGGGGCCTCTCCTGGTTTGCCGGAAAGCCGCTCCTGGGCTTCGGAGCAATTCAACCTGCTGTCCTCCGACGAAACAACGGAACTCTCGTGGCCTACATGCGTGAAAACGGCTTCACCCAGCGAATTCGTGTTGCTGAGTCGACTGATGAGGGAGTCTCGTGGGGACCAGTTTACAGTTCTGAATTGGCAAACCCCGGCTCCGGCCTTGATGGCGTTCGCCTGCAGAATGGACACTGGGCACTGGTGTACAACGACACAACATCCGGCCGCAATCGACTCGCCATCAGCCTCTCGACAGATGAAGGCATCACATGGTCCGCCACACGCCATCTGGAAGATCAACCCGCCGGCTCCTATCACTACCCCTGCGTGATACAGTCCGCAGATTCACGCATTCACGTTGTCTACAGCTATTTCACGGACACCGGCAAATCCATGAAACACGCCG
>CAIQIE010000391.1 GCA_903871805.1 uncultured Planctomycetaceae bacterium | reverse complement strand
TCAAACCCGCACGTTTCCAACTCTGGCAGCAAAGACAACCATCGACTACGCATCACTCGGCGGCGATGCCGGTTTCATCGGCGCCGCCGGTTGCGCAAGACGGGCCGCCGATCGCAATGCCCTGTTCTTCCGACAATAACTTGGAACCAGGGTAGCTCATTGACTGAGAAGGTAAATTCACAGCCTGTAAGCATCATCCCACACCAACCCGCAGCGCCAGCAAGGCCCCAAAATCCGCCTCCCACATCCGCCACCAGCCGAACAGTATCGGTCTGCCGTGCAGGCAGGCAGGACGGCAGGCAGGAATCGCTGAAAGGCCTTGCTGGCGCTGCGGGTTAGTATTTGTGGGGGTGGTCCTGGGCATCTCGAACGTAAAGCCGTGCTGCTTCAAGGCTGACTTCGTCATTGATGTAACGACAACTGCCGCGTTCGGCCCACCACTTCTGGCGGACTTCAGCCAACGTCACGCCGCGAGCGATGTCTCGCTCTTTTAAACGCCGAGTACACCAGGCCTTGAACTGCGTCCGCATGACGTCCGGATGCAAATTGCCGTTGAAGACGACATGCAGGTGATTGGACCGGCAGTTCACCGCGAACAGTTCCCAGTCGCGAATCTCACAATGCCGTGTGACGGTAGTCTCTACGAGCCTGCGTTGCTCGGCGTCAAGTCGACAGGCATCTTCGGTCATTCGCATTTCTGCAATATGTTGACGGAACTCATCCGGGTGCTGATTTCCGACAGAATAGAGTACCCAGCCTCGTGCATCTCCCGGCAACCATGTGCCATACGTCGGCCACGTCAGAAAGAATGCCAGTGGATCTGGCAGCAGACCTTCCTGCGGACGTGCTCGATTCACCCGACACTCTCCTCCCCACACTAACCCGCAGCGCCAGCAAGGCCCCAAATCCGCCTCCTACATCCACCACGCAAACCAGCCAAACAGTATCGGGCTGCCGTGCAACAGACAGGAATCGCTGAATTGCCTTGCTGGCGCTGCGGGTTAGTATTCAGGTCAGCCCCCGTCAGCGGGCAGCGACCGGTGTCTGCTGCAACGTCGTCACAAATCCGGCCGGCGAATCGCTGCGCGGAAGTTTCAGCGTGAATGTCGTGCCGCGTCCAGGTTCACTTTCCACCCGAATTCGCCCCTTGTGCGCTTCAACAATGCGACGACACAGCGCCAGCCCAAGTCCGGTTCCGCCCTGTCCACGATCATCCGGCTTCTTTGTCGTGTAGAACGAATCAAAAATGTGCGGAAGCTTGTCCTGGGGAATCCCACAGCCCGAGTCCGTCACGACAATCTCTGCCCAACCCTCGGCGGCATTGTCCCGGACAATCAGACGCAGTCGCCCGTTCTCCTTCATCGCCTGACGCGCATTCACAATCAGGTTCATCAGCAGTTGCTGGACCTGACTGGAATTCGCCAGCGCCCAGACACTCGCAGGTGCCTGCAGATCCACGGCGATCCGATGCATCTGCAGATCCTTCTGCACCAGCACCAGCACGTCCTCCAGCAACCGCTTCAGATCCGCAGGCTCAATCCTTCCGGATGTCGTTCGCGCATACGACAGCATCCCCGTGGTGATCCTGGCGGCTCGCTGAGATGCAGAAAGGATCCTGTCAAAGGATTTGGTCCGAGTCGCCTCATCGGGATGACGAAGCCCCATTTTTGCGTAATTAATGACGGTTGTCAGAATATTATTGAACTCATGCGTAATCGATGAAGCAAGAGCTCCGACAGAACTCAAACGCTGAGCCCTCATCAACTCTTCTTCAAGTAACGCGATGCGCTGAGTCAATTCCTGAATCTGCTGGGCCGGATCCATAGTCTTCCGCTTCCGCAGGTTCTGCAAACCGATGATCGCTGATTCGACATGATCGATGAACCATTCACCGGCGCTGACCTGTTACTGGTTTATCGTCAAAGAAGGATCCGTCGCTACAGCCCGCCCTGCATCTGACGTCGCGATTCCCGGCAGGCCCCGCCCAACGTCTTCGCCACAGCTTTCAAACGCTTTTACCACCGAATTCGGGGTTTCCGCCACATCTGCTGCCCGTAACACCCTGTTCCCATACGCAGAAACTCCGGCAGATTCTGCCGGTTAACTTCTGCCTGATGCTGTCCGTCTCAGTGATTCCACACCTGGTGCCGCCGGCCCCCAGGCACGTTTTTGAACTCCGGCGGTTTCGTCAGTCAGGAATGGTCAGACTCCGCCCGCGATCCCTCCCGCAGATTGATTGTTCGAATCGAAACCCGCCCCCGATCGTCATCCTTCCCGATTTCGAAACAGATGTCGGCAAGAGCGATGGCTTCGTCACGGTTATGTGTGATATGCAGCACCGTAACACCTGTGACTTCGTTTAATGTTTTCAGCATTTTCTGAGTTGCCTGGCGAGTCTTTGAATCCAGCGCACTGACAGGCTCGTCCAGCAGCAGTAAGGCCGGCTCGGCCGACAATGCCCGCCCCAGTGCCACTCGCTGGGACTCACCACCGCTCAACCCCCTGATACCACGAGACAACAGGTGCGAAATCTGCAGCAGGTCCGCCAACTCCGTCACGCGATCAGCAATTTTCTTACGCGGGTACCGACGAATCTGCATCGCGAATTCCAGATGCTGGCGAACTGTCAGCGTCGGAAACAGCGCCAGATCCTGAGGCGTATAACCGATGCTGCGGTCCGCAGGAGACCATCCTGTCACATCCACACCACTGATCAGTATTCGCCCCGCCACCACAGATCGCAGACCACAAATGCACTCAAGAATGCTGGTCTTGCCAATCCCGGTCTTTCCCATAACAACCGCATACTGCCCCCGCTCCACTCGGAAGGAGACGTCCTGCAATTGCCATGATCCCGTGCTTATCGAGACACCCTGCAGCTCAATCATGACGAAAGTCCCGTTCCCAGCCAGCGAAGGATCAGCAGGACACAAACGGCCATCGCTACCATCATCAGCGACACAGCCACAGCCGCATCCAGCTGCCCAACACTCAATTCCAGAAATACCGAGGTCGACAGCACTTCCGTACGAAAACGAGTCGCTCCGGCAAAGACGAGAATCGGCCCAAACTCACCCAGCGCCCGCGCCCATGCGATGGTAAAGGCGGTCAACAGACCTCTCCAGGCCTGGGGCAGTGCGATGCGAAGAAACGCCTGCGAACGCGAACAACCCAGCGTTCTGGCCACATCTTCCGCGCGCGGACTGATCTGATCAAAAGTGACCCGCATCGTCCGAACGGCAAACGCACAGGACACGGCAAACTGCGCCAAAATGACGGCAGGCCATTGATACGTCACCGGAAAACCGCAATCCTTGCGAAGCCATGTTTCCAGAATCCAGCCGTCACTGCGCCTTACTTCACCCTTCACCCCGCCAGCCTGCGACGCGGAGACCGATGGACTGCCGCGATTCGCCACTGTGTCCGAGCTGCCCGAGCCGGTCGTGGACAACAGTGAGGAAAATGGAAAGGGCTGATGAAACAAAATCAGCAGACTTAATCCCAGAACAAGTGGAGGCAGGACCACCGGAATGTCCACAATCACATCAACGAAGTGCCTCCCGGGAAATGAAAAACGCGACAGCAGATAACCCAGTGGTGTCGCCACCCAGACCGAAAGGACCGAGGCCACTGTGCATGTCAGCAATGTCAGGCGAAATGCGGCCTGTATTTCCGGTTTTCGCAGCGCAGCAAAGAACTCGGTCGCAGACGTGAATGACAGATCCGCAATCAGCAGCAGCACAATCAACAGAAGAAAGCTGGCCGATAGTCCCCCCATAATCAGGAAGAAAACAACATCGCCAGCCTGACGAATTCGATTGCGTTTCAGTTGCGTTCCCTTACAAACCAGACAAAAAACTAACTGGCACCCCGGAAATCATCAGAAGAAACCCTGCAGCACTCGGCAATTCCGTATCGCCCCACTCAGACAGAGCACCCGCGATATCAAGGACCAGCGTCCGTTGGCAACTGCCAGCGAAACCCTTCCGCTGCAAAAATGGCCTGACTGTCGGCTGAGCTGATTTGTCGGAAAAGCCTTTCTGCCAGCCTGGGGTACCGAGTCTTTCTGGCAACGGCCCAGGGCTGCGTCGCTGTCGAACACGGAATTCCTTCAATACGAACTGCATCCAGAAACTCTCCGGACCCGGCAGCGTTACTCAAATAGGCAACAACCGCATCCAGCGAACCCGTTCGCAGCTGATTCACAAGCATGTCCCCTGTCGGTGTCTGAACCGTGACATTCTCCATGATCTTTGTCTTCAGACCAGATTCTTCAAACGTCTTCTGCGTGATCCAGCCCATTGCGCACTGCTTTTCATGCCCAATGCCCACACGCAGTCCGGATTTCGTCAGATCCCGTAACCCCGCAATCTGGTGCGGATTGCCTTTCTGAACAAGTATTGCCAGTTCGTTCCGGGATACGGCAACAGGCTCGTGAAACAAATCACCCACCTGCCGCATGAATTCTGTGTCGCACGCAAAATAGGCGTCCGGATGCTGGCCGCTTTTCATCTGGGCCACCAGAATTCCACAGCCGTTGTACGCACGCGAAACTCGAACGCCCTCGCGCTGCTCAAACTTCACCAGTGTCTCTTCAATGGCAGGCCGCAGCATCGAGCCCGCGTACAGTGTGATCTCCGGTGTTTCAGACCAACTGTCTCCGGGTAATACCTGAAACCCCTGCTTGCGGTACTCTTCAAGACCACGATCCTGTGCCGAAAGATATCTGGCAAAATGCAGGGCCTCCGTGGGCTGGTTTGTTCCCGACACAACACCCACGACCACTGTCGAAACCGCATCTCGCAGCTGGGGAACAGCGACAAATTCCAGATCGGGAAATGTTGTCAACGCGGCGTCATAAACAATTCCCGCGTCGGCCGCTCCCACAAGGATGTCATTGGCGACATCGGCAACTGTGGTGCGGTAGGCATCGGTAGACCGATCCAGTTCCTCCCACAGTCCCAGTTGTGTGGCCGTCGCTTTTGTAATTTTCCCCACAGCCGCCGACTCAGGGTTCGCCTGAACAACACGAAGTTCTTCCACAAACAGATCGGTCAGATCGTCGATTCCCTTTGGGTTTCCACGCGGAACCGCAATGCCGCACTTCATGGTTGCCAGTGGAATCGTTTCTGCAACAAGTGTCTTTTCGCGGGCAAGCTGGATGTAACTGTCGTCGGCCGGAAGAAACAGATCACCAGTTCCAGTGACCTCCAGCTGAGACAACAGTGTCTGGGAGGCGCCATACTGAATCTGCAGTTTTCGCCCCGTGTCCTTTTCGTAGCGAGCCCGCACGGCCTCCATCACAGCGCGGTTGCTGGCCGCACAGAAGAGCGACAGTTCCACCGTTTGCGGAGCATCAGCGCGATTCTGCACATCAGAACTGCTGCCCGGTAATCGTCGCTCCGTGTTGATCAGGGTCCAGACCATTGCTGACAGAGCCAGCAGCGAGACCATCATTGCCATGGACGTTTTCGACATCACCTGACCTCAGTGTTTGTCAGAAACATTGTTGCCGCATCTGCCAGAATAACAGGGTTATGCCGGGACAATCCAGCATCCTCTGAGAAAGATCTTTGAAAAGCTCGCAGCAGCGTGGCACTTCGTATTCTGAATCCACTCCCCGTTTCAATACGGTGCGGTACTCGGCACGCGGTACTCGGCAGCGAATAGCCCCCGTAGCGGGAATCAAACTGCGCGGAGGCCTCCCGGATAGACACACACTCCGGCAGGTCCGAAACTGGAGGAGTACGCTTGAACAATGCCCGCTGAAACGGTGAATGTTGACGGGCGAGATCTCTCCGCTGCATTCTTCAAGTCTTATTCTTCAAACAGCCCCTGCCCTTTTTTGCGGGGTGACTTTTTCCCTGTACCGGAGGTCTTCGCTGTGCTCGGTTCCCGTTGTCTTCCTTCGCTGGTCGCCGGGGCGCTGGTACGAGGATCCGCCGCGCCAGTCAGGGGCTCGCCAATCTGCGTTCTCTCCAGCCGTTCTGTCCCCTGTGCCATGTATTCCTGCGAAAGTTCACAGCCGAGGTAACGCCGATTCAGCTTGCGCGCTGTGACCAGTGTGGAGGCACTTCCGGAGAATGGGTCCAGCACCACGTCTCCCTCATTGGAACAGGCACGGATGATGCGTCCCAAAAGCTGCTCCGGCATCTGACATCCATGAAACCCGGCTCGCTCCAGAAAGGTTCCCGCCACCCGAGGAAAGTACCAGGTGTCTTCGTCTTCACCAAAGCCCTGAGGAATATCCTGCGGCCGCAGAATCCAGGTGTCATCGGGAACTCGCCCCGCGGAATCAGCCCGCTTATCGCCATAGACCAGCTGCCGCGCCGAGGGCACTCGGATATCCATATGATTAAACGTGAACACCGCTGGATTCTTCACAAAATGAAACAGGTGTGCATGGGAGCGTGTGAATTTGAATTTGCAGTGCACGCCAAATGTGTAATACCAAATCACCCAGCTGCGACAGGTGAATCCCAGTTTTTGTGCTTCAATCTTCAATTCAGCCGCATACTCGTCGCCAATGGCCAGCCAGAAGGCCCCTGTCGAAACAAGGATCCGGTGAACCTGCGACATCCATTGCCGTGACCACTCCAGATACTTTTCAGAATCCAGACGGTCATCATACTCGTCGTATTTGTAACCAATGTTAAATGGGGGATCCGCAAAGACAAGGTGCACCGAATCAGCCGGCAGCTGCGACATGGTCTGCACACAGTCCCCGTGGTGGATGCGACCAATCCACGAGTCGTCCAGCGGCACAGCTTCAGTTTGCGGTGCCGCATTGATCATGGTTTTTTTTGCCATCGCTTATTCTTCTCTCTTCGGGCTTTCTGTTCCAGCCTCAGCAGAACTCTGCAGCAGCATGCCACAGCGGTGGACCCAATTGTCCGCGGCAGCCGGCATTCATTCTTTGCAACAATTCGCCGAAGGCAGGTCACAAAGCCAACGCCCCGGATCATAAACAGTCAGCGAGGCCGGCAGGCTTCCTGTTTTAAGAAACCAGCCGGGGTTTGCTGATCCAAATCTCCACGAACTAGGCCGGGTCGATCACAACCAGCAGATCTCCGGTCTCCACACGATTCCCTGGTGCCACCAGGACCTCTCGAACTTTTCCATCCAGATCGGCATTGATGGCGGTTTCCATCTTCATGGCTTCCAGGGCGAGCAGTTTTTGCCCTTTTCGAATCCGATCTCCGGCCTTAATGGCAACAGTCACCACCATTCCGGGCATTGTCGCACCAACCTGTCCGGCGATCGCCGAGTCCGCTTTGACACGACTGGCGACGGTGGCTTCGACAGAACTGTCGGTGACCGTGATTTCACGGGGCTGTCCGTTCAGTTCGAAGAAGACCGTGCGAGTACCATCCGCATGCGGATCGCTGACGGTGAGCAGCCGAATGATGAGCGTCTTACCGGGTTCAATGTCGATGGCAATTTCTTCTCCCGGATCCAGCCCGAAGAAGAAATTCGGCGTCGGCAGAATACTTAGGTCCGAATAACTGTCCTGATGCGCTGCGAATTCCTCAAAAACACGTTCGTAGAGCAGCCATGAAATGACTTCTCTTCCCGAGGGAATACGCCCCAGAATGGAGGCCACTTTGCCGCGTGCCGCTTCAATATCCGCGGGTGGTAGTGTTTCCCCCGGACGTCCGACGAATTCTTTTTTGCCGAGCAGAATTCGGCTCTTGACAGCGTCAGGGAAGCCGCCCGGAGGCTGCCCCATTCCCCCGCTAATCAGATCGATCACGCTGCCGGGAAACGAGATGTCCTTATCCGGGTTCAGGACATCTTCACAGGTCAGGTTATTGGCGAGCATAAACAACGCCATATCTCCGATCGACTTGCTCGTCGGAGTAACCTTGACGATGTCGCCGAACAGCTGGTTGACATCAGCATACAGCTGGCAAACTTCCGGCCATCGATCCGCAAGACCCAGAGCTCGTGCCTGCTCAAACAGGTTCGTGTACTGGCCTCCCGGCATTTCATGACGATAAAGATCCGCTGTAGCGGCCAGAGCCACACTTTCAAATGGCGTGTAGAAATCGCGAGCCGCACGCCAGTACTCGGCGATTTTGTCGAGATGGTCAGAATTCAGCTGCGTATCGCGATCACCAAACTTCATCATTTCCGCCAGCGTATTCAGGTTGACCTGCGAAGTACCTCCGGACATTGGTGCCATCGCGGCATCTGCAATGTCAAGGTCAGCCATGGCACCCTCAAAAATTGACGCCGCCTGAATACCCGCAGTGTCATGTGTGTGGAAATGAATGGGGATTCCGATTTCCTGTTTGAGGGCGCGGATCAACTGCGATGCCGCCGCCGGTTTGCAAAGGCCCGCCATATCCTTGATAGCCAGGATATGAGCCCCCATCTTTTCCAGCTGTTTGGCAAGGTCCACGTAGTACCTGAGGCTGTACTTGGATCGCTTTGGATTGGTAATGTCGCCGGTGTAACAAATGGCCGCTTCACAAATGGCGCCGGATTCCACCACAGCGTCCATGGCCACTTTCATGTTGGGTAGCCAGTTCAGACAGTCGAAGATCCGGAAGACGTCGATTCCCGCATCCGCCGCTTCCTTCACAAACACCTTCACAACGTTGTCAGGATAATTTGTGTAACCCACAGCATTTGAAGATCTCAACAGCATCTGAAAAAGGATGTTGGGAATTCGTTCCCGCATCTGCACCAGTCGCTGCCATGGACATTCCTTCAGAAAACGCATCGTGGTATCAAAGGTCGCCCCGCCCCACATTTCAAGACTGAACATTTCAGAACAGTAATGCGAGTAGGCATCAGAAATCTGCAGCAGATCAAACGTACGCATACGGGTGGCCAGCAGCGATTGATGCGCATCCCGGAAGGTGGTGTCCGTAATCAGTAATCGTTTCTGTTCACGGACCCATTTTGAAAACGATTCAGCACCCATGGCTTTCAGGCGATCGCGAGTCCCTTCGGGAGGCTGAACTCCCCGCGGTGTTGATGGAACCGGGGCCGGGGACCGGCGAGCAGACTTCGGCCGGCCTTTCACCAGACTGTTCCCGTTCACAATCGTCTCGGCCAGGTAAGTCAACAAACGAGTCGCTCGGTTTCTTCTCTGGTCAAACCGAAACAAATCAGGTGTCTCGTCAATGAATCGCGTTGTGCAGTCGCCGTTGACGAATGTCGGATGAGACATGACTCGCGTCAGAAACGGGATGTTGGTTTTCACTCCGCGAATTCGAAATTCCCGCAAAGTCCGCTCCATGCGGTTTACAGCATCCACAAACCTGCGTCCCCGAGTTGTCACTTTGGTCAGCAGTGAATCGTAGAATGGGTTGACCACAGCGCCACTGAAAGCACTGCCGGCATCCAGCCGAATCCCCATGCCCCCCGCAGAACGATAATGAGTCACTCGGCCATAATCCGGCATGAAATTGTTCGCCGGGTCTTCGGTGGTGACACGACACTGAACAGCAAAGCCGCTCAGATTGACATTTTTCTGATCACCCAGACCAATGTCGTCATGCGACAGTTTCATCCCCTGAGCTACCAGAATCTGACACTTGACGATGTCGATGTTGGTAATTTCTTCGGTGACCGTGTGCTCCACCTGAATTCGCGGATTCACTTCGATGAAGTAGAACTTTTCCGCTTCCACATCCACAAGGAATTCCACAGTTCCTGCACAGGAATAATTGACCGCTCGGCCAATTTTCAATGCCGCATCAAGAATTCCGTTGCGCAAAGATGCACTGAGGTTGGGCGCCGGAGCCAGTTCCACAACCTTCTGATGCCGACGCTGAACCGAACAGTCACGTTCGTACAGGTGCACAAGATTGCCATGTTCATCGCCCAGCAGCTGCACTTCAATATGCTTGGCGCGGTTGATGAACTTTTCCAGAAAGACCTCCGGACTGCCAAACGCTGTCCTCGCTTCATTTCGCGCAGACTCAAACGCCTGATCAAATTCTGCGGCCGTCGGCACGGCCCGCATTCCGCGACCACCACCGCCCTTTGCAGCCTTAATCATCACCGGATAACCAATTTCCTGCGCCCGCTGTCGCGCTTCCTCCACCGTCTCAATTGACTCCGCGGTCCCACCCAGAACCGGTACGCCTGCAGACATGGCAATACTGCGCGCCGCAGTCTTGTCCCCCAACGCCTCCAGACAGTGAATCGATGGGCCAACAAACTTGATTCCGGCTTCAGCACACGCTGTCGCAAACTCAGGACGCTCTGACAGAAAACCATATCCCGGATGAATCGCGTCCGCACCAACCTGACGCGCAAGCGCCACAATGGAGGCAATGTCCAGATACGAACGAATCGGCTCCCCAGGCTTCCCTATGCGATACGCTTCATCCGCCTTGAATCTGTGCAGAGCATAACGGTCCTCATGCGAATAAATTGCAACAGTACCAATCCCCAACTCCGTTGCGCTGCGAAAAACTCGAATCGCTATCTCAGACCTGTTGGCAACCAGAAGTTTCCTGAAACTCAGCATGTTTTCACGTCCGCATCTGCTAAAGCCATCCCCGTGACGATACTCAACGCACAGAAGACAACTGCCCGAATGTTTTTCTGCCTGCCAGGTACCATGAAACCCGCAGAACTGCCCAAATTACTGCCACCAATCCCGATCTCGCATCACCTGAGTTTTCGACTTGCGCAGTTCGAATCGCCCCGTTTTTTCAGAGATTACCCTGGGAATCCAGATCAGATTAACGTAGCACCCGCTACCGAAACTCAGGATACTGCAATAAATCCTGACAATCCATCGCATTGACGATCCGGGAATTCCACCTGGCGTGTTTCAACCGCCTGTGAATGCCCGCCGACCTGGCCGAATCAGGTGATTCTGTCCTTTTTCAATTTTTCAGCCACAAACACAGAAAAACCAGATTCCATCTGATTTTCCGGGCATTCTATTGACTCGCTTGAGACACAAAATCACTGCCAAAACCGGCCGATTCAAAAGATTTGTCGCTCAAATAGTGGTCAGTGATTGTTCGAGATGGCCATTTTGCGCAAACTTCTTCATAGGTTCATCACTCCAAAATCCGGCTGGAACCAAGGCTGTCTCATTCGTGTCTTTTGCCGCAAATGGCCTGACATTAAGGCGAATCCAGATGCCGAACAGTTGCTGGCAAACGTCCCCTGGCAGAACCACCCGGAGGAATCCGCGTTTTGTCATGCCCCAGATTCCGATAAAACTGAGCAAAATCTCCATTCCATCCAATCCGCTTTAAAAAGATTCGGAATTCTGAAGTATCTGACAGGATCTGTGGGTACTTCTGGTGGAATACTGGCCTCACCCCCATTGAACGTCACGTAAACTGCAAATCTCTCCCCCATTTTTAAGATTGTTTTCGCATGGCTTTCGTGACTCTGGCTGTTCTGGAAGGACTGGAGCGAGGCCATGTATTTCGGAATCTCAAGCCACCCGTCACAATCGGTCGCGAAGAGGTCAACGATGTGCAGTTGAATGACGAGCGAATCAGCCGCCTGCATGCCAAACTCCAGGAGGACCAGGGGTCCATCATCTTCACTGATCTGAACAGCACCAATGGCAGTCGTGTGAACGGCCATCCCGTTCAGTTGCGTGTTCTGCGCCCCGGAGATCATCTGCAGCTGGGACGCTGTACTCTGCTGTTCGGAAGTCCGGAAGAAATTGCCGCACGAGCCCTCCAGCTTGGCGTTTCACCGATGGATGTCCTTCCTCTCAGCAGCCCTGAGCTGACGGACTCGTTCATCAAACTGGCTCGGGTTGATGGACCGCAATCCGAAGACATTCTTCCCGCATCACTGTTCTGCGGTGAGCGTCCCCCACTTCCATCCCCGCTCTCATCCGTGCAGCGCGCAAGGCTGTCAGACCTGCTGATGTATATTCATGAACTGCTGCAGGAAATCATTACGACTTCCTCAGAAGCAGATGCCGCCACAGGTTTTATGCTCGTCGACTGGGCTCGATTTCAAAACCTGCTGCGTCTTCAGAAGGACCTCGCCCACTGGCTGAATGTCGTCGTGAATCCGGACACAGATTCCACAGCAGACTAATTTCCCGATCCGCCTCAGCGAATGATCCGGAATCCAGACAGGATCCGCTACCGCAGAACAAAAGCTCTCGTAAACTGTCTGCCGCTGTCTTCTATGACGACCGGGTTCCAGCGTCCTCGGTACAGACTATCGCTGAAAGACCCTTTTGAAGCAGCGTCTGATAGTATCCTTCATCATCGCTCGCAGAAATCTTGGCCGATCTTCATGGATCAACGGGTGGATGTGCCATTCGTCAAATGGATAGCCGCAGGCCGCCATACCAGCCTGGGTAACTTCCTCGATAGCTCGGATCTGCTGCCGGGACAATTCTGTGCGATA
Organism: uncultured Planctomycetaceae bacterium; assembly: GCA_903871805.1. GTDB lineage: Bacteria > Planctomycetota > Planctomycetia > Planctomycetales > Planctomycetaceae > SXXK01. The sequence continues at coordinate 15,148 of CAIQIE010000391.1, read as the reverse complement.
ACGTCCCACACGACGCGGCGACAGCGGTTCGTGAATCAGGGTATGATGGGACATACGCGCAACCTGATCAAATCCGGATCTGTCTCGAGACTGCCCGCCGGCATGACGGTTCAGCGCCTCGTCAGCATCGGCGTCTGAATAACCAAAGAATCGGGCAAGACGAGAGAACGTGGGGGCCGGCGACGTGCAGAGATCTTCATAACGAATTTCTGTACGATGTTCCGGAGCAATCAAACGTTCAGCCATCAACCATGCCCCGAAAACCATGTGCCATTCCATGGCGGCGACGAGTGGATCATCCGCCCCGAAACGCATCTTCAGCATGGAACTGACGACGTCCCTCGGGTCACGCAGCATATGGATAAATCGCGAGTTGGGCAGTAACTGAAGAATCTCCGGAATGGAGAGGACATAAAAGGGCGTGTTATCTCCGATAAAGGCAAGTTCGTTCCATGGCGTCGGGCAATCCAGGGACCAGACGTAATGCAGAAAAGCCTCCGGACCAGCAACCGCGTGTCGATCACAAAACTGGCGAAACCCCCGTTCATCAGCCCGATTTGTCCAGGCATTTACTTCCAGCCACGGATTTACGTGCGCGAGCAGACGACGCATTACAGATGGCTCATCCATCGCCTTCAGCATGGCCAGGGAGGTACTGAGAAAACCTGTCTCCTTGGAAATATGGATGCCGGGTAACTGGTTCAGCAGCGCCGCCGTGACTGTGGTTCCTGACCGACCATTGCCAAGGATAAACACGGGGACAGGTAACTGTGTCATAGGTTTCTCTCTGCCTTCAGACGTTCCATGCGGTCCGTAAGGCCGCGCGCGGCGCACGTGTTTCACGTTCTGTCAGGATGGCCGTCCCGGGGCCGGGCAGGTCGATCCAAACCCGGTCGATCGACGGGGATGCGACACGGAAACGGATTGCTGAATAGACCGATGCAGCAGCGGATCCTGTCGACGCATGGCAAGCCTTGCTTCATTCGCAACGGCCGCCAGCATCAGGGTCGCCGCCGGAAATGAAAGAGGAGACCCCGTCCATGAGTACGAGAAGTAGGCGAGGATGGGAAGAGTTGCCATAAATGTACGGCGATCTCCCATCATCGTACGAAGCGGCAGCACCAGCAGAAGTGCAATCATCACGGTGTAAATCACGGCAGACGGAATTCCCGTTTCAAAAGCCACCTGAACGATGTTGTTGTGGGCATGGTAGATGTCCAGCGTCGCCAGGTATTTCCGCGGTTCTCCAGGCCCCACACCCAGCCACGGATTCTTCTGGATATGCCATGAAGAAATCTCCCAGATCAGCGACCGCGGCGCAACTGGCTTGAAACCAATAATTCGGTATCGAATCAGTAAATGCCGAAACCACGGAATCTGAAATAACTGATCCATAAAAAGCGTCGTCGTTCCGATAAATCCAATCAAAACCACAGCCATGCGCTTGTGATTAAACAGGACATACAGCGTCAGAATAATCAGCATCGCACCAATGCCGTTTCGGGACATCACCAGAAACACCGCCACGCAGTTCAGGCAAAGAAGTCCTTGCCAGCCCAGCCGACTTGTGCCCGTCGTGTCGTGAATCTTCATCAATACAAATGGCAGCGTCATGTTGATCTGAGCGGCCATCAGGTTGCCGGTTCCGGAGGGGTTTGAAATCGCCCAGGCTCGAAGTTCCGTTGCCTGAAACGCCTGAAAGAACACCCACCCCGTCAGCAGAAGATTGTTGCCAAAAATCAGATGCCTGCAGAAGGACGACAAATCCTGAGACGAACATGCCAGCGCTATGGTCGCCACATAGCAGGAAAAAATGTGTATGGTGCTGGAAACACTGGCTGCGCTGGATTCTGAAGAAATCAGACAAAGCAGGCTTAATGCCAGCGTCCCGAGGGCGAAAACGGGATGTATCGACGCGCGATGGCTGAGCAAACCACTGGCGGCAAACAGCAGACACGCTGCTCCACCACCAAGAATGGTCAGTTCATGCGATACTGCAGACATCATTCCGCTTGTCAGCAGTGTTCCAAGGATTGCCGCAACCAGAGGGCCCATTTCAGCGTCCCAAGACTCCGTTCTTCAACACTCACTCAACACTGCCCCTACTTCGCTGTGCATCCATCACCCAAAAGTTCCCGCGATGACGTGGTTCACTTCAACCACCTGCCACGAAAAATCTGTAACGCAGATCAGGAAGAAGTCCGGACCCACTGTGACAGAGAAGTCGGGGCTGCAGTGTACTTTTGCGGCAAAAACGGCACAACATGGGTTTTGTTTGGCAAAATCTGCAGGTATCTTCGCCTCGCCTCAGGACCAAATTCCGGGATTTGTCGTCGAACCGTTAACCGTTTCCTTGCCGGCAGACAGAAGTTTTGGCCTGGCAGTGTGTAAAATACTCTGGATGCTTGTGCCAGCCCCAGCCACGTTCTTTCCGCGCAGGATGGAAATTCCGTCCGTCCTCAACAAGAGCGATCAAACTGGCGGCCCTGCGCACCCCGCATGATGGGTGTCAGAAAATAGTCTGCGGTCAGTGCAGCGCCACCACCCCGTTCGGCCCCTGCGATCTCTGAATTCGAACCTGCTCTGATGCATCCGCCTCTGGGTGACTCCACAACGCCAATCCTGCGTGGCCGACGGGGATCGTTAGGCATCCGCGGTTTTCTGCCAGTCCTCCGAGGCTGAATCGCCCACCCACCGCACCTCACGATTCGCTGCGAGCAGCAAGATTCAGGTGCCACGCACCTGAGCAGCACACAAGATTCAGGTGCCAGAAGATTCAGGTGCCACGCACCTGAGAAGAGGCTGCACGCAAGATTCAGGTGCCACGCACCTGAGAAGAGGCTGCACGCAAGATACAGGTGCCACGCACCTGAGAAGAGGCTCCGAAAAAACATGGGGCACACAGCACCTGGAACAAACATGTGGCTGGACCCCGAAAAGATCGACCCTGAAAAGATTGACCTCCAAAATGCCCTTTTGATCGGGAGATCTGCGAAGTTTTGGAATGGACTCCGATTCTGGCGGGTTGAACAACTGGGTGGTCCCGTTACAACGTCGGTCCTGGAGCAATCGCAAAATGGCCTCGGAACGATATTGGGGGCAGTCCCGTGGGGTTTTGGTTGATGTTAAGGAAAGTTCTCATCCGGAAGAGTTGATTATTCCGATCATAACAACAGAACGGATTTTGCGACGGCGGATTTCCAGGGGGGAATGAAGATGAGTCGCAGTCCGGCGTTCAAAGCGATTGATTTCGACGCTGCTTGACAGCCAGCGCACGGCGTGCCGTTGGCGTTCAATTCGGTGTTCGCGCAGTTCGGGCTGCCTCCGGGCATTCCGCTTGCGCGTGAGGCGTGGCTTTAACGTCGGTCCATGGTTGGCACGGATTGCATCCGATGACACCGCCGTTCGCTGTGTGTCGCATTCGACGAGGGCATCATGCAGAACGGTACATGGCCGGAAAGCCATTTGAGCGATTACTTTCGTCGCTCCTTCGTGCCGTCCCGCTCGGCAGTGCAGAAGACTCTTGTCTGGCTGACATTTCTGAGCAGTCTGCTTTTCGGGACCCCGTTTTGCAGTCAGAGTCGGGCCGACCAGCTGGAGGAAATGGCGAAGAAGGCCGGGATTCGCATTATCAGGCCCGGAGATTCCACCTCACCAACGCAGAAGTCGGCTGGTTCGGCGATCCCGCTGAATCGGCTCAGCCAGGAAGACCGCAAACGGGCCGCGGAGGTCATCCAGAACTGCAACCAGTTCCGGCGTCTCCCGTCGCTTCAGTACAGTATTGATGAACCGATCTATCGCTATCTGCTGGAGCATCCTGACGTTGCTGTCAGTACATGGCGAGTGATGGGGATATCCCAGTTCGAGATGTGGCAGACTGGTCCGATGGAGTTCGAGGCGGCAGCTGTTGATGGTTCCGAAGGTCTGGCAGATATTCTTTACCAGGATGAGAGTCAGACTCTGTTTATCTGCGAGGGCAGCTATCACCACCTCCTGCTGCCTCGTCCGCTTCAGGCATCGGCTCTGATCTGGTTTCGTGCCGAATACCAGCCGCACGAAAGTGGTACTCATGTGGTGACTCAGCACGCAGATGTGTTTGTACATTTTCCCTCGGCTGGTGTTGCCGGGCTGGCGAAGGTGCTGACTCCAGTGACGAACAGCCTGATGGATCGGAATATCTTTGAAGTGTCGCTCTATGCCAGTTTGATGTCGCGGGGCGTTCGCGATGAGCCGGAGTGGATCGTTGATCTTGCCGAGGATATGCAGGGTGTTTTGCCTCAGCGGAAAGGGGAATTGATAGCCGTCGCTCGACAGCCCCGACAGGTTGATCAGCCTCAGAGACTGCGGGATCAGTCCAGCGGCGGTATCAATCGACGACTGCTTCAATCACCACAGCTGCTGTTTATGGATCCCCCGAAACAGGGATCGTCAATGGCTGTTGATCCAGAGTCCGGAGTTCCGGTGATCACCGTTTCTGATCTTCCAGGGGACACTCAGGAATCAGCGACCGGTACTCCAGCAGCCTCGGTCTCCCGACTTCGGCCCATGCGGCCTGCAGGGCAACCGCAGGAACGACAGCAGCTTCGGATACCCGCAACCGGGGCTCAGTCTGCAGAAAAGAAATGATACGGAATCGGCAATGGCTCTGGCCTGAAAACCCGTAGTGCCCCCCGGCTGGACCGACCGCAACCGGTCCGGTCGGGCGCAGCACTTACTGCCGACACTATACGAATCCCCAAATCGCTTTGCAGATCAGAGAACTGCTGTTTCACCTTCTGAACTTCGGCCATTGCAGGCGTGATGTCGTCTCTGCAGGAACGCTGCTGTCCGCAGGCCCCGTATACCGCGCCCCGCTGGTCAGAAACCGGCAGTCGTTGCCGATCTGCAGACAGGATTCCGGATTTTTTCATCCTCGGTCTGCCTGCTGTGCTGAGTGGTGTTGAGGCATTGAGTCGGGAACCGCTAGGCTATCATCGATCACGCCTGTCGTCTGCTGTTCCCACCGTGAAGATCGAAAGTAACTCCTTTCCGTAGTCTCGTGGTGCTCGAACCATGCTCGGAATGGATGGAGTTAGATTTCATGAGAATGCTGAATTGTCTGCTGGTGATTCTTGCAGTCGTTTCACCCGGAGTCTGTTTTGCTCAGGGAATGAAGATTTCCACGCAGATTTATGACATCTCCCGAATGCCCGGCAATGGGCAGGGACAGGTCGTCAGCAGCAGTCTGACACTCTGCCACAACGGTCGCATCTACGATTACGTATCGATGGCAGATGAGTTGGTAATTTATGACACTGTGGAACGTCAGTTCCTGGTGCTCAGTCAGTCGCGTGGACTTTCCACTGTGATTACGTTTGACGAAATTCGTCACCACATGGAAACCCGGGTCCGGAAAACTGAGGAGTACATCGAAGAGCTTGCCAGCTCAGGTAGCCCATCCGCTGCAACCGAGGCCGAGGCCATTCGGTTTCAGATGAATCCGGCATTTGAAGAGACCTTTGATCCGACTCGCGGAACATTAGTGCTGACTTCGCCTGCGATAACATATCGGATAGAAACACGTAAGTGGGAAGACCTGCAGCAGGTGGATCGTTATCTGACATATCGTGACTGGGCGGCCAGGTTGAATTCTGTGCTTCATCCGGAGAATCTGTTTCCTGAACCGAGACTGGCTGTGAATGAAGCCCTGCGAAAGCAGAAGCATCGTATGCCGGTGACTGTGGAGCTGGATCGCCGCCCCGGCAGTGCAGGGCGGCTGCGTGCCGAGCACCAGATTACCGTCGGGCTTACCGATGACGATCACACCCGTATTGCTCGCTGGGAAGCTCAGCAGAAATCTGAACAGATCCAGAAGGTGCCTCTCCGTCGATATCAGCAGGCTGCACTGATTTCCAAAGCTCGTTAAGGGTTTGAAGGAATTCGCCGACGCATTCTGAAATGTCGACGCCGCTGAAATCTCGGGAACGGTTCCATTTCCGCAGTTGATGGGCTAATGCTGTCGGTCAGGTACCCGCGGCGCATGGTGATCGCTGCTATGGGTGACGGTTTCAGTATCGCAGCGGTTTCAGTATCGCAGCGGCCACGCTTTCACCTTTGGTAACCGTTAAACTTCCTGCCGATGCCTTGTGTTTGCTAAACACACCAGACCCCCGACTCTTCGTCGTGTCCAGAAGAATTCGCTCTGAGCCTGACACCTGTAACGAAGATTGTGTTCATGCCGTCTGGTCCGCCGATGACTTCTGGTACGGAACTGCGATGCGCGCTGATCGCAGCCATTGAATGGGATTCGCAGACATCCATGGCGGGGTTGAGCGATGGTGAAAGTTGCACTGACTCAGAACGAGGTCCAGCAAGCGGGTGAGACCAGGCCTCCCAAAAGGCGTCGACGTCCACTGCTTCGACTGACGTTTCTCGCATTACTGGCTCTCGCTGCGGCTCCGAGTGCCCTGACTTACAGCGGCAAGGCTCATTCGCTGTTGGCCCATTTCAGGCCACAACTTGCCGAGGCGATTTCATTTCAGACCCTCCAGTTGCACTGGTGGGCACCAGTGGAAATTCGATCCTTACAGGTTCTGGATCTGGATGAGTCCGAGGGGCGGACAATCACAACGGCAGACCAGACGTCTGCATTGCTTCAGGTCCGCGTAGTGACGTCTGCACAGCCGCTGTGGAGACTGGCGCTGGATCGAGGACGGAACGCACGACTGACCGTTGTTGATCCCGTGGTGAACCTCTCATCACGAGATGGCAGAACAAATTTGCAGGTCACTTTAGACAAACTGCTGGGATCGTCGTCTACTCCGACTGATGAAACATTTCCTGTGCAGGTGAAGATTGAAAATGGCACGGTTCATTGTCTGTTGGAATCAGCTGCTGGCCAGAATGGTTTGAGTCCTGTTCGAGTCCCCGCAGTTCTGGAAAACATCCGTGGCGAAGTCTCTACCCTGAACACAGTTTCGCAGCTTCCGGCAATCAGTTTGACGGCTACGGTGCGTTCGAAAGGCACGACAAAGCTGTCCGGTCCCCTGCCTCAGCGATTACATCGACTTACCGCGGATCTTGATACTACGATCAGCGATTTTCCGACCCTGCCATTGAAAGAGCTGACTGGCGAAACTCCTGAAAATGCTTCAGAGTCAACGCTGCTCCGCATTACGCTGGACCCTGAACTGGATTCTCACGGTCGTCAGCTGGTACAGGTTGGGGCAAAGAATCTTGATCTGGGCATACTTCAGCCGTTCCTGATGCTGAGTGGCATCCCTTTACAGGCTCGCGGTGTTTTGAGCGGCGGGATTGATGCCCGAATTGCTGGTCCAAATCCACTGGATGGCGTCGTGGGCCGCATTCTTCTGGAAGGAAAAGACGTCGAGCTTCGGGAAAATTCCTGGGCTGCTGGTGAATGGATTCCCTTCGGTCAAGTGCAGGCTTCCGGGGCAGTCGCACTTGCCGAAGATGGCCTGCTGATTGACGAATTGTCACTCACTTCGGATGTTGTCAGTCTAAGTGGTCAGGGTGAGTTCCGCATCTCCGGCGAGCAGTCTCGGGCGAAGTCGCAACACGCCGAACTGAAGGCCACAATTTCACTGCCGCATGTGCTGTCGTCGCTCCGTCAGACTCTGTCTGTTCATCCCGACGTGCGTGTGGAAGAAGGCCAGCTGACACTCGCGCTGAGTGTTCAGGGTAATTCCGTACAGGCAGACAAAGGAGTCAGTGGTCAGGACAAAACCGCGCAGAATCCAACAGCTGCGGAACTGAACGCAGTCGCTTCTGCAGACCGATCCGGGACGTGGAAGATGACGGCGATGACGTCCGGACTTCGTATTCAGCGAAGCGGTACGGTACTAACCCTTGATCCTGCAATGCGAGCCGAGGCTTTCGGAGTCCTGAAGGAAATGTCACCTTCACTGTCTCATGCCGTTCTGACAGCATCCTTTGGCACGCTGGAGTGTGCTCCGGAAGGTAACTCATGGAATCTTGCCGGGCAGCTGGATCCGGAACAGTTCTGGCAGCAGATCCGGCAGCTCACGGATATACCGCAGCCCGGTATCAAATCTCAGGTGGCGTTTCAGACTAAGCTATCGCTGGACGGCGATTATCTCAGGCTGAACGATGCGGTACTGACATCTTCAGAACTGCAGTTGAATAGCCCATCGCTGCGGATTCGACCGTCAGCTGCTCTTCCCATGATGTTTGAAGGGCAGGCAGATCTTCGGGGAACAGCCAGCGCTGTGCGGACGCTGATCGCTCCATGGCATGACGCATGGTGGATTTCCGATCGTTCTCAGGTGCAGTGCCGTCTTCTGGCCGCGCCCACAAAAGATATCGATTTTCTGGTGAAGATACTGCCTGGAAAAACGGCGGCGATCCCGCGATCGCCGATTCGACAGGCCTCCACGTCCCGCAGTCGACCGGTCATCTACACGGGAAGTCTTATCGCAGAATCTGCATTCATTGTGGATGAAGCAGAACTGCAATTGTCAATCGCAGCTCGAAGTACGGCAGATGAGTTTGATATTCGCAAGGGCTTCGTAAAGCTTCCGGGACTTCATGCTGATCTGTCCGGCGTGATGGCCATAGAAAATGATGATCTGAATGTCAGCGTCTCTGCAAAAACACGGTACGATTTAAATGTGCTGAGCCAGCGAGTCTTCATTCCGGAGTCCGGCGTGCAGTTTGAAGGAACCGGGGAATCGGTCTTCACGTTGTCGGGTTTTCCGTCTATCTACGGCGAGGAAGTGTTTTCTCCGTCAACAACGGCTCCTCGATTTCAGGGAACCGGCGTAGTCGCATGGACCTCAGCCGCCTTTCAGGGAATGCAATTGGGACCGGCAGAGCTGTCGCTGGAAATGAAGGACTATGTGATTCGTTCCGGTCCGATCCGGTGCACGATCAACGGTGGCGAGGCGAATGTCGTTCCGCAGTACGATATTGCTCGCAGTCAGCTGGCATTTGGGACGGGTAGTCGTGTTGAAAATCTGCAGCTGACTCAGGACTTCTGTGGTGCGTGGCTGGGATATCTCAGTCCGATGCTTGCGGCGTCCCTGGATGTGCGTGGAACGCTGTCGGCCCGAGTCGAACAATTTCTCTGGGACTTCGAGCATGTGGCAAAGTCCACGGTGTCAGGGCAGGTGACCATTCACCAGGCTCAGGCATCTCCGGGCGGATCACTGACTGTGCTCCTGGAACTGTTCGACCTGATTCGGAAGAAATCGGGTTCCACCAGTTCTGTGCAGGAAAAAGCTCTGATTCTTCCAGAGCAGACAGTCGCAGTGAGGGTAGCGCAGGGATTTGTGGTACACGAAGGGCTGCAGATGGAACTGTCCGGATACCGGCTGACTTCATCCGGAGCCGTGGGATTCAATCAGCAGTTGCAACTTGTCCTGGATGTCCCCCTGGAAAAGAACGCGAGCGGTCCTGGTTCGACGATTCGCGTTCCTCTGCGAGGCACAGTCAAACAACCTCAGCCGGACACCGCGGCGATGCTGCAGGCCCTGGGAACACAACAGCTGCAGAACCAGCTTGGCGATAAACTCGATAAAACCATCAATAAACAACTCGACAGCCTGCTGAAACGGTTCTGATCCTCAATTCTGGTCTGCGGTCTCTGCACGCCGGGAGACCTGAGAACGGAGAAAATCCGTATGAGTGTCCGCACAATCTGCATAATCCGCAGCATCGGGCGAGATGTCCGCGGAGGTGCGTCGCGTTAAATGGGCGAGACTCATCCTGACAATTCCAACGAATCAAACAGTCAATACGTCTCAAGTGCGGCCTGCGGAGAATTTGGCTTGTTACTTCGGATAAGGAGACATGTACGAATTTTTCGTAACGTGTCGGCAACTGAATTCCGGAGCACAGATTGATCAGAATTCTCAGGGACACGAATTTCTTTTTTGATTGGTAACGTGGTAAACCGGAGCAGGTACTGAGGGGAAAATATTGTAACGCCGTTTTGAAGCGACCAGACGTTGAACTCCTGCAGGCTCAATCGCTCTGAAGGATGTCAGAATCGCGGAGATTTTATGAACTCGCTTGTTTACGTTGTTCCTGTTGTCGGCCTTGTTGGTCTGGCGTTCAGTGGCTATCGTTACTCGTCGATAGCCAGTCTGGATGCCGGTCCGGAGAACATGCGGCTGATTGCTGATCGTATTCGCAAAGGCTCGATGGCCTTCCTAAAGGCCGAGTATTCAGTCATGCTCGGCTTTGTTCTTGTTGTTTCCGCTCTGATGTATCTTTCCGGGCTGTCGAAAGACTCGCACCCGCTTGTTGCCGTCTCGTTCCTGCTTGGGGCAGTGTTTTCCGGGCTGGCGGGATTTTTGGGAATGCGTATTGCCACACTGGCGAATGTGCGAACCGCCCATGCGGCGCGGCGGGGTATCGCTCCCGCGTTGCTGGTTGCATTTGGTGGCGGGTCCGTGATGGGTCTGACAGTCGTCGGACTCGGGATTCTGGGACTTGGCGGACTCTTCCTGCTGTTCCTGAACGTCATTGGCTCGGACGCGGCATCTCTGGGACGCGTGATCAACGTCCTGACAGGCTTTTCCTTTGGCGCTTCGTCGGTGGCTCTGTTTGCCCGACTTGGAGGCGGTATCTACACCAAAGCTGCTGACGTCGGCGCCGACCTTGTGGGAAAAGTGGAAGCCGGAATTCCGGAGGACCATCCGCTGAATCCGGCAACCATTGCTGACAACGTCGGTGATAACGTGGGAGACGTTGCCGGAATGGGGGCCGACCTGTTCGAGAGTTACGTCGGTGCAATCGTTGGAGCGATGGTGCTTGGGGCGACGCTGGCGGTACAGGCGGAATTTAAAAACTCCATGGATGGCATGAGTGCCGTGCTGCTGCCGCTGCTGCTTGGGGCGGCCGGCGTCCTGACGTCCGTCGTCGGAACCTTCTTCGTCAGGGGTGATGACAACGTGGATCCGCAGAAAGCTCTCAATAAAGGAGAGCTGATTGCTGCAGCACTGATGCTTGTGGCCAGTTACATTATTATCACGCAGGTGCTGCCGGAAAAATGGCTTTCTCCAGAGGGATTAGAAGTGACGCGCATGGGAGTATTCCTTGCGTCGCTGATTGGCCTCGCTGCTGGTATCGCTATCGGGTTTGTCACAGAATATTACACTGGGTCTGGTCGTCGTCCCGTGATGGACATTGTGGAACAGTCCGTAACCGGGGCAGCGACAAACGTCATCGCCGGCCTGGGCGTCGGAATGCTGTCCACCGCGATTCCGATGCTGCTGATTGCCTTTGCAATTCTTGGAGCACACGAACTTGCCGGTCTCTACGGGATTGCCATTGCCGCTGTGGGAATGCTGTCCAATACCGGGATCCAGCTGGCGGTTGATGCCTACGGTCCTATCGCGGACAATGCCGGAGGGATTGCCGAAATGAGTGGCCTGCCGAAGGACGTGCGAGCCCGAACCGACCAGCTCGACGCTGTTGGTAATACGACTGCGGCCATTGGTAAGGGATTCGCAATCGGCTCTGCAGCGCTGACAGCTCTGGCTCTGTTCAGTGCCTACATGACCACAGCGGGACTGAAATCCATCGATGTGGCCGCTCCACGCGTGATGTGCGGACTGTTCATCGGTGCAATGATGCCCTTTCTGTTTTCTGCCATGGCCATGCGAGCTGTAGGGCGAGCAGCAGCCAGCATGATCGAAGAAGTGCGCCGCCAGTTTCGTGAAATCCCGGTACTCGCCCAGGCCCTGGGTGTTTATCGCAAAAATCACCATTTGCCCGTGGAAGAATGGAACACAGAAGATCGCTCGGTGCTGACTCGGGCCATGGAGCAGGTTGACTGTGATCGCTGTATCGAAATTTCCACACGCGCGTCGCTGAGAGAAATGATTCTGCCAGGAATCCTGGCTGTGGTCGGTCCGCTGCTCACGGGGTTTCTGGGCGGTGGTGAAATGTTGGGTGGACTGCTTGCAGGCGTGACGGTCAGCGGGGTTGTGCTGGCCATCTTCCAGTCAAACGCCGGTGGTGCATGGGATAACGCCAAGAAAATGATCGAAGGTGGCGTGACCATCAACGGAAAAGAATACCGCAAGGGAAGTGACGCGCATTCCGCCGCTGTTGTTGGTGACACCGTGGGCGACCCGTTCAAGGATACGTCTGGTCCCTCGCTCAATATTCTGCTGAAACTGGTTTCCGTGGTGGCGCTTGTCATCGCGCCATGGTTACCGGCTACAACTGCCAGGGTCAGCCGTCCCACGGTCAGTGCTGCTGTTGTTGCTCCGGCTGAACTTCCCGCAGCGGCACAATAGTCCAGAGAACGCGGTCGCTGAAATCACCGCTGACGACAGCTGAGCCCGTACCGAAATCTCGGTGCGGCGAGTCATCTGTAGCCAGCGGTGATTTTTTTGCTGACAACCCATTCCAGAATTCAGAACGTGGTCCGGCCCGTTGATTTCACTGCCCGGATTCGCTCGCGAACAACGCCTCCAGAATCCGGTCAGTCATGTTCTGCGTCGTAAGTGAACCACCCAGATCCGGAGTTCTGAGGGACGCATCTGAAAGGACCCGGGCAATCGCCTGACGAATCCGTTCAGCGGCCTGCACACAAGACGCGGAGCCGAGCCATTCCAGCATCATGGCCGCAGAAAGTATCATCGCCACAGGATTTGCAATTCCTCGACCCGCAATGTCCGGTGCCGTTCCATGACACGGCTGAAAGACCGCCACTTCGGGACCGATATCTGCCGACGGTGCCATGCCCATACCACCAACAAGCGCAGCAGCCAGATCGCTGAGAATATCGCCGAACATGTTCTCTGTCACAAGCACATCGAAGCTCTGCGGTCGACGAACCAGAAACAGTGCCGCAGCATCGACATAGACTCGATCCGTGCCAATGTTCGGGTACTGTTGTGCCACCTCATCGAAGATTTGCCGAAAGCGTACCATGGAGGGAAGCACGTTGGCCTTATCAACCAGAGTCACATGCTTCCGACGCTTTCCCGCCAGCTCAAAGGCCGCGTGAAACAACCGCTCACTTCCTGCCCGGCTGACCCGCAGCAGATCGTCAACAACCTCGGAATCAGGAACGACAGTCTGATGCCGCGATGCAAACAATCCCTCGGTGCTTTCTCGCAGCACAACAAAATCAATTGCGCCCGCCTGAACATTTTTCAGCGGACAATCAGCGTCATGGTACAGATAGACCGGACGCTCGCCGCGAAACAACTGGAAGTGTTCCCGAAGATCAATCTGAGGAGTCAATTCGCGACCGTTGGGCCACCGAACATGTGGCAATCCCATCGCACCCAGCAGGATGGCATCGGCTTCTGCACAGGCACGCAGTGCGCCCTCCGGCAGGGGATTGCCACTCTTCAGGTATTCCTCTGCCCCAACACTCACGTAACGAAACTGCAGGCTCAGTCGAGGATCCTGCGTCTGCAACGCCTGCAGAACCTGGATCGCAGCATCCATCACCTCGGGACCGATACCGTCACCGGCCAGCACTGCAATTTCGTACTTCGCCCCGTCGACGCTGCCCTGATTCATCGCCAACTCCGTAAGACCAATCCTCTCAGGACAGTTTCCGGCAAATCACCCTGTTAGCTTTTGCAGAGGTGAACCTGCGACACGTTACAGGAACCGTTTCAGGTCCTGTTTTTCCAGGGCCACAAGGACGTCCCGAATTCGTTCGGAGTGACTGGCATCAGCGACCAGCGTCGCGTCCTCCGTATGCACGATAATCAGATTACGCAATCCAAGAGTCGCCACGAGGTGGCTGCCTGAAGTGCGAACAATGCATCCGTGAGTATCCACGCCGCAGAACAGGCCGTCAATTGTGTTCTGATCCGAATCCACCCCGTTCAATCGGGGCAGCGAGAGCCAGCTGCCGACATCGTCCCAGAGGAACGGGGCTTCCTGCACCACCACATTCTGTGCCCGTTCCAGAATTGCGTAGTCGATCGAGATACTTTTCAGCTTCGGAAACTCCTCGGCAATGACGGCCTCGCGACGTCCTTCGGCTATGCCCTGCTGAATTCGCATCAGCCCAGCGTGCATTTCCGGTTCATGCTGTTCCAGTAGCCGAATGATCGTGCGGGCGCTCCAGCAGAAGATCCCGCAGTTCCAGAAGAATCGCCCTTCACGCAGATACTGTTCGGCAAGGCTGAGATGTGGCTTTTCGCGAAAGGCATTCACGCTGTACAACCGCGGTGTGCCGTCCTCAATCTGTGTTCCGCGTTCGATGTATCCGTAACCGGTTGAAGGAAATGTGGGAGTCACCCCGAACAGCACAAGGCTTTCCGGGCTTTTACGGACAACCTCCACAGCACGCAGCGCCCCGCGTGTGAAGCCTTCCACTGTCTGAATCACGTGATCCGCAGGCATCACAAACATGATCCCGTCAGGGTCCTTCTGCAGGATTTCAATCGCTGCCAGCCCGACACAGGGGGCGGTATTGCGTGCCGCAGGTTCAATCAGAATATTTTCTGCCGGTACCGCCGGCAGCTGCTCTCGAGTCGCCACGGCCTGAATCTCGTTCGTCACCACCCACGAATTTGCCGCATCGACCCATGAAGTGCAGCGATCCAGCGACTGCTGCAGCATGGTTCTGTCCCCTGCCAGTCGCAACAACTGCTTCGGCATGCTTTTGCGACTCTGTGGCCAGAACCGCGTGCCACTCCCCCCGGCCATAATGACTGCATGAAGCATGCTGCACGTCTCCTTTACTTTTATCCGGTTTCGCGATTCCGCGCGTGCGGGACCCGCGTGTTGAAATGAGCCGAATCCTCACATTGCCCTGATCGTCTGACACCCATTCTATGCCCTGCAGCCCGCAGAGAGCGATTCGTACGGGGAAATACCACGCAATCGCCAAAATGGTTGCTGCGTTTTCGTGCCACACGGGCCAAAACAACGGGATTCTCTGCCAAAGTCGTTACAGCCGGAGTTTTCGAACCCCCACAGGCAGACCGGCCAACGCATTCCATCCTCTCTGGAACACTTTCGCCACCATTTTCGTACCCCACACTGGAGCGTATGAACCTGATGTTCTGTGACAATTGGCTTAACCGGGGGAGGTCCGTGACCTGATGGCGTTTCGGATTTGGGTCGTCACCGCTGAGCCGCGAACCGCAATCGGTGCATGCCGCCGGGCACAGTGAATAATATCAAATCATCATTGCTGGAC
>CAIQIE010000390.1 GCA_903871805.1 uncultured Planctomycetaceae bacterium | reverse complement strand
TGAGAAGGTTCAGTCTCTCGCTGCTTAAGCAGATATCTGATAAGCACAGCGTCGCCACGAGGAGGCGGATGTGTGGCTGGAGCGAAGAGTACTTGATGCAAGTCCTTGTGAGATCAGAAACTTAGTGTGCGCTCGCCCTGGACTCCTGGTATGCGTGGGCGATCCGCAGCTGACTTGCTGTGATCATGACGGTCGCTCGCATGTTGAAGACTCGCCTTGATCGCATCCTGACCTGGTTTTCCTCACCTATCAGCAACGGACCGTTGGAAGGATTCAACAGCCGCATCCAGTCCATTGAGTCCGCAGTGAGAGGCTTTCGTATCTTCGAGCATTACCGAATTCGAGTTCTCTTTTTCTGTGGAAAACTCAGCCTGAAACCAGGCGAAAACCAGCCACAAAAAACTCAGAAGAACCGCGACAAGTCACACCTCCGGCGATAAACTCCGTGGCTTTTATGGCGATCACGTCAGTGATCGCCACGGGCAAGCTGACTGGAATTCGCTGAACTTTCGCTGATTTCCACACTGGCCTCTGTTTGAACAGTTCGACGTCGTAAAAAAGACAAAACTCTGGTTGGCCTGAAATGATCCATGCTCCACGGTTCTCGGCTACAACCCAATCCATTTTCGTTCTCTGTATTCTCTCGGCAGCTCTTTTTTTTGGTGACGTTGCCTGGGCTCAGATCTTGTTGACGGCGATTGTCCTGCAAAGCCGATCAGAGCTTCGATTCGAACGTATTTTGCTCATGGCATGCAGCCTGATTTGGCTGGCGATCTTTCGCTGGATGTTCGTCCGTCAGCTGTTCTTTCCCTACACGCTGCATTTGGCCGTCTGCGTCGTGCTCTTCGGATCAGACTTTGACAAATGGCGCGGATACATCAAGGGGATGATCGTCGTTGCTCTGTTCATCTGGATCAGATTTCTGCAAGGTGCCACCAATCGAGTTCTGTGCATCGAGCTGATTGTTGCTGCCGTCATTCTCGCGTCTGCTATCGGCTTCTATCAACTCACGCCCAGGAATGCTGCCTCAAGAGCGATCGTTGTCGTTCTATCTTCACTCGCGGCGGTTGCCGGTCTTGCCATTTGAATCGCAAAAAGGGGACATTGTACTTTTCGGGCGATTGGGTGCATCGAAGTGGCCGGGTGCGGGGCTTTCCTGTGAGTCGCGTGGTTGCAAGTCGGCACCCGACGGCTTGTGTATTTCGCTCTAATGAATCACAGGGGCCGCAACGCAGCTGCTGGCTGCTGGACAGGTCCGCGGGCTTGCGGTCGTTGGTTGATTGACTACTACCCCGAAGTGCCATCGAGGCAAAAAACGCTGGTTTCCTGGCTGGCGCTTCGGGATGATAGAGGCGGCGGCTGCTGCGAACCGTGGACAACCCTCAGCAAACAGCGCTCACGTATGAAAAAACACCCGGCGATTCTGGCCGTGGCGGCGTGTTGCCTGACCCGCCCCCTCAGCGGACGAATTTTTCCAGGACATGTCTCACATCGATCCTGCGGGGAGGCCAGCGGCGGACTGAGATTGCAGCGGACCGGCAGGAGTGAGTGCGATTGGGGCAACCAGCGATAGTACTGACGGTCGCCGTGCGCGCCGGCGCTCGTCGACCTTCGCTCGGCGCAGAGTTGTAGTTCCTTTCGCGGAGCGAAAGGCGACAATCAGAGTGCCATGGGGCCAGTGCCGAAGCTTGAACTGAAGCTTGAATCCCGGTTTGCGATCGGCATGGGGGTGAGCGTGGGCAGAGGCGGAGATCAACATTTCACGAGTCCGGAATCGCGTGAAACAGGGCGGTCATTCCGTCCCTGAAGACAAGATCATCAGCCGATACAGCCGGTCGATTAACCTGCTCGCTGAAGCAATCCGATTCACAAACCGTGTTTACGTCTTTGACAACTCCGGCAACAACCAGGAACGTACCTGGCTGGCGGAGATCACTGACGGTCGGATTCTGGAAATTAAGGCCCGTCAGCTTCCTGCGTGGTTTGACGCGGTACTCCAAAAAATCACTTCAGCAGGCACGACACCATAAACGTACGGCTCAGATGTGCGGCTATGATGACACGCCCGGGCAGCAGTGGCTTACTCGATGAGCCGCGGCAGGGACCGCCAGGCTGCATCGCCCACGAATCGCAGGGCTGCTTCCTGAGCCATTGAGGGTAAAGACGACACCAATCGGCTGCGCCGACAGCATTTCCGGCTGACACGGATCTGTCGCTGCCGTAGAATATGGTGCGTCGCGTTCGTGG
>CAIQIE010000389.1 GCA_903871805.1 uncultured Planctomycetaceae bacterium | reverse complement strand
TGCGGTGAACTGAGTCTCTGGTCGCGCTGCTCGACGGGTCATCGCTGCGACAAGCCGATGCAGCAGTCCCTTCCTCCGGCTGGGATTCTCTGGTCCTGCCAGCAGGCGGGCCTCTGCGACCTGACGAAGGCAGTCTGTCGCTGCCGCAGTCCGTTCCGCGATGTGTGACTCAAGCCGCTCGATCTCTGATTCAAGTGCCTGCAGGCTGGCGTGTTGGTTGTGCTGGCCCGGTAACGATGGCGATTGGGCTCCCCGGGCCTGATGGGATTCCTGGAGAGGGCCGGACATCTGCGTCCGAGTCATGACTTCCTGCCGCTGCAACGCTCCCTTGTGAAAGGCACGAAAAACGCCCAATGCCTCCGTGGCCGTCAAAATCAGGAAGGCCGTTTGCCCGGGGTCTCCCTGATGAAATAGCGTTCGCCCTTTGGTGCACCGACGCAGAATCATTGCCCCTGGAAATTTTTCGGCGCTGGGCTTCATGCCGGAAAATGGTGAAGTCTGACGCAGGTCCAGCAGTTGATTCACATCCGGAATCTCGTCTTTGCCGACGAGCTCGGCAGCCAATTGACTGAGATTGACAGGAAAATGCAGAGAAACCACGGAAGAACTTTCTGGCCGGGAAGACAGGCGGCAGCGATCCGAACTCGCACATCAGTAGTATAAGAGAAGGCAATAAGAGACAGTAGGGACACAGACGGCTACCGTGCCGCGTTAAGATAGACAACTGGTCTTCCCTGGAACAGTGCCCGAGTCGCGAAACAATTGCCAGTTTATGTGTCCAGGTTTGCTGCAAATAGTATTCCACTGCTCCCGATCAGCGATTTGCTGATTACAAATCGCAACGGACTGCGAAACGCGGTTGATCAAGGTTGAATGGGGCGGCGTCGTGAAATGCTGATCGTACTGGAAGGTGCGTTGAAATTTTTTTCGATGTCTGTGGCCTTGATCGAAAGTGT
Organism: uncultured Planctomycetaceae bacterium; assembly: GCA_903871805.1. GTDB lineage: Bacteria > Planctomycetota > Planctomycetia > Planctomycetales > Planctomycetaceae > SXXK01. The sequence continues at coordinate 11,839 of CAIQIE010000389.1, read as the reverse complement.
CAACAATCCGGGTTTGATGTGTGAATTGCGAGGAAATTGGTGTCTACCAATGCTGAGCTTCGCTGCGGTAGATGAGTTATGCAGCCATCTGGAAACTCGGACGTTTCGTGCGTGTAGCACCTGATTTTTCCAAAGGCACATTGCGTTTTTTTTCAGCAGAAAACTACTATTGCCCAGTATCTTGTGTGGCCGTTTGAAGTTCGTCGCAGGGGCGTGCTGTCCTGTTCGCACCAGGGGTTCTGTTCAGGCTGTTTACATCTTGCATTAAGGGAATGTTCCGAGTAGCGTCGTATTGAGAGATTACACCTTGAATAAACGCATTAGTATTCGGACAGATGAATGTCGTGCATTTCGCTTGACGCTTTTTGCAGAGGCCTGGGCAGCCTTCATTGTTCAGGATATCGTCGGGGGCTCGTGCGTCTTGTGTTTCCTGCGCTAATATCTGTTTCGTTCACAGCCCTTGATTTGTTCGGAATGCAAATTTTTGTAAGCGTCTGCGTCGCCGCCGGGGTTCAGGACGGTGGCGGGCCTTTGGCTGACAGCATTGAGGAGTTTCCAAAAGTTCTTCGAAGGCTGCCTGAGTCTGTTTCGGAAACATCGCCAGGTGGATCGCAGAAGCCGGGGGCCAGGGTTGCTCTGCCGGATTTTGTGCCACGAACCGATCGTTGGCGGTCCGTTTTTCCTGAATGGAAGCGTTACCAGCCTCGGCAGCCACTGTCGGATCAGCCGTATGAGTCAAAGCAGTGGTGGGATTCGTACAATCAGAACATACTGAAGGGAGATTATCCCATTATTGGTGAGGAGACGTTTCTGAACATTCGCGCGTCGAATCAGTTTCTCTACGAACGGCGCGAGGTGCCAGCCCGTTCGTGGGATCGTGGCAGTTCGGCGGTTCCCGGGGCGAATCAGGGCATGGGAGATCCTCACCAGTCCTTCTTTTCGGACTCTCTCCGCCTGCAGTTCAGTGTGTTCCATGGGGATGCCGCGTTCAAACCTGTAGACTGGCAGGTTCGTGTGACACCGGTATTGAATGTGAACCGATTGCAGGCGAATGAACTCGGTGTGGTTTCGGCGGATCCGGAGAACGGTCGTGTGCGAGAACAGGGGGATATTGCGTTTGAGGAGTGGTTTGATGAGTGGAAACTGGCGGATTTGACTACCGACTATGATTTTGTTTCGGTACGGGCCGGATCTCAGTTATTTGTCAGTGACTTTCGTGGATTTCTCTTTGCGGACACCAACCGGGCCGTGAGGATCTTTGGGACTGGTCAGGCCAATCGACAGCAGTTTAATCTGGCGGTGTTTGATCAGGCGGAAAAGGACACCAACAGTTTTCTGAATACGATGCGCGATCGCCATCAGAATACGTTGATTGGCAACTGGTATGTCCAGGATTTCATTGTTCCCGGATACACGGCGCAGGTCAGTTTTCATTACAACGACGATCAATCGGATTTGCAGAATGACGACAACGGTTTTGTTGTTCGACCGGCACCGACTGGTGTGTCAGTGCCCCATGATGTGCATGCGTATTACTTCGGTTTTTCGGGGGATGGTCACATTGGGGTTGTGAACATCAGTCATGCGTTTTATCACGTGGAGGGGCGGGACGGGTTTAACGCCATACAGGGGCAGAGTTCTGCGATTCGTGCCGATATGGCTGCGCTGGAATTGTCGATCGACCGCGATTGGGTCCGTTTCCGGACGTCGGGGCTGTTCGCTTCCGGGGACGATGATATGAACGACGGCGTGGCCAGTGGGTTTGACTCCATCACGGACAATCCCAATTTTGCGGGAGGCCAGTTCAGTTTCTGGCAGAGGCAGCAGATTCGACTGCAGGGAGTGAATCTGGTACAGCGTGAGAGTTTGTATCCCAACCTGCGTCCGGGGAAGTTTCAGGGGCAAAGCAATTTTGTCAATCCTGGGCTGCGTCTGCTGAACGGCGGAATGGATTTTGAACTCACCCCGAAGCTGCGGACAGTCACTAATGCCAACTTCCTGTGGTTTGACCAGACGGAATCTTTGCAGCGGGTTGCGGCGCGTTCCAGTGTAGCGCGGCGTATTGGCACGGATCTCAGTCTGGGAATTGAGTACCGGCCGTTGCTCAGCGATAACGTGATTCTAACGTCTGGTCTGGCGGCTTTGATTCCGGGCAGAGGTTTGATGGATTTATATGGTACGGACCCACAATCCGGTTCAGTCGCGACTGATCCAAATTCCGTGGAGACGCTGCATGGCATGTTTGTGGACCTGCTTTTGACGTATTAGCGTCAGATTTTTGCTGGTGTGATGGTTAGAGTTCAGGGGCGGAAACCATGGAATTTTGAAGTCCGTGAAGTGGCCGTTGATGTGATGAGCACGGAAGCGAATTCACGAGGGAAGATCAGGGATAGAGCGTGATGAGATTCAGAATTCGGAGATGGCTGACGCTGTTCATCTGCACGATGTGCCTGTCGGGTGGATGCCTGTCGGGTGAAACCGGGCGTTTGTCACGTCGTGGACTCATGGCTGATGAAAATTCGTTTCGCTGGATTATGCCGCGCGGAGCGGTTGTAAAAAATTCCAGGCCCGTGCTGCAAAACACAGAGACACCAAAGGGCATACCAGATCACCCTGCCGCAGTGTTGGATGAACGTCTGTCGGACAAGGATACGGAATCCTCCTTTGGCGGCGATGGTGACTCTGTGCCGCGGGATCAGAACCGGCCGGGGACAACTTCGGAAAAACGCCGACGCCCGCTGCAACAGGCGTCAGTCGATCAGGCACTGGCGACGGATCAGCAGCGGGAATCGCGAGATGAGCCTGAGGCTATTGTGCGGATTTCGGCAGTACGCAAGCCGCCAGTGTTCGTTCAGTCTTCGGTGCAGGTCAGTCTGAAAAGTTCCGGCTGTGTCGGATGCCACCAGGGTTCGCACGATCCTCATTACAGTGAGGTCGTGAAGTTGGGCTGCACAGACTGTCATGGCGGAAATGCAGCGACATCCGACAAGCTGAAAGCGCACATTCAACCACGGGACCATCAGCTCTTCGTGGGGGCAGCGAATCCTGAACGATCCTACACGGCATTGAATCATGAGGATCCGGCCTTTGTGCGATTTATGAATCCGGGTGATCTGAGGGTTTCTCATCTCAGTTGCGGCACCGCAGGATGTCACAGCGAAGAGAATCTGCACGTCGGCAAGAGCATGATGACACACGGTTGCATGCTGTGGGGAGCCGCGCTTTACAACAACGGGGCCGTGCCGTCCAAGTGGTCGCGTTACGGCGAAAGTTACAGCATGCATGGACAGCCCCAGCGTCTGCAGACAGTGCCTGCTCCGACATCAGAAGAGACAGAACGCAAAGGTGTGCTGCCTTTTCTGGAACCACTGCCCCGGTACGAAGTCACAGAGCCCGGTAATCTGCTAAGAATTTTTGAACGCGGTGGGCGATTTGCCATGGAAACGGGAATCCCGGAGCGGCTGGAGGAGTCGGGACGTCCGCGCTCGCGTGCCAGCCATCGTGGCCCCGGGACGGGAACACGTACGGAACCGGTGTTCCTGGGACTCCAGAAAACACGACTGCTGGACCCCACGCTGAACTTTCTCGGGACCAACGATCACCCGGGAGATTTTCGGTCGAGCGGATGTACGGCGTGCCACATGGTGTATGCGAATGATCGATCACCGATTCATTCGGGGCCATTTGCGAAATACGGCAACCAGGGTTTCGCCGCAGCGCAGCCGGACTCGTTTACCGGGAACCCGGATCCCATGATTCCAAAGAATGAATCAGGGCATCCGATAGCGCATCGCTTCACATCCGCCATACCAACCAGCCAGTGCATTGTGTGCCATATGCATCCGGGCACTTCCGTCATGAACAGTTTCCTGGGCTACATGTGGTGGGACCTTGAGACGGATGCCGAATTTATGTATCCGCGGTCCGAGAAGTCCGTTTCCACAGCCGCCCTGAATACCGCTGCGGAATCTGATCCGAACGAAATCGCGGCTCGGGGAAACTGGTCCGATCGCGCTTTTCTTACACGTTCGTCTGAGCTGAATTCCCAATTGCCGCATGTGCAGTTTGCCGATTTTCATGGCCATGGCTGGATGTTTCAGGCCGTCTTTCGCAAAGATCGCCAGGGACTGCTGGTCGACCATTTCGGGAAGCGGATCCTGAATCCAACAACGGAGCAGCGACGTGTCGCCATTCGAATCCCTGAATTCTCGAAGGAGATCCACAGGAATCGTGACTGGACAGAGACTGATCCCGCAGGTCTGCAACGCGTGCAGGATCTTGAACAGAAACTGCTGGCGATGAAAGACGATGTGCCCGTGCACATGCTGGACATTCATCTGGAAAAGGGCATGCATTGTGTGGACTGCCATTTTGTTCAGGATGTGCATGGAAATGGAAAACTGTATGGTGAAGTTCGTGCGGCCATCGAAATTCAATGTGAGGACTGTCATGGAAGCGTCGGCCAACGCGCTGGAAACGTGACAGACGGCCGCCGGACACTGAGTACGTCCGGACCGGCCGCTGCAGAGGTTGACGGTGTGACCGTGGGACGAAATCTTTCGACGATGCGAACGCCCTTCGGGCGTCGGCGATTCGAACAGATCGACGGTCGGGTCATACAGAATTCCATGGTGGAATCTGGCCTGAGCTGGGAAGTCACGCAGGTTGCAGATACGGTCGACCCGGATCATTCGGATTACAATCCGGCATCAGCCCTTGCAAAAACCGTGAGCATGGATGAGCAGGGAGAGATGAGTTGGGGACAGACTCCTGTGGACGATCAGTCCTGTGCACATAATCCGAAAACAATGTCCTGCATTGCCTGCCACACGTCGTGGAATCCCAGTTGCTACGGGTGCCATTTACCACAAAAGGCAAATCGCAAAACACCGGCTCTGCACAATGAAGGAGATATCACCAGAAATCATATTGGCTACAACTTTCAGACACTGCGTGACGACGTGTTCATGCTGGCCAGGGATGGGAATGTTACCGGGAACAGGATTGGACCAGCGCGGTCATCCTGTGCGGTTCACGTAACTTCTGCCAACAGCAACCGTGAGACGGTTTACATGCAGCAGCAAACGATTTCCGCGGAAGGCTTCAGTGGCACTGCCTTCAGCACGAATGTACCGCATACCGTTCGGGGAAAAGGAGAAACGAAGTCCTGCACAGACTGCCATCTTTCTACAGAAAATGACAATAACGCTTTGCTCGCGCAGTTACTGATGCAGGGAACCAATTACTTTAACTTCATCGGAGCTAACTGCTGGGTCGCCTGCGGCAAAGGCGGTCTGCAGGCGGTGGCTGTCACGGAACGAGACGAACCTCAGACCGTTATTGGCAGTTCCATGCATCGCACGGTCTATCCGGATCGATACCGTTCCCACCAGCACGACCAGCAGGTGCTCAGTGAATCCATCAGGCATCCGGGAGTTGATATTGGCGAGCAGTTTCTGCATCCGGAGAAGCAGTCGCAGATTCTGAATATCCTGGTGCGTGGCGAATACTGTTACGCGGCCTGCGGTGCCGGCGGAATTCGGATTTATGACACAGCCTTTGCGGAACACAAGGGATTTTCGCAGCGTGTGACAACCGCCCCCGTCTCGCCGCTCGGACAGAAACTGTATGTTGAGAGCACCTTTGCGACGGATATTGCCGCCCCCGCGACGATGGCCGTGGATCCCTCCAGAACAAAACTTCCGTCAAACCATGAAGCGGCCGTGCATCCGGTCTATGGTTATTTGTATGCCACGGACTTTCATGAAGGGCTGATTCTGATAGCCGCTGGGACGTTGCTGGACGGCAATCCCCTCAACAATTTTTTGAAGAAGGATCTGGTGTTTAATCCCGGCGGCCTTTTGCATGGTGCAAAAGCTGTCACGCTCTCTGGAACAACCGCATGGATCTGTTGTCAGGCTGGGCTGGTTGTGGTTTCGCTGGAAGATCCGTTGCAGCCGGTGGTCCTCAGTGTTCTTGGGCATGATCAGTTGAAAATCCCGACGGCGGTTGAGATTCAGTTTCGCTATGCCTTCGTGACGGATCAGGAGGGACTGAAGGTGTTGGACATCACGAATCCCCGGAAACCGGCGCTGCAGGCTCATCTGCCGATCGAGGATGCGCGGAATGTGTATGTGGCGAGGACCTATGCGTACGTGTCCGGGGGTCATCAGGGTTTGGTGATTGTCGATGTTCAGGATCCCCTGAATCCTCGAATTGATCAGATCTACAATGCTGGCGGAAAAATTGTTGACCTGTGCGATGTGAAGCTTGGTATGACGTATTCCAGTTTGTTTGCCTATCTTGCAGATGGCAGGAATGGGGTCCATGTCATCCAGCTCACCTCACCTGAGACACCGGGGAGTTCCGGATTTGCGCCAAGACCGCAGCCCATATTGATTGCGACATTTCCAATGCAGGAAAACGGTCGGGCGGTCTGTATCTCAGAAGGGCTCGATCGGGATCGTGCCGTGGATGAATCAGGAAACCAGGTGTCTGTGTTTGGGCGAGTCGGGGCGAGGCCATTGAACCTGGCCGAACAGAAAAGGCTGTACCTGCGATTGGACGACGAGCCCTGGTTTGTGACGGATCCGGTGCGAGACTGGACGATTGGTGATCCTGTGCAGCGTGAGTCAGGACTGCGGCAGCAGCTTGAGCAGTTTTACCGCCCGGCGGGGAGATAGAGAGGTGAGGGTAGAGAGTAGAGAGTAGAGTGCAACGTCGGGTGCATGGCCCCGACGTTCCGCGAGTTGTTCAAAATTGCTCGATTCCCGCCTGTGTTGGAATGACGAATCCGTGAGTGTCAGGTCTGGTGGATGTCGTGGCCATCTGGTCGCTCGACGCGCCTCAGTCGGAGGGGTATTCTTCTAGTTTGTTGCACCATGCCTTCGGGCAGCCGAACCCTTTCTGAGACGACTTTTCAAGAGCGACACACATGACAGATGTCACCAGACGGTTATTCATGCAGGCTGCCGGAGTTTCCGCAGTGGCTGTTACACATTCGGCCAGGCCCGCCAGAGCGGCAGGTGCGGGGCTTGAGGGCGTAGTCCGGGTGATTGCATCGGGAAATGGGGCGGCTGCGACCAAAAAGGCCTGGGAGTTGATTCAGGAGGGGGCGGATCCGCTTGATGCCGTCGTTGCTGGTGTGGCGATTGTGGAAGACGATCCTCGCGACACCAGCGTGGGCTATGGCGGTTTGCCGAATGAACGCGGAATTGTGGAACTGGATGCGGCTGTGATGCACGGCCCAACGCATAAGGCCGGCGGAGTTGCTTCTCTGCAGAATATTCGTCACCCGGCGCAGGTCGCACTGAAGGTACTGCAAAGATCTGATCATGTGCTTCTGGTGGGAGCCGGTGCACTGGACTTCGCAAAGGCGCACGGGTTTCAGGAAGAAAACCTGCTGACGGATCATTCGCGTCGCATCTGGCTGCGGTGGAAGGAAACCATGAGTGATCGGGATGACTGGCTTCCGGATCCGGCAGAGGCTGAGCCGCCGGTCGCGGAATTCTTCCAGAAGAATTCGGTGCGGATTGCTGAGACGGGCCTGTTACGGTTTCGACGTCCGACCGGGACGATACACTGTTCAGCCATCAACGCCAAATCCAGTATGTCCTGTACCACAACGACAAGTGGCATGGCCTTCAAGATTCCCGGACGGGTTGGTGATTCGCCGATCATCGGTGCCGGCCTGTATGTGGACAACGAGGTGGGGTCATGTGGCAGTACCGGTCGCGGTGAGGCCAACCTGCAAAATCTATCGTCCTTCGCGGGTGTGGAACTGATGAGAAACGGTGCGTCACCGGAAGATGCCGGCATGGAAATTCTTCGACGCATTGCCAAGACGACGGAACCGCGTCTGAGAGATGCTCAGGGGCGCCCCGACTTCAATATCAACTTTTATCTGATGGCCAAAGACGGTCGTTACGCCGGTGTCACGATGTTTGGGGATGCAGACTTCGCTGTGACCGACGAGAAGGGGACTCGTCTGGAAAAGTGCCGGCCATTGTTTGGCAAAGGCTGAATTCGTTTTGTCCGAAAAAATGTTGAATTGCAGACGCGTGTCGTCGCGAGTTTGCTGCTGCGTTTAAGATGTCGTTGAAATTACAACTGCCATCTTTCGGGACGCTCTGTGTGCGCGCTGTCATCGGGTGGGGGCACATGGGCCGGCGGTGGCCAGGATCTCACCTTTGTGTCGCGTCGATTTTCGCGACGGGACATTTGTGAATCGGTCCTCAGTCCTTCAACGGTGGTTGCGGAACCCTGGCGTATGACACAGGTAAACACGGTCTCCGGACAGATCTTTTTCCGGCCGGTTGATCTCTGGCGGCGATTTTCGTTCGCAGCTGATTCGGCTGAGCACGGACCCGTTGCGAGTGGCAGCGGTGCAGGAAATTGACAAGAAGCAGATCGAAGAGGTGCGGACGATGGAACTCTCATTGATGCCCGAGGGTTTGCTCAACACGTTCATGCTGGACGAGATTCGGGATTTGCTGGCATGGCTGGAACGGTAGTGGAGAGTGGAGAGTGGAGAGTGGAGAGTGGAGAGTGGAGAATGGAGAATGGAGAATGGAGAATGGAGAATGCTGACCGCTGTTGGGTAGTCAATCAGAACGGGGAATGATTAGAATTTGGGGTGTCCGCGATCACTCCTCATTGTATGGCCTTCCGCTATGTTGCTTTTCGATCACATTCCCCCCTGCATTCAGAAGATTTCGGCCCACTTCCTGACGCGGCTCTGTCAGCAATGGCTGTGGCAACTGTTGGCAGTCGTGGCTCTGGTTCCGGGAACACTGCAGGCGGCTGGGGCGGATACGTTTCATGAGCAGGTGCAGCCATACATCAGGAAGTACTGTGTGGAGTGTCACAATGCTGAGGAAACGAAGGGCGAACTGGACCTGACCCTTTTTCAGACTCCTGCGGACGTCATTGGAAACTTCCGTCGCTGGAACACGATCGTCGAATTTATCGAAGCCGGTGAAATGCCGCCAATGGAATCACAGCAGCCAACGCTGGAGGAGAGCAACGCACTCTCGCAGGCGGTGCATCAGATTCTGGCGGTGGAAGCAAAAAAGCAGGCTGGCGATCCGGGTGTAGTGCTTCCTCGCCGTCTGTCCAACACAGAATATGACCTCTCTGTTCGCGATCTCACGGGCGTGGACATTCGGCCCACGAAGGATTTTCCCGCGGATCCTGCGGGGGGAGAGGGCTTTGATAACACTGGCGAATCGCTGGGTATGTCGCCGAATCTTCTGAAAAAGTACCTCGCGGCGGCACAGTTGGTTGCGGACCATCTCGTTTTGCGACCGAGCGGAATCAGTTTCGCGCCTTACCCGGTGATGTCCTACAACGAACGTCGCAAGTTGACCGAAGGGGCGTTGATTCGTTTCTACGAAGAGCACACTGTCAGAATGCGAGACTATCTGGAGGCCGCGTGGCGCTATCGGTATCGCAGTGCCGACCAGCAGGGACTCAGTCCGGAAGCGTTTGCTGTGCAGCATCATTTAAGCGGGCGTTATCTATCCAGTGTGGTCAAGTTTTTCTCCGAGTTGTCTTCCATTTCCGGAGCTCCTGCGGAATTGCTGGTCAGTTGGGAAGCTGTGGGACAACCGCCTGTGGATGGAAGTCATCCTGAGGCGTTTTCGCGGTTCTGTGACGTGGTGGAAGAGTATCGCCGGCAGCTGACTGCGGATGAAGGCGAACTCATTCGGGCGAATGCAGGAAACTGGCCGATTGAGCATCTGGATTTTCGTGCCCGGACGGCGGCCGCGCGTGACAAATTTGACCGTTCCAAATTTCGTGCGTCTACGTTGCTTCGCACAGGCAACGTTTCTGCTGCTTCCGGTGATAAAACGTCCGAGTCGCTCAAAGTCAGCGTAAGGTTTGAGTCAGTGTTTGGTTCTGAGAACGGACTTGTGTTGCTGAAACGTCCGATATTCAGTCGGGCAGACAATCCACCGGGTAATGCCGACGAGGAAGTGAAGCAGGAAGTGCTGACATTACGAAGTGTACTGGAAGCATCGAATCCCTCGCTGGCCGCTGAACTCAGGTTTGGCAGACACCCGGATGGGAGCGAATTAGATCCGGATTCCCTGATTGTTCGTACGCCAATGGTGCTGGAGTTTCTGATCAGCGATGAAATGCGGCAGCGATTGAATGGCCGACGATTGCTGATTCCCGTGGAGTTGGAGGCTTCGTCAGCCGTTGTGGGAAGTGTCCGTGTCGCGCAATGGATGGGGCCGGAAGCAGCTTCACCAGCGCCGGGAGCGGCTGTGATCCTGATGAGTCCGGCCGGAGAGCGAGTGCAGCAGCTGGAAGCATTTGGCGGGCGATTCTGCAGCGTCTTTCCAAACCGTTTTTTCTTTGTGGACAGTGGGCGAGGATTGGCGGCAGGATTCCATCTGGTCGAGGGATTCTTTCGCGACGACCAGCCGCTGGTCAGTGGTGTTTTGACTGCGGAGCAGAATGCTGAACTGAATCGTCTCTGGCAGGAGCTGAACTTTGTAACACAGAGTTCCGAGACGCTGCTGCGTGGCTTTGTCTGGTTTGAAAGATCGGAAAGGGAAGTCCTGCAGGACACTCGCTTTGATTTTCTGAATGCGGATGATCCGGAGTTGATTCACGATGCTTTGTTGTCGCGTTTTGAAAAGGTCTACATGGACAAGCTGGGGGTTCGGCGAAGTGGTGACACACTGGACGCCGAGGTTCCTGATGAGCGGCATCGGATGATTCGACAGTTCTTTACAGATGTGCAGGCGGGACTGCAGCTGCAGTCTGAGCTGACGGCTGTTGCCGAGCAGGAGGCGATGGCAGACCTGCAGATTCTTGCACAACGTGCGTGGCGACGTCGGCTGACGACGCCGCAGGAGCAGACGCTTCAGGCACTTTACCATCAGTTACGGGCCGATGGTCAGAGTGTGGAGCAGTCCGTTCGTGGCGTGGTTGTCGCAATTCTGATGTCGCCTGATTTCTGTTATCTGTATCGCGAGCCGCCGGAGGGTACAAAGGCCGCTCCGTTAAGTTCCCCCGAGCTGGCTTCGCGACTGAGTTATTTTCTCTGGTCCTCGCTTCCGGACGAACGCCTGTCCAAGGCAGCTGCAGACGGGCGACTGGCTTCTGAGGACGAATTAATACAGCAGACAAGGCGTATGCTGAATGACGAGCGGATCAGTGCATTCGCCCGAGAGTTTTTCGGGCAGTGGTTGCGTTATCGTGACTATCCTGTGAAAGACCCCATCAATGCACAGGCATTTCCCGGATACGATGAACCGCTGCGACAGGCGATCTTTGAGGAACCAACTCGGTTTGCTGCGGATCTGATTCGCCGTGATGCTGCTGTCACGGAGTTACTGACGGCCGACAGAACTTTCGTCAATGGACGTTTGGCGACGCATTATGGTGGTCTTCAGGACGAGCAGTATCAGGCCATTCTCAGGGAACGCCGTCAGAGTTTAAGCAACGTCGGAGATGGGAGCGTTACGGACGAGTTATTGAAGCAGGAGTGGCATCCGGTGACCGGGTTGAAGCAATCCGGGAGAGGCGGATTATTGGGGATGGCAGTGATTCTGACGAAGAACTCGGCCGGGGAACGGACAAGTCCCGTGAAACGAGGGTTTTGGAGTGTTCATCATCTGCTGGGGCAGCACTTTCCGCCGCCACCGGCAGACGTTCCGGAGCTGCCGAAGAGCGAAAAATTGGCTGATCAGACGATCCGCGCACTACTGGCGGCTCATGTGTCGGATACGCAGTGTGCGTTGTGTCACCGACACTTTGACGCGCTGGGGCTTGCGATGGAAGGATTTGATGCGATTGGCCGGGCTCGAACGACGGATTCTGCCGG
>CAIQIE010000388.1 GCA_903871805.1 uncultured Planctomycetaceae bacterium | reverse complement strand
TGGCTGCGAATCGATTCCAGTTCCGCAATCGCATTTTCTGTCAGTCCGGACATGACTTTCTCCCATAGAAACATCAATCGCAGCGTCGCCGCACCACAGCCCCCGACAGCGGAAAACGCTGACGACCTGGTCGACGGCCAATCACAGAGGAAGGGACCCTAAAGCCAACCGGCTTCGACACATCAGTGCCCGCAGCAATCAGGGCATTCAGCTATTCCAGCTGAGAATCACCTTACCAGATTGCCCGGATCTCATCGCCTCAAACCCCTTTTCATACTCGGTGTAATGCAGACGATGAGTAATCACGGGGCTGATATCCAGACCACTCTGCAACATCACCGTCATCTTGTACCACGTTTCGTACATTTCACGGCCGTAGATCCCGTGAATAGTCAGCATGTTGAAAACCACCTGAGTCCAGTCGATGGCGATTTCCGCAGTGGGAATACCCAGCATGGCAATCTTTCCACCATGCGCCATACTGCGAAGCATATCACGGAACGCATCAGCGTTCCCGGACATCTCCAGACCCACGTCAAATCCTTCAACCATTCCCAATTCCGACTGAACGTCTGCCAGCGATTCCTTTCGAACGTCTACCGTCCGAGTCGCACCCATTTTTCGGGCCAGTTCCAGACGCCATGGATTCACATCCGTCACAACAACAAAACGAGCCCCTGCGTGCCGCACAACTGCCGCCGCCATCAGTCCGATCGGACCCGCACCGGTGATTAACACGTCTTCCCCCAGCACCGGAAACGCCAGTGCCGTGTGCACCGCATTACCAAAGGGATCGAAAATCGACGCGATGTCCCGATTGATATTCTCGTGATGATGCCAGACGTTGGTCATCGGCAATGCGATGTATTCCGCAAAGGCCCCCGGACGATTAACCCCAATGCCCTGAGTCCTGGGGCAGAGATGCCTGCGGCCGGCAAGGCAGTTACGACAGCGGCCACAAACCACATGACCTTCTCCACTCACGATTTCCCCGGGATGGAAATCTGCCACATTCGACCCGACGGCGACAATCTCTCCGACAAATTCATGCCCCACCACCATCGGGACCGGAATGGTCTTCTGCGCCCACGCATCCCACTCGTAGATATGAACATCTGTACCGCAAATTCCAGTCCGGTCAACTTTAATCAGCACGTCATTGACGCCGACTTTCGGTTCCGGAACATCCTCAAGCCACAAACCCTTCTGAGCGTGGCGTTTGACGAGCGCTTTCATGCTGGCAACTTCCCGGGTTTTGAATATAGTGGATTTTCTGTTCGGTATATTAAACGGACGCTCATCCAGTTTGCAAGACAGTTTTCCACTATACTGCACACGATTCCAGTGGGGTCTCTCATGAAATCGGCAAAACGCGCAGAAGACGCTTCCGGAAGTGTGCCTTCGGCAGACGATGTCAGCCGTCACGTCTGCCGCCGCATCCACCAGCTGCGACAGGATCGCGGATGGTCGCTGGATGTTTTGTCACGAGCCTCCGGGGTCAGTCGTTCCATGCTCAGCCAGATTGAGCGGGAACAGGCGAATCCCACGCTGGCCGTGACTGTCAAGATCGCAGGCGCCCTTGGCATCAGCATGGCCGAACTGGTCGAGCAGGCGTCTGTGGCCCCGGGAATCGAAGTCATCCGGGCTGACGATCGCAGTCACATCTTCCGCTCCGATCAAAACAGTTCCATAAGAACTCTGTCACCTTTGCATCTGGAAAAAGATGTGGAGTTCTACGAAGTTATGCTGAATCCCGGCGGTGCCCTCAGATCAGCTCCGCACTTTCAGGGAACACGGGAATTTCTGACCGTCCAGAAGGGCAAAGTCGTCGTTGTTTCCGACGGCGAAACCACAGAACTAAATCGAGCAGACTCCGCCAGCTACCGCGCCGATGTCCCGCATGAAATCCGTAACCCCGGCAAATCCGAAGCGCTCGTGTTTCTGGTGGTGATCTACCAGTAATTCCCGGACAATCGCCAGTTTCGCCCCCGAAACCCCGACGCGGAGTTGCGGCGTGGTCGGCGGGAAATTCGAGCACGAGTACGAGTACGAGTACGAGAAACGCAGCCGAGGATTGGGTTTCATCGTGCTCGTGCTCAGCCCGCCCTGGCGGGCGGTACTCGTGCTCGTACTCGATTCGCCCTGGAAGCGCGCGCTTGGGTGAACCCTGCGTTGGAGGTTGCGAGTCCGGAGAGGCGGCGGCTATCGGGGACACCGCAATTGCTCTCTCACCGCCGGTGTTTCAGAAAAACAGCAACCAGCAACCAGCAAAAACCTCAAACTCACGCAAATCCCCGAAACCATCAGGATCCACACATCGCTGCTCCCTAATGTGTCGTGTCCCCAGTCGGCTTCGCGAGCACGAGCACGAGCACGAGCACGAGCACGAGTACGAAGTACGAAGTACGAAGTACGAAGTACGAAGTACGAGAAACGCAAAACGCAACCGAGGATTGGGTTTCATCGTGCTCGTGCTCAGCCCGCCCTGGCGGGCGGTGCTCGTGCTCGTACTCGATTCGCCCTGGAAGCTCGCGTTTGGGGGAACCCTGTGTCGGAGGTTTTGAGTCCGGAGAGGCGGCGGCTATCGGGGACACAGTGTGCCGGGATAAAACCGGTTTGGAATAGAGAATGAAAGTATCTTACGAAGAAGGTTTAGCCAACAACTTCGGCCTTCAGCGGAGGGGCGGGCCGGGTGACCGGACTGTCTTGAGCGT
>CAIQIE010000387.1 GCA_903871805.1 uncultured Planctomycetaceae bacterium | reverse complement strand
GGAACCTGCTTTCTGGCAGGCGACAGAGACCATCGCACGGATTGCCAGGATTACTGAGGATAAAATCATGTATGACACAAGAGAAAAAGCGCTTCGCGACCAGCAGTGGCTGCTGAATTCGGCGAGGGCAGAGGCCCGTGCAGAGGGGCGTGAAGAGGGCGAGATCAGGGGTGAGATTAAGCTCATTCAAACCTTGCAGGAAATCTTTGGGGGCCCGGTCATCGACGAGTCCAGTTTGAGCAGCCAGTCGCTTGAACAACTGCGTTTGATAACCGCAGAACTTCGCGCCCACATTCAGAATCGCCCGCCAGTCCCTGCGTCGGGTAGTATGGGCCTTGGTGAAGGATGAGGAGCGAGTAGCCAAGTCGAGGGAACAAGAGTCTCAAGGGGCAAGGAGACTTGATGTGTGCTGTGGAGGCTTGCCAACCGTGAAACTGAATCAGATGAGTCGCGGCTGGTTCGGCTGATTCCGGCGTAATAGCTGCCGGACGGTGTTTTCCTGCCTCGATAAATGATTCCGTGGCTGTCCTGACAGTATTCTGCGACATGCACGCGGTGGCCGTGGTTGAGGCCGCGAGGTAGAACGGTATTGCTGGCTGAATCACTTCTTTGCAGACCCCGGGCTGTTCCGCCTTTTTGCTGCTCATGGCTCCGCCTGTCAATTCTCACGCAGGCAAGACCATCAACTGAAGGGCCGGATGTGGCAGATCTGCAAGTTCGGTTCGGAGGGGGAGCTGAAAACAAACTGCTATGCCTAACCCTATTCGCGCCAACAGTGGATCCCCGCCTGCGCGGGGACCACGATCGATTTTCAGGAAGCTGTACTTAGAGGCTCGGCAGAGTTTGTGTCGCACACGTCCCGTCTAACCCTGCAAGTACGCTGGATGGCACGAAGTCAGGGTTTGTCAGACGACTTTGGTCTGTTGGGGCGGCTATGGCAGCCACGTCCGTCAGAGTGCATTACTTTGCTGCGGGTTTGAACCAGATATTGCGGTAGCGAACCTGGTTTCCATGATCCTGCAGATAGAGCGGTCCCTGCTGTGGGCCTTCCGCGACCGGGGCAGCTGTTGTGGCATGCGTCAGTTTGACTTTATTATGGATCACAACGCCGTTGTGTTTTACGGTCATCCATGCATCGGCTGACTTCTTCCCATCCGTTCCGAATTCTGCGGCATGATAATCGATGTCGTAGGTCTGCCAGCTGAGTGGTGGGAAGCACAGGTTTGCAGAGGGTTTTGCGATGGAGTAGATGCCACCGCATTCATTTTGTTCCCCACTGAGTCCGAACGAGTCGAGCACCTGGACTTCATAACGTCCCTGCAGGTAAACACCGCTGTTGCTTCGTCCCTGTCCGCGGGCGTTGGGCATGAATGGCAGCAGGAATTCCAGATGCAGTTCCCCACTGCCGTGTTTTTCGCGGCTGGCTGCTCCCTGCATCAGCAGTTTATCTTCAGAGAGTTTTCCGCCCTCGAAGTTGTCAGCGGTCGTTCCGTCGAACAGCACAAGGGCCCCTTCAGGCGGCTTTCGTCCGATGGTCGGGGACACTCGCTGAACCTTTGCCAGCTCACCCAGTTTGACGTTGTCGCCGGTATAGACGGTCAGGCTTCCGTCTCGAATTTCGCCCCGCCCCGTGTCACCCTTCATGATTGCGAGATTGCCCTGCAATTCTCCGGCACCGCGAATGGGGGTGTTTCCATCCCATCCATCGCCTGGAAGACCGCCCATCATGGCGGCCCATGCAAATTTGCCTGAACCTTCTGCAATGACCTGAACGCCGATAGTGAGTTCGCCATTTTCTGTGCGGATTTTTCCAGAGTACTCCCCCTGAAACTGAAAGTCTTTACCTGCTTTTTCGGAAGTCAGTGCCGTGAAATTCGGATCTTTTTCGTCGGCCACAACGACGGTTGCCAACAGCAGCAGGGTGACCAGGGACATCGCCATTTTCATAGTGAACCTCTTGGGAAGAAATTGGAAGTTGAAAGACACAGAATGGGGATAGCGGGGGCGGTGAAATTCTCTGATCGGTCAGTCGCGAAGGGCCGACCGAACGACATGAGAATTCATTGATCTCGGCAGACTACCGGGATTCCCAGCGGGATTTCATGAACTGCAGGCCATTTTTTGCCAGGTATTCTTCAGAAGGAAACATTCGCCGCCAGACACGGGTGGCCGCGGCAAGGTCCGGCAGAGCCAGCCCAAAGGCTTCAATTATCAGCCAGCCGTCGTAGTTTACATCTTTCAGAGCCTGGAAGCTTTCTGTCCAGTTGACACCACCCTCACCTGGAGTCGAGCGATCGTTTTCAGAAATGTGAACGTGAGCGAGTTGATCGGCACATGCCTTCACAGCCTGCGTGATGGACTTTTCTTCGATATTTGCATGAAACGTATCGTACATCGTTTTTACGTTCGGGTGGTTGACTTCGCGGCAGAACTGAGCGGCATCCGCAGCGCAATTCAGGAAGTAGCATTCAAACCGATTCAGATACTCGACAACCAGAGTGATGTGGGCTGTTTTTGCGTATTCGCCGGCCTGCCAAAGAATTTCCTTTGCCCGATTCCATTCGTCCTGTGTCCGACCAGCGCCGCTGAAGTGCCCCAGTGCTGAATGAATTGGGCCGCAGAGGACAGTTGCACCGGCCGCTGCACAGCAATCGATGGCTTTCTTGAGGCGTTCGAGGCCGGCACGACGCACACTGGCATCTTCGGAAATTGGGTTTTCCTCGGGGGTACAGACCGTAACGGCGGTGGAGGCCAGCCCTGTTTTTTTCAGTTCGGCACCCAGCTTTCTGAAGTGGTTGACGTTGAAATCAAACATGGGCAGTTCGACGCCGTCAAATCCCCACTGCTTCAGATTGCTCAGCAGCGGAAAGTGTTCTTCTGTCACGCCAGCGGTCCAGAGCAAAAGGTTCATGCCGTACTTCATCGCGTGGGGCCCTTTCTGTGGGGCGAAAGAAAATGCCGACTGGGAAAACGGAATACGGGCCGTCGCTGAAAAGTCAAAGCGAATACGCTTGCCAGACTTGTTTCTGCAGTCAGAAAAGCTTCGGTAGCGCTGTCGATTCCACTGCCTCCAGCAGAGTCCTGCTGTGCGAGCGCAGTAAGTCTCTGGCGTGCTGAAGAACTTCAAGGCAGTTGTGATCGATTTCAGGCAGTGTGACTCGACGAAGGACCTGATTCAAGCGAGTCAGCAGACGAACATCGTCCTGATAGTCATAAAGGATTCTGGCATCCCGAAAGCGGTTGATGAACAACGCGAGGTGGTCGGTAGCGCGTGTCGCCAGGCGATTCACCACGGCCTGTATTTGCTCCGGTGATACTTCAGCCAAAGCGTGATAGTACCGGTCAAGTACCTTCGGTTGTTGCTCGGCAATCACGGCATCCAGCAGTAGTTCCGTCACGATATGACCAAGGAATGGCGGGCGGTGATCGAAGGGATCCGGCATTAGTCTTCGGAAACGAACAGAGAGCGTTGATTCCAGCATCAGAAATGTTGGGCAGGAATGAAACTGATCGTCATCGTGCAGATGCTGCAGAGCACCTGTGGCAATCTGCCGATCGTCATCGGACAACTGATCCATCCCCGATCTGATTCGATGGCTTCGAAGTCGCACTTTTCGATCCACGACGGACAGCCAATCCGGAATGGCTGTGCCGGCCAGCAGGAGGGGCGTTTGAATGAAACGGTAACCGTGTGCGAGGTAATTCATACTCGCATTTCAACGGAAATCGGTACATTTCGGAAGTCTGAGGCTGAACCCCGGAATCGGTGTGGCGTCTGTAGTCTGCCTGGAGCGACGATGAACTGGTCCAGTTTCGGAAAGCGGTCGGGAGACAACATGAAATCTGCCGCCGTTATTTGTGGGCCGGGGTTGCCGTCCGTAAACGAATGCCTCTTCGTCCCGGCGGTGACATAATCTATGTGAAATCTCCCGGTCTTTGTTCGAAACAGGGGGGTAATTCGTTATTGTTCCCACAAAACTCTGTCTTTTCGGAATCAGGTTTCTGGTTGTTAAGGCAAATTTCCCGTGAGCCTCGCGAAAATATCAGTTTGAAGATCCAGTCAGATTTTTTTGCCGGACCAGTGAATCCAGGGGTCGGGCTACAGCATTGCAGGAAACCTACGGTGACAAATAAAAACGTTCAGGTCGCACTCATTCAGATGCAGTGTGGAACCGATCCCGGGACAAATCTGGAACGAACAATTTTCCGAATTCGGCAGGCGGCGGACAACGGTGCTCAGGTCGTCTGCCTGCAGGAAGTCTTCAATACCCAGTATCCCTGCCAGACAGAATGTCATGACCGTTTTGAGCTGGCCGAGTCGATACCGGGGCCAACGACGATTGAGCTGCAGAAGATTGCCAGGGAGCTGCGGGTCGTCATTGTCGTGCCCTTGTTTGAAAAGCGAACTCACGGGCTGTACCACAATTCTGCAGTGGTTCTGGATGCTGATGGCGAGATCGCTGGGTTGTACCGGAAAATGCACATCCCCGATGATCCTCTTTACTATGAAAAATTTTACTTCACTCCCGGGGATCTGGGATTTCTGGCCTTCCCCACGAAGTATGCCAAAGTCGGTGTCTGCATTTGCTGGGATCAATGGTATCCCGAAGCAGCAAGGCTTACCGCCATGAAAGGGGCGGAACTGCTCTTTTATCCGACAGCGATCGGTTGGATTCCCGGAGAACGGGATGTTTATGGAGCCAGCCAGTATTCTGCATGGCAGACGATGATGCGCAGCCATGCGATTGCCAATGGATTGTTCGTGGGGGCCCCGAATCGCGTCGGGCTTGAGGGGGAAATTCAGTTTTGGGGAGGCAGTTTTCTGGCTGATCCCTACGGCAATGTGGTTGCTCAGGCGACTCACGATGGCGAAGACACGCTGCAGGTCAGCTGCGACCTTTCGCTGATCAACACCGCAAGGACTCACTGGCCGTTTTTCCGTGATCGGCGAATTGACGCCTTTGCGGATCTGCAGCGTCGCTGGTGCGAACACTAAGATGTGACACAGAAGTCTTTCACGCACAGAGGCAGGTATGGTTGTTGCCGTTTCGTCGGGACTCATTAAACACGGGCCCAATCGGGTACAGCCTCTGTAAGGCAAGGCACAGAATTGCGGCAAATCTGACATCTCCTATGTCACCGCAGATGTGCCTTTTCAGATCCTGGCAGCAGGGATGCGGAAGTTCGCTGGCGGTTGGCAAAGGCGGAGATCTGAGCAATACTGAAAAGTCGGTGTGGACAGATGGTGATAGTTCTGCGTTTCGTGGAACGCTGAGCCGCAACGGAGTTGATCTGTTGACACTGTATTTCAGTACCGCATTTCAGTACCGCCGGGGAATTGGCACTCAGGGCATTGCGGTCCCTGCCTGAGCATTTGCGATTGGAGATTTAGGCCAAATTTGAGGGTGATGGGACAGATGGCGTGAAGTGACCTTTCAGAAAGTGGTGTCGCGCCTCTGCTGAACTGACATCCTGAAGATGCAAACGAGAGTTTCGCGAGATTGATCCAATTGTGAACGGCTAAGTGACCGGTGTTGATGTGTCGGTTTTCTTTGCTGTCCCGGGCGTATTTTCTGAGCGATGTTCGGGGGCTGGTAAGGATCATCGCAATTGCCGTATTGGTGTTTCCCGCAGAATTCTTACTCCCCAGAGAAGCAGGCAATACAGTGTTAGTGAGCCTGTAAGCAAAGCTGCGAGGGTCGGCCAGTGTCCGAAGATAATTCGCAGGCCCTGCACCTCCCAAATTTCCCGCCATGTGCACAGGACAACGAATGCTGCCGCACAGAGGTACGGACCGAAGGCTACGAAACTGCGGCCTGTCAGAACAAATGCGGAGAGACCGAGGATCATTCCGATCAGAGGCGCTACTGCAAGGACGCAAAGCACGGGCTGCCAGCCCATAAAGGAACCAATCATAGCCATCAAAGTGACATCGCCAAAGCCGATGGCGGGAAAACCAAGAATGCGATGGGCAGCAATTCGCGCCATCCACATCAGACCCGCACCCATGGCCCCTCCGCAAAGGCTCCATGCCAATCCATGCAGATGTTGGTGATCCTTGATCCAGTGGGGAAGAAATGGGCCGTAAAGGGTGACCAGTTCATCATTCCAGTCCACCCAGATATGGATCATTTGCAGCTCCCCGCTGAAAGTCGCGAATCCGACTGCGAGGGCGGCCCCGGCCCATGTGATTTGGTCGGGTATCACATAATCGATCAGATCCGTTAGTACCGCAGTCACCAGCAGGAAGATAAACAGAAGGTGAAATGGGAGTCTGCTGGAAAGTAAAGGTGCGTCCGGACGGACTTCTGCAATTTTCTGACATCCCGCATCAACCAAAATCCAGGCGTAGAAACAGAAAATGATGCCGAGCAGCAGGCTGACCAGCCATGTCCACGACGCGGACTTCGTTCCGCAGGAGTTGCAGCGGGAAGGAATTCTGATCAGAAGACCCTGCCATGGGCGATCTTTTTGACAGCTGGTACAACGAGTGATGCCGGCAGCTCGCCCCGGTTCTGCGAGGCACGCTGCCCACAGAACCGACAGTCTGCCTGCAATGGCGCCTACGAGTCCGATGAGAAACGCTTCAACCACAAATCACCGGTGAATACTCTTTGTGCATGATGCTTGATTTTTGTGCTTGTTTGTGACGCCGGGGCTTGTCATCGCTTTGCGGATCGCCTTTTATGCTACGAGTTTTCCCACGGTGAGAGGCCGTTTTTTCACTGCAATCCCCGATGATTGCACTGAATTTGTGCATTGGAGTTGATGCAATTGCGGCTCGGCATGGAGTTTGCAGACCTCCGCATGGGAAGCAGTCGTACAATGTGCAGAAATTTGGCCAAATAGTCGATCTGAAGTGGGAAATGTTGTCAGTTTGTGATCAGCCGCACAAACTGGCGGCGTTCTCTTTCTGAGGCTGCAGCGTATCTTCTGGAATCGGATTTTGCCATGTTTCTGACCGTGATATTGGAAAGACCGTGGCTGAATTTTTGGTTGCGCTGATGGGTTTGCAGAAAAAGTTGGCTGGCCTTTTGTAAGTCAGTCCGTTAAAAGTTTGACAGGTTCTCCGAGCCCCGGAAGCTTTGGAGAATTGGATTCAAAAGACAGGGGTTAAGGCAGAGAACATGAAGAAACTTGAAGCAGTCATCCGTCATTATAAACTTGAGGACGTCAAGACCAAGCTGACCAGCATCGGTGTGCAGGGAATGACCGTCAGTGAAGTCCGTGGTTTTGGTCGTCAGCGTGGCCACAAGGAAACCTATCGTGGTGCTGAGTACACCGTGGACTTTATGCCCAAGGTCAAGATGGAAGTTGTTGTGAACGACAACGAAGTAGAGGCTGCGATCAATGCCATCTGCGAAGCGGCCCGCACTGGCCAGATCGGTGATGGGAAGATCTTCGTTTCAAGTCTTGAAGGTGTTGTTCGCATCCGCACCGGGGAAACCGGAACCGACGCGATCTGAACGCACTGTTTTGACGTGGAATGCATTATGAGAGGGGCGAACTCCCGTCGGAGTTCTCCCCTTTGTCATTTGTGCGGCTACAATAGCCCGTGGCGGAGCTGCCGGGTTCACCGCCCGAATAGCTGCCCTGCTTTTCCTGAAGGACGCTGTTGGCTATCCTTTACGATGTGTAGCAGGTGAGTTCACCGGGGACTGTGTTCTGTCGGGCTGAAGAAACGCTGATAGTGCTGATAGTTCTGAACGTTCTTTCGCCGGTGTGCCCCCGCGTTTTCGCCGAGTTGTTCAGATTCGATCGGCCTTCACTCCGGGATACCCGAATGTTGTTTTTCAGTCGAGTGCCAGCGATAGCGACGGTGCTGTTTGTGCTGAGTTATTGGCCTGGTTGTCTGTGTTTTGCGCAAGATGCCGGAACTGTTACTCGGCAGGCTGTGGAAAAGGTACAGGCTGCGGTCGTTCGATTGCGAGTCATTGGCGGCCAGCAGGTTGTCGACGGAGAGGCCGTGAATTCGCTCGTAACGACCGGGCTGGTTATTTCTGAGGCTGGCGAAATCCTGACCAGTTCGTTTGCGCTTCAGGGAACGCCCGATGCCGTGCTTGTAGAGAAGCCGGACGGCAGCCGGGTAAATGCGAGGATTGTGGCGACAGACCATGTCCGGCGAATTGTTCTGCTGCGTGCTGAGGGATCAGGATGGGTCCCGGCGAAAGTGGCCGCGCGGGATGCGATTCAGGTGGGCCAGTACTCAATTGCACTTGGGAGATTTTATCAGTCCACTGCTCCGTCTGTTTCAGTGGGAATTGTCAGTGCCTTAAATCGTATTCACGGAATGGCCATCCAGACGGATGCCAGAATTTCCCCTGTAAACTATGGCGGACCCCTGATTGGCCTTTCGGGAGAAGTTTACGGAATTCTGGTTCCCCTGTCCCCACGCGGCCGCGGAAATGCTTCGTCCGGACTGGAGTGGTATGATTCCGGAATTGGTTTTGCCATTCCCATGCAGGATGCTTTGAAGATCGCAGAGCGACTTCGAGCCGGGGGCGATCTGCACCCCGGACTGATGGGCCTGAGTCTTGCCTCTAAAGGGGCGTTTTCATCGCGTGTCACGGTTGGCCGTGTGCTGCCCGGTGGGCCAGCGGATAAGGCGGGACTTCAGGAAGGGGATCGTCTGCTGAAAATCAATGACCGTCCGGTGGACCGTATTGCAGTGCCTGAAGAAGTGATTGCCGCCTGTTATTCAGAAGAAAACATTAGACTGAATGTGATGCGGGGGCAGCAGACGCTGGACGTTTCTTTGACGCTGGCAGAGAGTCTGCCTGAGATTATTCCCGGATACCTTGGTGTTTTGACGGTCGGCAGCGTAGCACGCAAGCCCGCCGCCGGGCCTGCGGTGGAGGTTCCCGGGATTCCCGGAGGCATCCAACTGGATACGGGAGCAGATGCCGCGGCAAAAAAGGGCGGCGTGCGACTGCTTGTGATACCGGACGGAGCTGTCGGGAAAGCGGGGGTACCCGCACAGATCGAAGTTATGTCTGTGAATGGTCTCCGGGTAACCTCAGAGTCCTCGCTGTTTCGCCTCACACCCAAACTGATTTCTGGTGGTGGGGTGAAATTGACTTACAGGGTAATGGGCTCCGACGAAGAAAAGTTCGTGGAGATTCTCGCCGGACAGCGACCGCTGACAGTGCCGTCTGTCTCTGAGGAATTGCTCAGTCAGTGGGAAGCTCTTGCTCAGGCCAACGCAAGCAAGCCCGAAAACCCGGAGGAAACTTCCGTGGCAGCTGCGGGAATTCAGCGGAGCGACGTGGAAATCGAGGGACGCGGCCGCTGCATTACTTTTACTCCAGGCGGCCCATCAAAACGGTCTTCCGCGCCCGTGATTCTGCTCTCCGAGCATGCAACTTTGGAAGATGCCATCCTGAATCGATGGAAACCATTTTTGGAGTCTCTCAGGATACAGATCATCATCCCGGTCAACCCGGACAAGTCTCAGCTGACGGATGCGGATGTGCCTCTGATACTGAGCTGCATTCAGCAGGTTTCGTCTGCTGCCGCGGTGGATCTACGACGAACTGTTTTGGTGGCATCTCGTGATCAGGCCGCCCTTGCGAAACAGCTGGCATTTGACGGTCCATCAGGAATTCGTGGTGTTGTCCTGACAACAGGCTGGTTTTCACAGACCGAGCTGGAGGGCGTGACTGGTTTAGGAGCCTCAGTAATGCTGCTGGATGCTGATGCAAATATCGCCTCCCGGGCCCTGAAAAGTGAGTCCTCGCAATTCCTGAAAAAATCCGGTTTCTGGGTGCCTGAAAGTCGGCAGGATGTTTCTTTGGAACAGAACATCGCTGACTTCTCGGTACTGCTGAGAAGTCTTTGATTTGTTCAGATCGATCACGGCCTTCTGTTTAGGGACATGTCGCATTCAAAGAGAATGCAGTTGAAACACCTCAGTCCCGTCAGGCTGCTTCTGAATAGATATCAGATCTGCCGGGCCGTTTTGCAGGGCCGTTGTCAGTGGGTCTCCGGGAAAGGCGACAATAAATTCAATCCCGGATGCTCGCAGCATTTTCAGGCATTCGGGTGTCAGCGTTCCTGATTGCAGCAATTGCTGCAGCCTGAAGTGCGGCTGTGGAAAGAAACCCGAGTAACCGTTCATGATGGGAATTCGTCGCAGGGTGCAGCAGATCATCCATCGCGTGGTGGTCTCATACTGGTCAACACCAGAGCCCTGTGGATAAGGGAGCAACAGAACTCCTTTATTTGCCGAAAGTCGATCGCTGATGTAATCAAGCCATGGATGTGGATCATGGCTCCGGGGAATACGCACCGAACGCAGATCGCTCGGTAGTACCTCGAAGATCATGCACCCAGCGAGGCAGGTCAGCACAGAGTTTCTCAGAGCAGATGAGAGGCTTGCGTTTTTAAGTCGTTCGATCAGCAGGTTCAGTCCGATTCCGCTGATCAGGAGTATTGACAGCTGATAAAAGTAACCAAATCGAAAAACGCTTCGGATCGAAGAAAATCCGGGCAGATAAGTGCTGAGAGTGATCCAGGGCTTCCATGATCCAACCTGCAGATTGACTCCCATGGAAAAGACTGCGGAAAAGATTGCGAGACTCAGCAGAAAACAGACTTCAGGTCGAGGCAACCGAAGTTGTTTTTTTAGCAGGCCACAGACAGCGATCGCCGCCAGAGCGGTTCTGGCCCAGCCGGGACAGAGAAACCAGGATCCCCGATTCGCAATCCCGGGCGTCTTCAGCAAAGCACCTGATGAAACTTTCAGCAGGTCTTCTGCTCTGGCTGATAGTGCTTCAATCGTGGCCTCCGGCCGCTTGTATTGCGGTCCATGCAGGATTTTCGCCATGGGAATGAGCATCGGCAGAATCAGAACTCCGGAAACACACAGGGCAGCGACAGCACCCGGCCACCACCGCCTCAGCTGGAACCAGGGAATCATCATCCAGCCACAAAATCCCAGCAGGAGTATCAGAAACAGCCAGTGGTGAATGCTGCAGGCAGCCACACAAAAACAGGCGACACCTGCCTCAGCCCCTGCTTTCAGGCAATGCCTGTGCGAGGCGGGTGCTGTAACAGCCTCCACCGCTGTGCGTCTGAGATTCATCACAGCAGTCAGTGTCCAGAGTGTTGGCCACATTGGCACAAGTTGCAGGACATCCAGTTGATCATGGACCATCGGCAGCAGTACCGCAGCGGCGCTGGTGGCCATAGCAGCCAGCTCGGACACTCCGAGTTGTCTCAGCAGACGCCCTGTCAGCAGTCCGTTCAGCGTCAGGGAAAGGATCAGCCAGACGTTGAAGGCAAGTGCCGGCGAGCCGAATATCAGAATCAGCGGGGCCATCAGCACGGTCGCGGGTTGTGGTTCGCTGAATGCAAATGTGCCTCGCTGCGGGAAAAAGATCGGTGCATCCCAGTAACTGTCAAAACCATCGCGAGTCTGTACGGCGTTCCAGACCATTGTCCACGCGTTGAATAAGGGCACGGTGGAAGAACCGGAGAGTGTTGTTGGAACGAGGCGCGTTGGAGTTGGCAGAATCGTCCGTACTGACCAGAGTGACAATCCGCAGCAGAAAAGAATTGTCAGGATGGGAAACCGCAGGTGGTGTAAAGTCCTGAAAAGAAAGTGTTTGGAAGTGGGCATGGAGTTCCGCGTGCAGAAGATATTTTACGCGACAGCGTCCGTTGCGGACTGTTGAGCAGAATCGATGATGTCAGAGAAATTTTCAGAGCCTGAAAACATTGAGTTTGTGCGGCAATCTGCCTGCTAACCGGCATCCTGTTCGTCGTCGTCATCATCGGCCGGATCTTCAAGACGTGGCAATCCGCAGTGGGTTTCCACAAGTTCAGCGATCTGACACAGTCGTCCCAGAAGACGTCCCTGCAACTGGGGAAATCGATCAATCAGGTTTTCCGCCGCCTCATAGACTTCCCCCGGATCGTCGGCGTCAGGCGTTTTCTGAACGAGAAATCCGGCCACCGTGAGCCCTTTTTTGGCGTGATCAAATGGGTAGAGAACATCATCAAAAATCGCCTGGAAATGCTCAACATGCTGGTGCAGTTGTTCGAGCGTTTTTCTGATCCGAGTCAGGAGTTTTTCGTTTCCCGAGTGAGACTCCATCGCGGAAAACAGTTTGCCAAGTGCGAGTTTGTCATCTCGAAGTGTCAGCAGCGAATCCACCTGTTCGTTCAGTCTGCGAAACAGGTCAATCAGGGCACGGATTTCTTCGATGGAGATTTTTGCCTGTCTGATTATGTCTGCAAGTTCAGGGGTCTGAGCAAGTCGCAGGCCGGAGCAAAGACGCGCGGCCGCGGCTTGTTCAAAAGGCAGTAGCTGCGAAATCAATTGTGCCTGTTGTTCGTCTGAAGATTCCCGAACACTGATGATCTCCTTCGCCGTTGTCAGTGGCACAGAGAATTCATCACGAGTAATACGCACGTCAGTCTGCAGCATGGCCTCTGCCAGTCGGACTTCCAGTTGCCGTGTGTCACAATCATCGTACACTTGCCAGGCTTCCGCAAAGAGTGCCTGCCTGCGGAGCATGGTTTCACGGGCCTGTTTCAGTCGCGACTGCACTGCCGCGTGGTTGCTGACCGGCTTCAGGGCCTCCTCCGGACTTTGGAATGGCCGATAGAGAACCACATGCCCCTGAAAAAAACGGTTGAGCGCTTTCCATGCGTCCTGCTGCTGTTGCAGCCGTACCATCAGTTCGTCGACAGGGTGTATGTCCGACTTTTTCAGGTCTTTTCCAAAAACGTCCGTGTAGAAGTCCCATGTCACAGCTTTTGCAAGGGCGTCAAATTTTCTGAAGAGCTGGGCCGCCGGTAGCCCCAGCTGAAAAATTCCGTCGGCTTTTTCAAGGGCTGCACTGGCGATTCGTTCCCGGTCACAGGGGTGAGTGTCAAATACTCCCGTCACAGACTCTATCATGATCTCATCAATTGCCTCCTGACCCTTCTCGGTCAGCTGATCGGCATTCAGCAGGATCAGTTTTGGGAGGTCGTCGCCGAGCCGCCCTTCTGTGTAAAACGTTGCGAGGTCATCCATAGCACCGTGGTAGGCCGTGCCAAGGACGTGCAACTGTCGTGCGGTTGTGGCAAAGGATCTGCTGCCTGCAAAGCGCGCTTCATACCGGTCCGCGTCAAATTCCATCTGCCGCATCAGAAAGCCACTGACCGTATGTCCCATGATCATCAGGCACCAGAGGATTCCTCGGGTGAACCAGACGCACACCCGAACGACATAAAGAGTCCAGCCGATGCGCAAATCCAGTTTGCCGGACCATTCCTCCAGTTTCTCGTCCCAGATGTCCCGTTCGTAGACAACTCGCGCAAACCAGTAATTGATGGACCGAATGACGTGGGACAGACGCATTCCTGCGCCCTGAGCAAAATGCCCGAATTCATGGGCCAGAACGCCGCCAAACTGACGCATCGTCAACCCTGCGGCCAGGGGCATTCCGATCGTCAGCACCAGGTCGTTGCCAAAGAAGCTTCGCAGCCCGCTGCGAAAACCTGCACTCGCGTTGATATCGCAGTCGATATCGATCCGACTCGGAACAGGAGCATTCACAATCCTGCAGATTCGAGTCACAAACTCAAACAACAGCGGTTCGTCAGACCGCTTCACCGAACGCCGACCTGAAGACTCTGCTGTCCTGGAAAACAGCGGCTTCAGCATGAAAACTACCAGAACCACGCCGGAAAGAATTGGTGTGAGGTACAGCAGGACTCCAAAGATCATCGCTTTTCCCGACTGGCGGCCGCTGGATTGTGCTGTTGCCGTAATGATTCCTGTATTTGAAACCGCGTGATGCCAGACGCCCGTCGCTACAGCTACGATCAAAACGAGATAGATAACCGGCAACAGCACCATCAGCAGTGCCACAAGGGCGATGCCAGTTTTGTACAGTCCCGAGACTTTCACGGGTTCAATTCGGGATCCTGAAAAGGCTGCGTTCACCCGCCCGCGCAGTGCTTCCTCATCTGCTGGTCGTCTGGACATCAGAAACTCGGCACCACTCAGAAGACCCGGTTTTCGAATCAGTGGTACCGTAGACTGCTTGATAATGGCAGGCGTATTTCCTGACGATTGACGAGTAGATTCGGATGCAGACGCGGATTGAACGGCGTGAGATGCAATCTGCAGCGGCGAGCCGCCAGATGGGCCTTCGGGCTTAGCCGACGTTGCCACTTTGTCCGGCAACGAGTTTGCCGTCGTGGCTGTAGCGGCCGATTTGGACGATGGGACTGCCTCTTGTGGCACTGCTTCTACCGCACTTGCCGGAACGCGAATTGCCTCACTGCACTTCGGACAACGAATCTTCTTTCCGGCCAGCTCGTCTCGAAGTGTCATTCGGGAAGTACAGGCGGGACAGTGAAAGGAAATGGCCATTGACTGGACTCCTGAAGTTCCGCCGGATATCGGTGCCTTTTCAGTGGTATAAGGAAGGGCTGGTTGTTCTGTCAACCATCAGGCTGCAGGGACGCGAACAATGATTATCGGGGGGCTGTGTAAAATCCCGAGCGACCTTCGATAACGTGCACCGTGGTTCCGGATGGGACATTGGAAACCACAGACGTCCTGCCAGATGGCCAGCGAATTTCCACTTGTTCAGCCTGACGCTGACTTCCCAGACCGAAGTGCAGCGAACGCTCGTTCGTACACTGGTAACCATCTCCTGCGGAGACGAAGGCCCACTGGTCCAGACCACCAGCGGTTGCCCGGACAACACTTCCGGAACAATCACGGGGTGAATCTTTCCCATGCAGAATCACTCGCAGCCAGTTGTTCTGGCCTGAAGGCTGATTCGTCGCCAGAACTGCCTGACTGCCAATGGATGACACAACAAAATCCTGAGCCCCATCAAGATTCCAGTCGAGGACGGCGAGTGATCTTCCGAGGCGTTTGATGGTAAACAATTCTCCAACGTCTGAGGGCTTCAGCTGGGCGAAACTGCTGTCTCCTGAGTTGCGAAAAAACTGCAGCGGCATCAGATACTCCATCCCCGGTTCGCCAAACTCGGCGACATGGCCGTTTGCAACGGCAATATCAAGGTCGCAGTCGTTGTCGGCATCCAGGAACTGAGTCCCCCAGCCAACATAGGGAAGACCGGCCTGAAACAGACCGGATCCCTGAATCGCGTCTTCGAAGAACCCTGTAATCCGTTGAAGATAAAGGCAATTCGCTTCCCGTTCAAAGTTCGTCACGAAAAGGTCCAGTCGACCGTCCCGGTTGACATCGCCTGACGCAACCCCCATGCAGGCCGTTGGTTTGCCAAGATAGTTCACCGCCAGCCCTCGCGACAGCGCTTCGTCCAGATAGGTGTTGTCCGGCTGCGCCTGCAGGAAAAAGTTGGGCACCTGATCATTGGCAATAAACAGCCGGGGCTTCTGTTCTTCCGGCAGAAGCATCCCGACGATTCCCAGGCCTTTGGGCGTCTTTTGGGGAGTCGCGTCAGAGACGGGCATGAATGATCCGTCTCCATTCGACAGCATGACATGATCCGGAGCGCCATCAAAGTTCAATACCGAACAGCGGTTCTCTCCACATTCGACGCTGAATACGTTCCTGCCCTGAAGGTAATTCACGTCAAACAAATCCGGATGCCCGTCGGCATTCAGGTCCATGATCAGGCAGCTGGTGGTCCAGGCTTTTTCTGTCAGTCCAGCATCCCTTGTGACATCTGTAAATGTCCCGTCCCCGTTGTTTTGCAGCAGACGATTTGTTCCGATATTTGCGATATAGAGATCCGGGAAGCCGTCGTTATCGAAATCGGCTGAACTGCAGCCCTGCCCATACCCATCGTCTGCGTCTGGTATTCCGTGACGAGTCACGTCCTGGAATTGCATTTTATTATTTCGATACAGAACGTCCGCTTGTTCGGAAGATGGTTGGGGAACGTCGGATCCCAGAGGCCAGGGTTCGCCCTGAGTAAAGAACACATCCGGGTCGCCGTCCATGTCGAAATCAATGACTCCGGTCCCACCTCCCGTAGACTCAAAAACACGAATCGACTTTGTTTTGCCGTGTGTTCCGGAGGCGAATGAAAACCGCATGCCCATCGCTGCCGCCTGGTCTGTAAAGGCAATCTGCGATTTGTCGGCGATCGGTGTGCTGCTGCGCTCCGATGCAGGTTGCACAGATTTATTCCATTCCAGAGCGGCAAACGAAGATAGATCGAAGCGGCGAGTCAGGTCCGCGTCCGCCGCAAATCGAGGGGTTTTTGCGGTAATGTCGATGGTGAGTTTTTTTTGGATTTCTGGCGGAAGATTCAGGTTTCCATGTCGGTTGGCATCCATGCGAATCCACGCCACGGCCTCGGGGAGACGACCTGAGTCAACCAGGAACTGAATCATCACGGCGAATCCTGCCGGGTCTTTGCCACCGGCATTCAGTACGCGTTCGATACGCAGCGAAAAATCCTGTATGCGTTCCGCGTGTATCCGGAATGCCTCAGCCGCTTCCGGTTGCAGAGTTTCCAGGACTTGTCCCAATTGAAACATCGCACGGCGATGCAGTGGGTCCAGCCTGACAGCTTCCCAAAAGCATCGGGCAGCAGACTCGAGCGACTGGTGGCGACGGGCGAGCAGCCCCCTGAGATACCAGAGGGCGGGACTTGTCTGAACCGTCACGGGAACCTGCCGAGCCCATTGAGCAAGCTCGTCGGCATCACTTTCTTCCAGCAAAAGTTCACCCAGAAGCGCCTGCGTGCTGATGCATTCCGGCTCCGCAGTCACTGCCAGCTGAAGTTTTTGAACTGCTGATCGTGAATCTCCCGCCTCCACGTCAGCAGAAGCCAGTGCGAACAGCGTGAGCGGGTCATTTTTTTTGAAACCACTGCATTCAAGCAGATGCTGTGCCTCGGGAGGCTGTCGCTCACGCTGAGTCAGCATGATCAGGTCTTTCAGACTGATTTTGCCGGAGTACAGCATATCCATTAAGACGGCATCCGCACGACTTCGCTCGCCACCAATCACCAGCAACGAGGCCAGCAGTGTTTTCAGGCTCAGATCGTCCGGGTTTTGTGCTGCCAGGTACTCATAGCACTTCGCAGCTCCCGATAGCATGCAGTTTTTCATCTGAATTTCTGCTGCCAACTGCGCTGCAGCCAGCGACACCGGGGAGCCATCTCCTGGGATCGACAGGAAGAATTCCAGTGCGTCTTCCGTCTCTCGTCTGCGGGCCGCCATCTTTCCCAGCAGCAATTGAGCGGACGCCCAGGCCTTATCGTCCGGCGGTACGGCGCGGAGTTCCTGCTCGACTCCGGACAGATCCCCCCGCAAAACCTTCTTTTCCGCAATGCGCACCTGTTCCGAGGAATCCGGAGTGCCACAGCCAGGAATCTGCGCAGCAAGGCACACTGCGAGCATCAGAATGATTCGTGTCTGCCGGGCCGGAGTGCACATGGGAGAATACATCGGATCTGCCAGGAAAAATCACAAAACGTTCAGAACACTCTTCAACCCGTGACTTTAGCAGGAGTTCCACACGGACTAAACTGCCCGGGAAGGAGAAATCATGATGAGGAGTGCAGGATCGTGCCATTTCGAGTACCTGACTGAAGGGAACGCAATTTCCACAACTTGAGTCTGCGAATGGAAGCGGGGACAGTTTTCGCGACCAGAGTTTGCAGAAATCCGGCGTATGTTCTGATGCCGGATTTTGTCTGCCCTCTTTACTCTGGGGGGGTTCAGCCTTAAATTACCGTAACTGGTTCTGGAATTGCCAACTGCCGTTCAGCTGAAATCCTGATCAAATGACATCTGTGCCTGATCCGACTTCATCCGCTCCTGGTCGCGACTTTCCGGGCCCGCAGGAATCTGCATTACCAGTATATGCAGTACGATCAGGGTTCAGGCCTCTGCTGTTGGTCCTGTCGCTGCTGACCATAGCCGGGGGTGTTTGGGCTGGTCTTTCTTTCTGGCGCGAAGCGAAGTCAGGGCAATTCGAGGCTGACTGCCAGTCGGCCAGGAAAGACCGTGACTGGAAACGCCTGAGGGACGTTGCCAATCAGTGGACCAGCTGGGATCCCGCTGAATCGAAGGGGTGGTGGGCCGCGGCCGAAGCCGCTCAGGAGCAGGACGAATTCGAAGAAATGGCGGCCTGCCTCGGAAAAATTCCCGAAACTGACCCCAACATTGCCTTTGCTCTGGCAGAAAAGGCAAACCTCGAATGGGCTGCTCTGAATCGGCCGATGGAGGCGCTGGCAACCAGCGAGAGGGTCATTCGCATTGATCCACGACTCGTGGAAACACATTCCCGAATCATTTCGTTCTACGCGATGAACCAGTTGCGAATTCCAATGCTGAAGGCAATTCGAATGGCGATCGGTGCGGGGGCCGAGCCGAAGGAAGCATATACCTATCTGATTATGGCGGATGTGCTTTCGTTCACCAATGGTAGTGAACTCAATGAACGCTGGATGCGGGCCGCTCCTGAGGAACCTCGCTTCAAGATCGGTTTGGCGGTCAACACCGCAATGCAGTTGGTGATGAATCAGGAAACGTCACCCACGGCAGAAATCATTGAACTTAACAATCAGGCGAAAAACCAAATTGCCCTGTTCCTGAAAGAATTTCCCCATGACCCGGTGATTCTGACGTTCCTGATGCACCAGGCGTATCGAGCGGGGAATATTCCCCAGATGGAAGAGCTACTGGCCATGGTCGATGATGCTGCCGCGCAGGACCACATGATCTGGGTCTATCGGGCGTGGTATCACACTCAGACCAATCAACTAAAGGAAGCGGAAGAGGCGATTTCTGAGGCCCTGCGTTTGCATCCGATGAGTCCCCTGGCACATCATGAATACGCCAATCTGCTTCGGTTGCAGCAGAGGCCTGAGGTTGAGCGTGAACAGCGTTTGGCGGCGTACGGACGCGATCTTCGCAGTCAGGTCCTGCTGCTGCCAACGGCCGTGGATCTTACCATGGCTCTGCTGGTTCAGATTCAGAGCTACGCGGAAGCCTGCGGCGATTCCCAGGTCGCCGCCGCGATCAATCTCCGGTTGTAGGCAGGACGCACAGGCGTACGAGTAGATCACATGTCCGTAACTTGCCACCGCCGTCTGCGAACGTAGGGAATTGTCGCGATTCTGATGTGCGACATTGCCGCGAAGGGAATGTGACTTCGGCTGTTTCCCGCGTGCCATTGAGGCTTCTGTCAATCCGCTTGGTGCACCGAAAAGTGCGGCTTTATGAGGAGCTGTTGACCGGGAGGCCGTGGTGCGAAGCTGGGTGATTATTGCTGCTCAGCTCGTTAAGGTTTTTCAAAGACCGTCCCCCGGCTTCGAAGCGGTTTGTTTCCGAGAACCAGGGCCCAAAATGGACGTTTTGACTTTTTTCATGTCTCATTCCTGATCAGCGTTGGAGAAATTCCGGGGGAAGGTCTGATTTGGTAAGAATTTTCTGAAAGTTTCCTTGAACCAGGTCGATCGATCGCATAATTCTTCATCAGATGTTTACGATGCTGCGCACTGATCGCAGATTGTGCTGTTCGTTTGTTCAGTATATGCATTAAGGCTCATGATCATGTTGCAGGCCGTTGTGACGACTCGACGTTTGTGTGCTATTGTTACTTCGTTGGTGCTTTTGGGCTGTGGAGAAGGCGGCCCAGAACTGGCGAGTGTGAGTGGCACAGTGACAAAGGGTGGCAAGCCGCTTGCGGGTGTGAATGTGACATTTGCCCCGACCGCTGCAGGACCGTCCTCAGGAGCACGCACAGACGCAGATGGGAAATTTATTCTGATCTGCCAAAGCGGTAAGATGGGCGCTGTCATTGGCGAGCACAAGGCGGTACTTCAGGCTGTTGCTGATTCAAAAGTTGATAGTAATTCAGACCCGAAGGGAGCGATGGAGGCCATGTTGAAGGCACGCTCCGGCGGTGCAAAGGGAAAGAATGTTGATCCCTCTAAGGTTGCTGCTGCGGAAACTCCATTTCCACCGGAATACGGTGATCCAGGAAAGACCCCTTTGACCTACACCGTTAAGGCGGGTTCAAACGAGTTTGATATTGCGATTCCCTGATCTCAGGGCGTTCTTTTTTTTGAATTGTCCAAATCCTCCAACATTGGATTTTGGGCTATGGATACTGTGGATCCTGTGTTTGATTCACTTGAGTGAAATGTCCTGTTTTTTGTTTTTAAAGTTTTCCCGGAGGTGTTTATGAAGAAGACTGGTTCGCTCAAACGAGGGTTTACCCTTATCGAGCTGCTGGTTGTGATCGCGATTATTGCGATCCTTGTGGCGCTGTTATTGCCCGCCGTTCAGCAGGCTCGCGAAGCCGCTCGTCGCACACAGTGCAAGAACAATTTGAAGCAGTTGGGGCTTGCCTGCCACAACTACCATGACACCTACAATCAGTTCCCAATGAACTGGTTCAACGGTGACAACCAGAATCAGCCAGACCCCAGCAATCCTCGCTATCCAAATGGTTCATGGCCATGGACTGTGATGGCAATGCCTTACATGGATCAGGCGAACCTGTACAACCAGATTGCCGCCTATTTCACGGTGGCGAACGGGACTCTGCCAAACATTGGCATGGGCTACAGCGGTTCAATCGGTGGCGCTCCTTCTCCTCGCAAGATGGCTGAAATGGTGATCCCAACGTTCATCTGTCCATCCAACTCACAGACCAAGGTGCGTCGCGACCAGTTGATCGAAATTGACAACGGTGGCTGGGGAACTGCTCCTTATCAGGGCCCTGCTGGCGGTTTGGACTACGTTGGAAATATGGGACACATTTGGGCCGGCTGGAAAGACTGCCCGACGACTCCCACATTCCCAGCTGCAGACAACCGTTTCGTGCGTGGTTCTGCTGGTACACCATGGATCAGCGAACGCTGGAACAACGACAACCCGAACATCAACGGTGTGTTCATGTTCCGCGGCTCACGCGGGATTCATGAGATCACAGACGGAACCTCCAACACGGTTCTTCTTTTCGAGTCCATGCACTGGCGTGCCTCCAGCAATGGTTTCAACGAAGATGCGAAGTTCGATGCAAACTGGGCATCTCCGCTGGGCGCTGTAAACTCCATGCTGAACACGATTAACCAGGGCCGCAACAAGGCCTGGATGCCAGGCGACGAGTGGGACCCACGCTGCTCTTCACCCAGCAGTAACCACGTAGGTGGTTGCCAGGTGGTTATGGCTGACGGTTCCGTTCGTTTCGTCAGTGAAAACATCGACAACCTTGTTCGCTACAACCTGGCGAATCGCCGTGACGGCAACGTGATTGGCGATTTCTAATCAACGCTTTGTTCCAAACAAACGTAAGATTCCACATGGCGAGTTCTTCGCCATGTGGTTTTTTTTTACCCGTCAGGCAGGACATTCCTGCCTGAAGAGTTTCGCATTTCAACATTCTGGCAGGGCAGTATCCCCGTGATGAAGTCGCCTGTATGCCTTCTTGCAGTCGTGTTGTGTGCATTTGTCACTGGCTGCAGCGAACCTGCGGGAACGGTCGCTGTTGAGGGGCAATTGAATAGGGACTCTACTGAGCCAGGGGCGAAACGGAAGTTCGATTTCAAGCCCCGTGGATCAGCGGTGACGCCGAATAATTCTGTGCGGGAAATCGCTTTTCCACAGTTCACGGATGTTGCGGCAGATGTTGGGATTCACCATGTTTTTGACAATGGTGCCAGTCCAAAAGCGTTGATGGTGGAGTCTACGGGGGGAGGATGTGGCTGGGGCGATTTTGATCGTGACGGCCGTATCGATCTGTATTTGACGCAGGGCGGGCAACCCTGTCCGGGGCCGGCCGACGCATTTGTGCCTGATTCGCTCTATCGGCAGACAGTTGCCGGGCGGTTTGTGGATTGTCTTGCGGAAACAGGCATTGATGATTCGGGTTTTGGCCATGGTGTTGCCGTCGGCGACTATGACAACGATGGGTTCGACGATCTGTTTGTGTCAAATGCCGGCATCAGCCGATTATTTCTGAATCTGGGTGACGGAACGTTTCAGGACGTGACGGGCTCGTTACAGGGGGCCCGGCGTGCGTGGAGCTCCACATCTGCCTGGGGCGATCCTGATCGCGATGGAGATTTGGATTTGTATGTCTGCAATTATGCGGTTTACGACCCTTGCAATCCTGTCGAGTGCCTGGACAAGGACGGGATTCCCTCGATTTGCCATCCGAGGAATGTGGAGGCGGAGCCCGATATGTTTTTTCGCAACGAGGGTGATGGCCGGTTTGTCGAGTGTTCCCGGGAACTGGGCTTGTTTGGTCCAGGGAACAAGGCCCTTGGCGTTGTGATTGCGGATTTGACAGGCGACGGGTGGCCCGACATTTATGTGGCGAACGATACGACGGCCAATTTTTTCTTTGTGAACGATGGGACCGGGACGTTTCGCGAGAGTGCACAGTTACTTGGCGGGGCCTACAGTTCGATCGGGGAGCCGCAGGCCAGTATGGGTGTCGCCTTTGGGGACTATGATAAGAATGGATTTCCAGACCTGTTGCTGACGCACTTTACGGGCGAATCCAATACGTTGTACCAGAATCGCGGACCTCAGGGATTATTCGATGTCAGTCACCTGACGGGCTTGCGGGAGCCGAGTTTGCCGAAGCTGGGTTTTGGAGCCGTGATGAGTGATTTTAATGCTGACGGCGGGATGGACCTTTTTGTGACCAACGGGCACATTGATCCTCGCTATGCAGAGAGCGAGGGGTATGAGATGGTTCCCCAGTTATTTTCTTTTGATGGACAGATGTGGCGAGAGCGGCCCGCGGAGAGCGGAGATTTCTTCACACGTCGCTTTGTGGGCCGCGCTGTCGGAACTGCCGACTTTGATTCCGATGGGGATCTGGACATTTGTGTTGTGCATCACAATTCGCCAGCAGCGCTGCTCCGAAATGACGCACCCGCCCGGCGATTAGTGAAAGTTCGCCTGCTTGGTGTTTCCAGCAATCGTAATGGATACAACACGTCTGTTGCAGTGGAACAGAACGGTGAACGGCTGGTTCAGGAACTGCCCGGGGGAACCAGCTACGCGGCGACACACGAGCGGGTGCTGTGTTTCGCTCCGGGAGACGAGTCCGGCGTGTTATCGCTGGAGGTTCGCTGGCCCTCTGGTTTGACTCAGAATGCAGAATTGGGGGCGGGTGTGAATTCGGTACTGATCCAGGAGGGTGTCTCGGGCTATCGGGAGTTCTGAGAATGGAAAGTCTGTATTCCAGGTGTGCGAGGGGACTTCGAGCAGGTTTGCGAAATCCTGTTGTTTATTTTTGGCTGTGCTGTCTGTGTCTTCCGGGATGTGGTGATGCACCTCCCGTTTCTGATCAGGAAACGCTGCAGACAGCCGGGATGATCCCATGGCCGGCAGCTGGTGTGAATGACAAGGCTGAGGGCTGGGTTGGAAGTCAAAGCTGCAAAGAGTGCCACCTCGAAGTGTTTGAGCGTTATTCGAAGCATCCCATGTGCCAGTCACTGGCCCGGACCGAATCTGCACCGACGATCGAGGATCTGCAGCAGAGTAATTTTTCAACAGTTGGAAATCGTCAGTATTTCGTGGAGCGTGAAGGGAAGTCCGTCTGGCATCATGAAAAGCGAGTGAGTCCCACTGGTGAGCTGATCTACGACCAGCGAGTGCCGATCGATCTTTCAGTGGGCTCAGGCGTCCACGGGCGATCTTATCTCAGAAGTGTCGAGGGACGTTTGTATCAGTCCCCGATGACCTGGTACACGCAGGATAGTCACTGGGGATTATCTCCCGGGTATCCAGAGAACTTTCATGATCGTTTTGAACGGCGGGTGACGCATGCCTGTATTTCCTGCCATGCCGGCAGAGCCCTGCCCTTCCCGGGCGAGCCGGATCGGTTTGCCGATCCTTTGTTTGCTGAGGAAATGATTGGCTGTGAGCGGTGTCATGGTCCCGGCGAGTCGCATATTGCCTGGCATAAGCTGGACAGTGGTGCCCGCAGTGGGGCAGACCCTGTTGTGAATCCGGGACATTTTACGGATGCTCGTCTGGATGCTGTCTGCAATCAGTGTCATCTGGCAGGCCAGCGACGCGTGCTGAAGAACGGGCTGAGCGAATTTGATTTTCGTCCGGGGATGAAGGTGTCAGATCTCTGGACCGTGTTTGTCAAGACTAAGGGCATTGAATCGGGAACGGCGGGCGCGGTCAGTCATGTTGAGCAGATGCATATCAGTCGATGTTTCCAGGAGAGTGCAGGAGCATTGAGCTGCATCAGCTGTCATGACCCTCATGAGGCACCGGGCATCGAGCAGAAAGACGCCCTGTACCGGGAGCAGTGTTTGAAATGTCACTCATCCGGTCAGACGGAGTGTTCCGAGAACATTGGGATTCGTGAAGCGGATGGCCGAAAGGATTCGTGCATTGTTTGTCACATGCCGGCTTATCCGGCTGCTGACGTGCACTCAGCCCAGACCGATCATCGAATTCCACGTCGGCCACAGAAGGCGGACATTTCTCCGGCAACGCAGGATGGCGAGCGGGGACCGGTAGTGGCATTTTCCGAGCCGGGTGTCACCTTGAATCAGGCAGAGGTCTCGCGTGCGCGAGGAATCTATCTTTCGGAACGAGCCTACTTCGGTGGCGAGGCTGCTGCAGCGGAGGAGGCGGTGCTGCTGCTGACGGAATCACTGAAGAACGCCCCCGAAGATGTGGAAGCCCTGTTTTCTCTTGGACGAGCATTGATCCAGCGAGGTCAACTTCGTGATGCAGAGCAAACGCTGGAAAAGATGCTGAGTCTTTCGCCGCGGCATGAAGTGGGGCTGGAGGTGATGGCCACGGCTCAGCATGAATCGGGCAGGTATCGGTCTGCCAGAAATACCTACGAGAAACTTCTGGAGCTGAATCCTGCAAGATCTCGCTATTATGGTCGTTACGCCCATGTGCTTGGTCAGCTAGGCGATTTCAGTGGTGGGATACGTGCTGCAGAGAAAGCACTGGAGCTTGATCCATCGCTTGCTCAGGCTCATCAGTGGTTGTCGATGGCCTATGAAAAACGAAAGAATACGGAGAAAGCTGAGTATCACAAAAGAATGGCAGAGATCTTTGAAAGGGTCACTCCGTAAAACGTGTACTGCCAGTCATTGATCAACGTTTTCCAGATGGTTTCTGATGACACAAGACGTGGTGACAAGGTTTGCGCCCAGTCCGACAGGATTGCTGCACCTCGGGCATGCCTACTCGGCACTGATGGCATGGAATCTGGCGCAAAATTGCGGAGGGCGATTTCTGCTCAGAATCGAAGATATCGACGGGACGCGTTGCCGTCCGGAGTATGATGCGGCACTGAAGGAAGATTTGAAGTGGCTGGGGATCAACTGGGAGGAGCCCGTTCGGCGACAATCTGAACACCGACCGGAATACTCGAGTGTTGCTCAGCAGTTGTGGCAGTGTGGATTGCTGTACCCATGCTTCTGCAGTCGCGCAGAGATTCTGCGGGAAATTGAGGGGGCTGGAGGTGCGCCGCATGGTGCGGATGGACCTCTTTATCCGGGAATATGTCGGAGGCTTTCGGTTGATGAGGCCGGGGCACGGATTCGACGAGGTGACCAGTACGCTCTGCGTCTGAATCTTCAGCGAGCGATCGAGGTTGCAGGGAGTGGTTTGGTCTGGACGGATCTGCAGCGCGGTATCCAGGAAGCGAGACCGGAGTTGCTCGGAGATGTGGTCATGGTGCGTCGTGACATCGGCTGCAGTTATCACCTCTGCGTTGTCTGGGATGATGCCCTGCAGGGTGTGACGCATGTTTCTCGTGGAGAAGATCTTTTTGAAGCGACGCACCTGCATCGGCTGCTGCAGGCTGTGCTGAACCTTCCCACGCCGGTCTACGCACATCACGGACTTCTCAGAGATGCCTCGGGCCGCAGGCTGGCAAAGCGTGACCGAGATGAGACGCTGACAGCCCTGCGGGAACAGGGGGTAAGTCGTGAAGAAATTCTGCGACGGGTTGGTTTACTTTCATGACCCTGCCATGACTCTGCACGGTGAGACAGATTGCAGATTGACCGTATCAGAGCTTCAGGGATGTCATTCCTGGGTTGTCTGACGGTCTGTTTCTTCCGGGATCGGACTTCCGTGTGGATCGATCTCTGACTTCGATCCCTGTTTCTGCAGACGATCGCGCAAACTTCGGTCCGTAAAGTGTTCCAGTTTTTCTGCCTGTCGGTGAATCAATTCCGCGTCGATACCTTCGGTTACAAGGTAGCTTTCCCAGAGTCTGTGAGAACGAACGACTGCAGCTGCTGCGATGCGACCAGTCTCTGTCAGGCAGACGCCATCTGCCGAGACCAGCAGGTAGCCTCTGAATTTCTGTCTGGCGACGGAGATTCGTGTTCGCAGGCGGGAAGTTAGAAGCCCCTGCGCGAGTGTGTCTATTTGTACGCTTTGTTTTGGTAATCGTTCCTCCAGTCGAAACAGGAGGGCAATCATGTCTTCCGAAAGAATTCGCATCGCGAGTCGCTGGCGACGAATCCATGTGACAATCATACCGGTCTGGGGTGAAAACAGGGCAGCGACAAGAAAGATCAGCCCGGAGCACAGAGTCATCATTCCTGCTGTGCTTGTGCTTCGAAATCCGAAGAGAGCAGGTATCGTCAATGCCGACAGATGGCCAAGGACTGCAGAGGCTGCGGCAAGACCAGCGCTCAACACGATCATGTGGCTCAGGCGGGTGGTCAGGAGCACTGCAGTGGCCGGGGGAACAATGAACATGGCGACGACCAGAATGTTTCCCGCAGCTTCAAAACTGGCGACGGCCGTGATGGCTACCAGAATCATCAGCAGATAATGCAGGACGCGTGCACTGAAGCCTTCGGATGTGGCAAGACCCGGGTCAAAGGAACTGATCAGAAGCTCCTTGAAAAACAGACTCACAAAAACGGCATTCATGACGACAACACTGCCCAGCACAATCACGACGCGCGGTATTTCAAATGTACCGAATGCGACAGTATCCAGTGGAGTTGCTTCCAGAACACCATACAGGACACAGCCGGGATCAAGGTCCACGCTGTCGGCTGCCTGCACAATCATCACCAGGCCCAGAGCAAACAGGGTGGTGAAGACAACTCCCATAGAGGCGCCTTCGTCAACTTTTCCGGTGTCTCGGATCCATTCCGTCAGAACTGCCGTAAGAAGTCCGGCAGCCACAGCTCCGACCAGTACTGCAACCCCGGATCTGCTGTGGGTGATCAGGAAGGCTGCTGCAAGTCCGGGAAGAACTGCGTGACTGACGGCATCACCCAGAAGACTGATACGTCGCAGGACAAGAAAATTTCCAGGCAGAGAAGCTGCGATGGCACAGAGTACCCCTGCCAGAACAATCATGCCGTCATAGGACCAATCCCACTGAGACAGAATGTTCATTGAGGAACTCCTGATTCGTTCGCTGGCTGGCCCGCCGGAGTGTTTTCCGGCGTCTCCGTGGCAGAGCCTCGTGGCTGCGATTCCAGGGGATGCGGACTGGCTGGTATCTCCCGCCCAAAGCGCTCTTTCTTAAGCAATTCCTCCAGTTGTGCAATCAGTTCCGGTTCCAGCACGTGTTCCACGGCATCTGCTTCCTGATCCACCCGACTTGCCGCGACGTCGGCGTGAGTGATCAGGTACAGCTCCCAGAGTCGATGATGATGGACCAGTCTTTCAGCTTCCGCCCTGCCCTTCCCTGTCAGTTCAATTGCTCCGTCTGCCTTGCGCCATACCAGTCCTTCAGTAATGGATTTCCGAATCTGACGGGTAAGCTGACCCTGGGTCCACGTACGTAACTTCAGAAGTGATACAACGGTGACTGCCAGCTTTCGATCTGTCGGGGATGAGGTGGTCGAATGTTCTTCGCAGAGCTCAAAAATGCCGCGCAGGAGATGTTCTCGATCCATCGCAAGTCGGAGTGTGCGACGCCGGAAAACTCGAATCAGAACGCCGCTTTCCTGCCCAAGGATCATGGCTACAAAAAATAGCACGCTGCACACCAGAACGATCACAGCTCCGGAAGGGACATCAGGAAAGATGGCACTGATTGCAGACCCTGTGAGACCTGCAATGCTGCCCTTCATTGCGGCGATCACGACCATCTGATCGAGTCGATTTGTCCAGAAGCGTGCCGCCGCCGCTGGTATGACCAGAAGTGCGACCATCAGGATCAGGCCGACCGCCTGTAGTCCGATGATGGTGACCAGTACCACAGTAGTCATCAGCAGAAAATCCAGAGCGACAACCGGATATCCTCGCGATGCTGCAAACCCTTCATCAAAACACAGCAGCTGAAACTGGCGAAACAGAAGCAGGGGAATACCGGCTGAAAGGATACCTGCGATGCCAATCAGCCACGCATCACTCGATGTCATGGAGGCCGTTTTTCCGTAAATGAATGACTCCAGCCCGGCGGAATGTCCTGTCGGTAACTGC
Source organism: uncultured Planctomycetaceae bacterium (assembly GCA_903871805.1). Taxonomy (GTDB): domain Bacteria; phylum Planctomycetota; class Planctomycetia; order Planctomycetales; family Planctomycetaceae; genus SXXK01. The sequence continues at coordinate 33,480 of CAIQIE010000387.1, read as the reverse complement.
TGCACGATGCTCAGCAAAGCGACCCCGGCACCAAAGAACACACTTAAAACGATTCCCAGTGCAGCGTCTTCCTTCATGCGAGGAAGATTGCGAATAAAAAGAATGGCGGCCACTCCCGCCGCACCGCTGATGGCAGCACCACACAAAAGGACTGGAAGAGATTTCGGTTCCAGTCCCATTGACGGGGCCAGCAGAAATGCCAGTCCCACGCCGGGAAGTGTCGCATGGCTCAGGGCGTCGCCGATCAGCGCTCTGCGTCGTAACAGCGTGAAACAGCCTACGACACCAGCGGCCATGCCCAGCAGCATCGTTCCCAGTATGACCACCCGAGTGTTGTAGTCCTGAAGAAAAAGCACTCGCAGGCTGCGCGCCAGCATGTCCAGATGCCCCACTGACCCGGGTCCGGCAGCCTCAACTACTGATCCGACAAAAAGTTCGGGCAGAAGTGGCAGAACCAGCAAAGCCTTTTTACGGCTTTTCCGCGGCCAGAGAGAACTCCATCCTGATTTCACAGACTTCGCTCCCGACGACGCATGGCTTCTGTTGCCTCTTCCAGAAGTGTCAAACGACCACCATAAGTCCGCTCAAGATTTTCCTTCGTAAACACTATACCAGTCGGTCCCTGTGCAACCACCCGCATGTTCAGCAGCACTACTGAGTCGAAGTAATCGGCGACCGTGTGAAGATCATGGTGGATGACCAGCGCCGTCTTGCCGGCTGTTCGCATCTCCCGAAGAATTTCCACGATCGCCTGCTCTGTGGCCGCGTCCACCGCCGCAAATGGCTCATCCATCAGATAAAGATCGGCCTCCTGCACAAGTGCCCGGGCCAGAAATGTTCGCTGCTGCTGCCCGCCCGACAACTGACTGATCTGGCGATGTGCCAAGGCACCTATGCCGACCCGCTCAAGAGCTCGCTGGGCGGCCTCTCGGTGCTTCTTCCGCACAGGCCGAAACCAGCCAATGCGACCATAAAGCCCCATCGTCACAACATCCAGCACACTCACAGGAAAATCCCAATCCACACTTTCCCGCTGAGGAACATAACCAACTCGATGGCGATTCTTCTTCCACGGTGCCCCAAAAACTTCAATTCGACCGGAGGTCTTCGGTACGAGGTCCATGATGGCTTTGAGAAGTGTACTTTTACCGGCACCGTTCGGGCCGATAATCCCCACAAGTTGTCCGGGGGCCACATCAAACTGGACGTCCCAGATGACAGGCTTGCGGTGCCATGCGACGGTCAGGTCCTGAACAGACAGCGGATTTGTTGTATCGGTCATGGTGTTGCCCTGGACTGAGTTCGCTGACCTGCCCAGCCATGCTCGGGGGCGGTGCCACCAAGACTTCGAGTAATTGTGGTCATATTATGGTCAAGCATTCCGGGATAGGTGCCCTCCCAGGTTCCCTCCGCTCCCATCGCATCGGAATACAACTCGCCTCCAACCGTTACCTGATGACCCCGCGACGCTGCACCTTCAATCAGGGCCGTAATATTCTTCTGTGGAACGCTGCTCTCAATGAAAACGGAAGAAATCTTACGCTCCACCAGCAAGTCCACCAGAGAATTCACCTGGACCAGTCCCGCCTCTGACTCCGTGGAAATCCCCTGGACTCCCATCACCTCCAGACCATAGGCTCTTCCAAAGTAACGAAAGGCATCATGCGATGTAATGAGAACTCGTCGCTGCGTCGGGATCGTTGCAATGCACTGCAAACCATACCGATGCAGCGAGTTCAAATCCTGCAGCAATTGTGCCGATCGATGGCGAAACTCTTCAGCATGCTCCGGTCGCTCTTCGCTTAATGCCTCCGTGACTGCGGGAAGACACCCGGACCAGGTCTCTACATCCATCCAGACATGAGGATCCGGATGACCGCCCGCCTGCTCAGAGACCATCAGTTTCTCGGCTGGAATCCGATTGGCAGCGACGACCACCCTGTGAGTCTTCTTCAGCTTTTCGAGAACATCCTGCAGACGACCTTCCAGAAGCAGACCCACTGAAACAATCATGTCTGCTGTCATCAGCAGACGCATATCGTCTCTTGTGGCTTTGTACAAATGAGGGTCTACGCCACTCCCCATCAACTGAGTTACGTCAACCCGCTCACCTCCAACCTGCCGTACCAGGTCAGCAATCATCCCGACCGTGGCAACCACCTTTAGTGGCTGACCCGGCACGGTCTTTGATGGCTCCGGGGACGCATCCTTACATCCACACAAACCTGCAACAAGTGCCAACACGCTGCCGGAAAATCCTCTGCGACTGAGGCCCACAGAAGTCCGCTTTTTGTGTGAATTTTCCGGTAACAAAAGTGGCTTCGTGGTTGAAATCACGCGATGTTGCTCCTGAATCGAAACGGGCTGGGTCCGTCATTCTTCGGAGTGGGCGTCGGGAATGCTGGATGCTCAAATTGTAGCATCGGCTACAATTTCAGTCCATAGCCACAGGAATGCTGACGGCATTGGCCAGCATCACTTTTCACGCGATCTCATGCTAAATCGAGGCGGGTGGTGCCCTGCTCCGCCGGGTAACTCCGTGCGGCCGTGCACCGTTGGCCTTTGAGCCCCCCCTCAGTGAGTTTCTGAACGCCTCGTCGTCAATGCCACAAAGCCGCAATCTCAGTTCCGCAAACTGGGTTCCCGCCTGCGCGGGAATGACAGAGTACGCGTGCAGGGCTCTGACGGTTCAGGGGCCTGAGCGGGAGGGCGGACTGGAGATTTTCATCGCATGTTTTCTATGCGGTGTCCCAGGGTGGGCCCTATCCTAAGCCGTTGCCTCGCCAGGTGCGTTGGTCCCACGTTGGCTTAGAGAGCCCCCCAATCATTCCCGCCTGCGCGGGAATGATGGAGAGAATGCCGATGTTGCAGGTGCCCATTTCAGGACAGTCTGCGTTCCCGGATCCAGTCGGTGTGGAATTTTTCCCCGCGTGGCTTATCCGTGCGTTCATAGGTATGTGCACCGAAATAGTCTCGCTGTGCCTGCAGCAGGTTCGCAGGCAACCGTCCTCGACGGTATCCGTCAAAGTAGGTCAGTGCGGCGGAAAAGCCGGGGACCGGCAAACCGAGCTGAATGGCGGTTGAGACCACTCGGCGCCATGCCGGCTGAGCTTTTTCGATTGCCGTTTTGAAGAAGTCGTCAAGGAGCAGATTTTCGAGCCCAGGATTCTTGTCGAAGGCGTTTTTGATATCTTCGAGGAATCGCGAACGAATAATACAGCCGCCACGCCACAGCAACGCGATCGGACCGTTTTGCAGCTTCCAGCCAAATTCTTTTGCCGCCGCATCCAACTGGACATAGCCCTGAGCGTAGCTGCACAGTTTTGATGCATACAGTGCCTGACGTACGTCATCAATAAACTGCTTTCGGTCACCCGTGAACTGGGTGTCCGGCCCGGACAGTACAGCTTCCGCACGCACTCGAGCGTCCTTCTGAGCAGAGAGGCAGCGAGCAAACACCGCTTCTGTGATCAGCGTGGTGGGAACGCCAAGATCCAGGGCATGCTGGCTCATCCACTTGCCAGTACCCTTCTGGCCAGCAGTGTCAAGAATCAGGTCGACCAGATCAGCACCCGTTTCTTTGTCCTTCACGGTGAATATGTCACGCGTGATCTCAATCAGATAGCTTTCCAGTTCACCTTCGTTCCATTCCCGGAAGACCTGATACAGTTCGGCATTCGTGAGCCCGACACCATATTTCAGAATGTAATAGGCTTCGCAGATCAGCTGCATATCACCATATTCAATCCCGTTATGTACCATCTTGACATAGTGCCCTGCTCCGGCTTCTCCGACCCATTCGCAGCACGGAATATCGTTGTTCGGGCCCACCTTAGCGCTGATTTTCTGAAAAACGTCTTTGACGTATGGCCACGCTTCCGGATGTCCACCGGGCATGATACTGGGGCCTTTCAACGCTCCTTCTTCTCCACCAGACACTCCTGTGCCGATGAAGCGGAACCCTTCCTGCGCCAGTTGTTTGTGGCGACGATTGGTGTCCACATAGTCAGCGTTTCCGCCGTCAATAATAATGTCGCCCTGTGCCAGGAGCGGCTTCAGTTGATCAATGACGGCATCCACAGGAGCCCCCGCCTTGACCATAATCATCACGCGACGTGGTGACGCAAGGCTGCTGACAAATTCTTCCAGCGTGTCGTAGCCGCAGATCCGATCAGGTGTCCCCGCCTCAACAACTCCCGCCGGCCGACTTCCAAGTCCATTGATAAACTCATGCGTGGTTTCTGTGGTGCGATTGTAAACACCAACAGAAAATCCCTTGTTGGCCATGTTCATGACCAGATTCTGGCCCATGACTGCGAGGCCGATCAGGCCAATATCGTGCTTTGACATGATTGAACTGCTTCCTGAAAAATGATGTGGCAGACAGGTCGCTGCCCGTGGATCCGGAGAAACAAGTTTCGAGATTCTTACAGGTATCGGTCGGTGTCCGCTCTTCCCGATCAATACCCCCTGGACTGTGAGCGTGCAGGTCAATATTCGATGTTGAACCCGCCTGATCTGCTGTCAGCATTTAGCACTGGCCGCATCAGGCTGAGTTGTTGTCTGCTGGGTCCGTCACAATATCTGCAGGCGTTTTTGATACTGCATACAGCGAGAGTCGAGGTCTGCATAATGCAGAGTCTGAACTGTCGGCACATGCGGATTTCCAACTTTTGATTTACAAGGCGAAGCAGGTGGTCCGCCGGCTGACAGATCGTCGCCGGCAGACTCGCTGCACTTCACCCCTGTTATCGCTGCACTCGGGCTGAACCACCCGAGGCCACTGCTTCGACGTCTTTAATTGTGGCCATCGTGGTGTCTCCCGGATACGTGGTCAGCAATGCGCCGTGAGCCCAGCCAAGATTCAGCGCTGTCTGTGGATCCTTGCCCGTCAAAAGGCCGTAGAACAGACCTGAGGCGAAGCCGTCCCCTCCACCAATGCGGTCAATGACATCCAGCTCGATTGTCTTTGCCTGATACGTCTTGCCTTCCATCCACAAAACGGCACTCCATGAGTGACGGTTGGTGGAATGGACCTCTCGCAGTGTCGTCGCCACCGCTTTTACATTGGGAAGTTTACCGGCAACTTCTTCCATCATTCCGAAGAACGCTGCCGGGTCCAGTTTGGAGTGGTTTTCAACGTCCTGTCCCTTAAGCCCCAGTCCCTTCTGCAGGTCTTCTTCGTTGCCAACAAGCACGTCCACATGTTCGACAATACGATTCAGTGTGTCCTGGGCCTTGTCCAATCCACCGCTGATCTGCCAGAGTTTCGCCCGGTAGTTCAGGTCAAAAGATGTGACCGCTCCGGCGGCCTTGGCGGCCTTCATGCCTTCAATAATGACTTCAGGTGTGGTCGGTGACAGTGCCGCAAATATCCCTCCGCTATGGAACCAGCGGACACCGCCTGCAAAAATCTCTTTCCAGTTGAAATCCCCAGCCTTAAGCAGGCCCGCGGCTTCATTGCTGCGATTGTAAAATACGACAGGCCCGCGAACACCATGGCCCTGGTCGCTGTAAACGGTCGCCATGTTGGGCCCCCGCACACCGTCATGCGCAAATCGCTTGTAGTAAGGCTTCACACCCATCGCCCGAACACGTTCGTGAATCAGGTCACCGATCGGGTAATCCACCATAGCTGTAACGACCCCCGTTTGCTGCTGAAAGCAGTCTGACAGGTTCGCCGCACAGTTGAATTCTCCGCCACTCACGTGAATCGCCAGCTGGTTGGCTTTGCGAAACGGAATAATGCCAGGGTCCAGTCGGTGAACCAGTGCGCCAAGGGAAAGAAAGTCCAGTGCACCGGTTGCGGGAATGTTCAGCATGGATCGAGTTCCTGAAGTCAACAAAGACAGAAATGACGCCGAAATATCGGCCTTTTTACAAGAGGTTCTGAATTTGACGGGTGAAAAGCAAAGATTTCCTGCAAATCGCGTGCGGACTTTTGAAAAGTCTCAGAAAATCATTCTCCGCCACATTCGTATGCTAAGCGTTCATGGCCACGATTTCAAAAGCAGGCAGGACTCATGTCGTGCTGCCTTTTCTTCGGGAATGTCGCGTTCCAGGGCATAATCTGCTAAATCTCGGTAAAATCAATCATCACAGTCTGTGACACGGTCCCCAGTCTGCCCTGCGCGCTGGCTGTTCAGATTGTTTTTCGCTTAAGGCTGCACCGTGACAGGCACTGGTGCGTCCACTGCATGGATCGGAAGTCCCCGAAGGCGTCGCGAAACGCGGCTAAGTAAGCTTTTGCCGTCCATCACAAGACTAAACCCCGCCGGGATCAGAATCAGTGTAAACACCGTCGAGACGATCATGCCGCCAAGAACAACGGCACCCAACCCCTGATACAACTCGCTGCCGGCGCCCACGCTCCAAACCCAGGCCCCATCAGCAAAAATCGGGATCGGGACCACCAGCGGAAGCATTCCAAGGACCGTCGAAAGGGTACTCATCAGAATCGGACGCATACGGGTGCGCACCGTCTCGCACACTGCGTCTACCGGAGTCATCGCCTCTTCACGCATGTAATTCAATGCCTGATGAACAATCAGAATCGCATTGTTGGCAACCGTTCCGATCAAAATGACAAATCCCATCATCGTCAGCATGTCCAGCGGCTGGTACTGAAACTGATTCATGATTTTCAGCCCCGCAAGACCTCCTACCATCGCCAGAGCAACGCTGATCATGACCACCAGAGGATACAGGAAGGATTCAAACAACGCTGCCATCACCAGGTAGCTCAGCAACAGCGCCAGCAGTAAATTCCATTTCAGGTCGTACCAGGTGTCCGCCAGCTTGTCTGCCGTTCCCGCCAGCCGCATCTGGTAGCCTCCACTCTGAAAACGCGGCGTCTGCATCAGCACCTTCCGAACTTTTTCATCCACCGTCTTCATCGCCACTTCGAGGGGAATTCCACTCGCAGGTTTCAACTGAATGGTGATGGATCGCTGTCGCTCGGAATGATTTACCTGTTCCGGTCCACGGCTGAGCCTGATGTCGGCAATCGCCGACAAACGAACGGTCTGTCCGGTGGGTGTTCGGATTGGCAGGTTTTCCAGGTCATGCGAATGCATGGCGTAGTTCATGTCACCACATATCACGAGATCAATGCGGCGTCCCTCATGCCAATAGTCTCCCGCAAAGGCTCCATCAACCAGCGCATTCACCGAATAACCGAGGGATGCAGTCGTGACTCCCAGTTCTGAGGCCGCTTCAGGACGCGGAACCACATGCAGTTCCGGGCTGGAAAGATCCAGTCCGGGAATCGGACGCAGCTGATTGCCCGCAGACATCGGGAATTCCGCCATACACATTCCAAACGCCTTTTGAGCTTCCTGAACCAGTTCCTCAAGGTCCGGTCCAGTAATCTCCAGGTCGATCGTGCGCCCCCCGCTTAAACCACTGTCAAACAGGCTGGACTGGCTGACAATCGGAATCACGCCAGGCTGAGACCCGGCGGCCTGCGCAAGGATCGGAATCAGTTCTCCGGCACGCAGTTCGTCCACCGCCTTCGCACCCAGAAACAAACTTCTTCCTCGAGCAACGAAAAAGAAGTCGTTGATTCGAGGCGCGCCCGGTTTGGCCTCGCCCGTCCAGTACGGTGCCAGTTTACGCTCAATGTCGTCTCCCAGGGAAATCATCTGGTCAATGTTGTAACCCGGAGGTGGCAGCAGAATCGCAATAATCAGGTTTCGGTTTCCATTCGGCAGATACTCGGTCGCCGGCCAGAGCAAAATGCTGGCCCAGACACTTCCGGCACTGAAGACCGCGACCAGTATGGTTCGCCAGACCCAACTGCCCCGCGCTGACATCATGCCCTTCATCGCACGCGCCAGTAATTCGTTCAGCCAGTGACTGAATCGGACGATCCCAAACAGGCCGGATGGCCCGTAACTGGTGTCGTAATCCAGCGTTTCAAGCTTCTGGCCGCCCAGCAGCCATGCCGTCGCCGCCGGAATCACTGTGATACTGACAATCAGGGAAATGCCAACTGAACAGGATATCGCCAGCGAGATGTCCCGGAACAATTGCCCCGCCTGTCCCTGGACAAAGATGACAGGTACGAATACGACAATCATGGTCAGTGTGGCCGCAAGCACGGCCCCCCAAACTTCCTGTGTGCCCTCAATCGCAGCGTCTTTTGCACTTTTGCCCATCTGGAAGTGACGGTAGATGTTCTCGAGCACTGTAATGGCGTTGTCGGCCACCATGCCAACAGCAAATGCCATCCCCGCAAGGCTGATGACATTGATACTGCGTCCAAACAGCTTCATGAAGATGAACGTGGCGACCACACTGATCGGAATCGAAAGCCCGATAATAACGACGGTACGAACGCTCTTCAGAAACAGCAGAAGTATGACAACCGCCAGCGCTCCGCCGGAATATACGTTGCTCTCAACCAGTGCGGTTGCCGAGTCAAGGTACTCCGTCTGATCGTAAACCTGCTCCAGGTAAAGTCCCTTCGTTGCCAGAATCCCATTGTTCAGCTCTTCACAGGCGATGCGAAGGTTCGGACCGTAAATGCGTTTACACTCACCAAGTTCCAGCGTGGTGATGGTCCCGTCATGATCAAGGTCAAGCTCTGAACGCAGCGGTCCCATGATTTCCTTGACGTTGGTATTCGGGGCCTGCTGAGCATTTACTGCAAGTGCGTTCAGGCCCATCTGCCGAACCACTCCGTCCGGTTTTCTATAAGCAACCTCAACATTGGCAACATCGCGGACACGCACAGGAGAATTATCCCGAGTCGCGATAATGGTCTCAGCCACCTGATCCGGGCTTGAAAACTGCCCCAGTGTCCGCACAATATTTCGCTGCTTGCCTTCCGGAATATCACCCGCCGAGGTGTTCTGGTTCTGGGCCACCAAAGCTGCCCGCAGCTCTTCAATTGTGACCCCCAGTGCGGCCAGACGCGATGGGTTGACTTCCACCCGAAATTCCTGCTCCTGACCACCAAAGACATTGGCGTTGGCAATGCCCGCGATTCGCTCAAATTCTGCCTCAATGTAGTCCTCGGCAAATTTTCGCATCAGGGCTGGATTGTTCCGCCCCTCCGTAAAGGTCTTCAGGACCGGATACTGATCTGTTAGCAGATTGATCTTCGGAAGGCTGACCGGACCTGGCTCTGCCATCAAATTCTGCAGTGGTGTTTTTAAGTCCGGGTACTGCGAAATCAGGTTCTGCAGATCTTCACGATCCGGGGGGACTGGTTTCAAAATAAACCAGGCGATGGCGTTGGCATTTGCATTGACAGTCGAAATGACGGGCTCTCTCGCGTCATCCGGATAATTGGGAACCTGATTGAGCTTTTCTGCAACTCGTGCTCTCGCATCCGCCAGATCAGTACCAACCGCGAATTTCAACAGGATCATGCCCATCGAATCCGAACTCTCGCTCAGAAACTCCTCTAAACCCTCAACGCTCTTTAACTGCTCCTCCTGCTCCTCGACAATTTCCTTTTCCACTTCCTGGGCACTGGCGCCCGGCCAGAGCGTGGTAATTGTAATCTCGGGCTCTGTCACGTCCGGCGTTAATTGAACGGGGGTTGCAAGGTACGCAATCGCCCCGAAAAGCATGGCGAGAATTACGCCCACTGTCAGCTTCACAGGGTTTTCAATTGAAAATCTAATCAGATCCATATCAACACATACCGTTCAAAAGGTGTTCCAGGTGTGGCTTCCTTTGCATGCGCTGTCGCCGGTTCAGCCTGCCTGCTTTGCCGCCCCGTCCTGACTCTTGTCCGGTGCTTCCCCAGTCATGATCTGAACGGCCTGAAATGCTCGCAGTCGCTCAGCACCCTCCGTCACCACCTGTTGTCCCGCCGCCAGTGTTTCTCCGGCCACCTGAATCCAGGTGCCCGTTCCGATCCCCGGTGTCACCATGACCTGTCGTACACTCAGCGGCTTGTCCGCAGTTGCTGGATTCACAATAAAGACGAAGGATCCGCGGGATGTTCGGACGATCGAATCTTTTGGGACCAGAATGGCATCCACCGGGCGTCCGCGAAAACTGGCTTCTGCCATCATGCCCTCACGCAGCGCAGGAGTCGGAGGCGTTGCGGACTGATCAAACTGATTCTTAATGCGGATGATGACGGGAAAACTTCTGGAACCTGCTTCCCAATTGCTCCGCGGAACAACTGTGGCCACATGCCCGCTCCATTCGCGAATTTCTCCCGCCGCGCCATTTGTTCCCTGCACCTTCAACGCTACGTCTCGCCCCGGACTGACCTGATCGATGTACTGCTGATCAATCTGAACTTCCACTTCGACTTCGTCCAGCTTCGCCAGTGTCAGTACAGGCGCCCCCTTCGATAGCCACTGGCCAATATAGGTGTGCTCCTGCACGACAAAGCCGTCAAAGGGTGCCTTCGTCAGACGCTTTTCCCGCTCAGACTTGAGAAATTCCACATGCTTTCTCTGCGCTTCCAGTCGCGCCGCAGCCTGCTGCTTTTGTTCTTCCCGTGCGCCCGAAGCGACTTTCTGGAAGACAGCCTGAGCCGCCACAAAATTCTGCTGTGCGGCGTCAAAGGCGTCTTCGGCATCCTTTACCTCTGATGGATTGGCTGCACCACGCTTGCTTAATGCCCTTAACTCGTCCACCCGCCGCTGTGCATTTGAAAATGTGACTTCCATCGCCTGCTGGCGAGCCCGCGCTTCGTCCACATCTTCCTTTCGGGGCGTCTGGAGTTCGGCCAGTTCCGCTTCATGAGCCCGAACCATCGCTTCCTGCTCAAGCAATTCCAGTTCGGTGGACTCCATACGCAGTTTTGAAATCAAAGTTCCCCCACGAACGAAGTCACCCACTTCAATCGGGAATTCCGCCACAACTCCGTCCGCACCTGATGCCACAACACTAAAATGGCGAGGTCGGACATTACCCATGGCTCGAAACTCCGGAGCGACCAGCTCCTGACGAATTACCGCTGCTTTCACAAGCGCGGGGGGCTGTTCTGCGGACGCAGCCCCCGTGGCCTCTTGCGCCTCTGGTTTGCCTCCGGAACAGCCCGTAACAACAATCAATGCCGCCAGCAACAATACCGACGCGGATGCCTGCCGTCTCAACATAGTTCACTTCAATCTGAAAACACTGATTTGCGGACAAGTTGCTGCAGCTTCCCGGCTTACAACACCGGAAACCAGATTTTAACAGCGGATACAACTGCTGGTCGAGCGGGCTAGACGACCTCCGCTGCCGGCTGCAGAAAGTCGCATGTCGACGCACAACCCGCTCAGCCGCCGCCACTCTTTTAGAATTCAAGCCGCGCATTGTCACCAGACGCGTATCATCCGTTTCAGGGTTCCTGACAAACTGGCATGATCGGGTTCAGGCGATTTTTTGTCGCAGTCTCTTGTGATTCGATGCTCCCGCCACCCCTCAGCCAACTGCAGTTACTCAACCAACCTAATTGGTTTTCACCGCGCAGCAAAAAAGCGAGTCGCAACAGCTACTCGCTCTGCATGCAGATTTGCAGTCAAAATCAACCTGCTACAGCTTCCACGACCTGCAGGCCGGGAATCGCTATATCAGTAATTCTGATGCGAGTGTGCTTTTGACGATGGCCCGTGTGACAACGCGAATTCTTTCGACGTCGGATCTTCTGGATTTCCAGCTTCGGACCTTTTTCTTCGGCAATCAGTACTTCGCCTGTTACCGTCGCACCACTAATGACTGGCGTGCCAATCACACTGGCACCACCACCATTGGCCAAAAGCACCTTGTCAAATGTGATCGTAGCGCCTGCCTCTACATCATCCCGATAATCCACAGACAGGAACGATCCCTTCTGGACACGATGCTGACGATTTCCGTCTTCAATCACAGCGAACATGAGACTAACGCCCTTCAACCAACAAATGACAGCCTGTTGACCACACGCAGAACTCTACTTCAGATACTGTCCAAGTGAACAGCACTTTGGAGTCTCCACGAAAAGAATCGTGTAGTGTAGCGTAAATGTTCGGATTGTTCGAGCCGGAAACACAGGAAGTTTTCGACTTGATGCCAGGAATTTCAAATGGTAAGCCCTTTTCCCCATTTTTCATCCTGCGCAGCCCCGCATTTTTTCCATATGTCACCTTTTCCGCTGGACTTGCCGTAGTTCTTTCCATCGTCGAGACAGAATTTGTGGATATCTGAGTCTTGTTGTGTTTTCTCCGGATTGCAAGACTCTGTATCCGCTGTTGAAGTATTCTTCGTCGCCTGCAGCCCCGCCGCTGTCCTGTGCACCGTGACTTTGAATGCTCGGTCAGGGGCCGGCAACGTCCTCAATCTCCGGAAGCAAAGGCTGGTACCGGTAGTAGACTTCCAGTGTCAACGCCGCAAGGCAGGTCGTGAGCAGTCGGCCGCCGCTTACGCTGTAATCAGAGCGGTCGCGCGGTGCCCAACTCCCTTTCGCCTCACCGTCCCGCTCCTGCCATGCCACAAGGTCATCCCGAAGGCGTTCGTTCCATCGCTGCCATTCCTGACCACCCCAGTTACGCATCACCTGTGTGGCAAAATAGCAGTAATAAAGATTGTCGTAGGGGCCCTTCCGGTCAATCAATGTGACGCCCGCTCTAAGGTCTCCGTCGTCTCTTCCCCAGCCAAGGTACATGCGGCTGAGCAATGCCATGGAGGTTACAGAGCCTTCGTAGGCTTTCTTCTGAATCTCATATCCATACCGGCCCTCCCTGTCGATCGAAACACTGTCGAGGTAGAAGGAAACACCCCTCCAGGTCGGTTCCGGAATTGGTATGCCCGCTTTTTCTGCAGCCTTGAGCGCCATCACCTGAATGGCTGTGCATGACGTGGAACCGGGCTGCCCCGGATTATATCGCCAACCGCCTCCACGAGGGTCCTGCGAGTTCACCAGAAACTGAACGGCTCCTTCGCTTGCCGCTTTCAGATTTCGATCCTTCGTCATGCCGTACGCTTCGCAAAGCGCCAACGTTGCCGCCCCATGAACGTAATAGGCGTAGTTCGGTTCTTCATCGTCATCCTGTCTGTTCAATACTCCCCGCAAATCATATCCGGCAGGAACGACCACTCCGATCTGTGTCAGAAAACGCAGACCCGCTTCGATCTGTCTGCGGTAAGGACCTTCTTTGTGTGTATGACCGGCCGCAAGGAATGGCATCAGGGCGTAGGCTGTTCCCCCAATCGGATTCATGATCTTTCCGGGGCTGGTGCATGGCCCAACATCCGTAAAATCCCAGCTGCCATCAGCCCTCTGCCGCTGCGCAAGCCACTGCAACGCCCAGCTCACGGCGTTCTCACTTCCCACTGATCCGCCATACTTCTGCAGAAGCTTCTGCCGACCAACGGCATTGCGATGGTCAAACTTTGGTCCGGCGTTTCCTGTTTTTTCCTGCGGCGTTGTGGGGATGCGGCCGTCTGGACTTTCCGGAAGCGCCGCATCCGTGACCTGCACGTCAGAGATCTCCGGTGGAATCAAGTCGGGTGGAAGCTCCAGTGGTTTTTCCGGCAGGACCTGAGGTTCAGGAAGTATCTCCGGCTCAGGTTCCGGCGTCGGTTCCGGCTCCTTCAATAATTCGTCAGACTGCAAGTCCTGCTGTTCTCCCGGCGTGTCCATCGGGGGTTCCAGCACGAATGATTCGTCAACCGGTTCTTCAGAACCAGAGAAACTGGCTGTCAGTGGAGGAATCTCCTGGTTTTCCACAAATTCCAGTCGGCTCAGTGCCAGCAGCAGTAGTGCAACCGCAGTAATGATCATGCTGATGGTGGCAGGCATGCGACTGCGTTTAAGCTCCGCCGTGATCTCTTCCGATGTCTTTCGAATTCGCGGCTGCAGGTCACTCCGGCGCGCTCGAATGCGAACCCGTTCCGCCTGCTCAAGTGCCGCCATGCGAACGCGATCCAGCATTCGCCGAACAGAGAACTGCTTTCCTGACTTCCTGTGACGCGGCTTTTTACCAGCACCCGTGTTTCGGACAGGAGCTGGTGCTGCTTCCAGTGCTGTTTCCGATGTTGCCCCCGATGTTGCTTCGTGTTCAACCGATAATTCTGGTGCCGGTTCCGCGGTAGACGGCCGTGGCACCTCCGCGATCGATTCGCCTGCCTGCGGCGCTGCCTCCTGCTCCGGAAACCCAGGCACAGGATTTCGTTCCGGCAACCGCGATTCCAAAGGCGGATAGGAATTTTCCAGTGGGTCTGATTCGTTGGCTGCAAGGGGTTGCTGGCAATCAGCAATGCGTTGTTGCGGGGCAATCGAAATGGCGACAGTAGCACTGTGTGCCCCTGCCTCGAAACGATCGATCGGACTTCCGGCAATCCCGGATTGGCCCGAGGACGAGTCCCTTGTCAGTCCAGCGCCACAGCGATGTTCTGTGAGATCGCCCGACGGTACGGAACTACTCAACGGGCTCGTGTATTGAGTGGGCCTGACGACGGTGAATGCACAAGCTTTCTGCGGAAATGGGGCCGGCGTTGCCGGGATTCCCGTCAACGCTTCTCGTTCCAACTGAGCCGCAAGGGGCTGCAGTCCACCAGAGCCATGCAGCGATTGTTCTGCGAGTCCGCTGAACTTCTGGGCCAGAGTCAGGTATTGCTGCGACAGTGAAGCATGATGAACGGATGACGACAACGCCTCCTCTGCCCTTCGCCGCATCACCTCGGCAAAGACCTCCGGCTGTTTTTCTGCAGGATCGGCTGTACTGGCCATACCATGATCAACATTGCTGATTGGTGGGGTAAAGTGACATCACCCGTACTTTATATCTGCAATATCTGTCTACAGTCATTTGTACTGGAAAATATGGGGCATTTTCTTTGGTTCTTCGAAGAAAATTGCCTGTGCCGATTATGTGGAATTCGCGGGATCAGACCTTGCCGTTCTCCCGCAGGCAATTCACGGCCGCTGCAAATCGTCAGCGAGCAGCTGTCGTCTCTGTGACAGGAACAATCGACGGGCCTCTGTCCGTGATCACCAGAATTCCGATCAGCCGTCCATCGAGTACGCTCAACACCGGGGCGCCATGCCAGGCTGCAAGGTCATGGTCTTCCTGGATGACTCCCCAGAGTGCGATCTGATCCCGCGTCTCTGCGATCAACTCGCTGCGCGAAATCGGGTGCACCACCGAGAGTGGTTTTCCAGCTTCACTGACACTGCGACAGAGAATGCAGTCCTCCGGAGCGCTCGGGACGCGAACTGTCAAACGGGCAATCGGAAGAGATTCCGGCAGGTTCGGTATCAGCACACTGCCAACAAGGTTGCCCGAAGGAATCTTGATGGCGTCTTTCAGGACAGGAACAGGGGTGGGTTTCTCCAGCGAGGGGTCAGTGATTTCCAGTGTGATGAGCTCCGAGCCCGCAACTTCCGCGGGATTGACAGATTCACCGTCTTTGGTCAGGCTGAAAAGAGCATCAGCGGTTGTCAGAAGGCGCGTCTGCTCGCCGTCCGGAATCAGGATTCCGTTAATCACAACCGTTTCGTTTCTCGGGAATCCAAGAAAGGATGTCCTGCGCTGGGACTGCAATGTAATCGTGGGAGGGATAGGAAAGTCGACAATGGCTCTGGAAGTTAAGGCCTCGGTCCAGCCGGGTTCCGCCTCTTTATAAAGTCGGAAAATGGCTCCGGAACTGATCGGCGAATTTGTTTCTCCGAGTGCTGGTGTGGTGAATGTTACTCCGCCGCGAACAATTGTGCTGAGGGATTCTGCATTCATCCGGACTCCGCTGAGTCCCACGTTCATTTCCAGTCCGCTGGTCACCCAGAATTTCGAGGTGTTGCCGAGAAGACGCCGGAATCCGGAGTCGATCCGGGCGTGCAGGTCAACAAATCGTGCATCAGGTGAGAGATCCACGGACAGGATTTTTCCAACCTGAACGCCGCGCCACGCGACAGGGGCGCCGGGGTTTACGCCGTGCTGAGCATCGGCTCGAAGGACGATGTCGATTCCCGATGCTCCATCATGGTCAGGCGGCGTGGAGGCCAGGCCTTCGAAGGTGTGCCGGCCTGGTGCCCCCACTGCTCCCGGAACCACCGCGATGTAACGAGGCCCAATTGCCGTCTCCAGTCCGGTAATGCCCGCGGTGCTGACTTGAGGCCTGACAATCCAGAAGCGAGATCCTTCGCGGGCCAGTGCTGACGCTGCCGGCGTCAGACTCACGATCGCCACGACCCGGTCAAGGTCTGCGTTAAGCACGACACTCGTGACGCTGCCGGCATCGATGCCTCGGTAACGCAGCGAGTCCCCCTGCTTCAGTCCATGACCATCTGGAAACAGAATCGTGATTTCCGGTCCCCTGACAGGAAGTGACTGCCATGTCAGCCAGCCTGCAAGGAGTACACAGGCCGCAGTGATCCACCACAGCCTTGATGTTCGCAGCATGCTGGTGGAACTCTCCCGGCCTTCAGTGATCCGGGCAATCGGGAGCCTCTGCAATACCTGTTGTTCGTTCCGCATTTCTGACGTCGTCTGCGGCTCGGCGGCGGTCCGGCAATCTGAGTTTTCCTGACCGGGAGTCTGCGACTGCAAATTCATGGCATTACTCTTCCCAGATGGCATGCGGATCAAAGCAGAAGGACGCTGTCAAACTCATTACCACGCAAAGGACAAAGGCGATAATCGCCGGACCAAACTGGAACTGCACTAGATCTCCCAGTTTGACCAGCATCACCAGCAGTGAAAGCAGCAGAACATCCAGCATGCTCCAGCGTCCGAGATACTCTGTTAGTCGCAGCGTACGTGCCTGAAATTTTCGATTGAAAAGTCGAAAATGACTTAATTCCATCAATAGTACAAGCTTTGTCAGGGGCAGTACGACGGAAAAGAGCAGCACAACAGTTCCCATCGCCCAGTGTGCATCACGGAAGAGTTCAAAAATTCCTTCCAATAGACTTGTCTGACGCCGGATTCCCAGTTTTTCCACGACCAGAATCGGACACAGAATTGCCGGCCAGAACAATACAAATGCCGCGGTGGCTGCTGCAGACGTGCGGCTGCAGCTTCTGAGTATGCTCCGCTGCAGAATCATGTCCGTTCCACAACGCGTGCAGGATGCTGACTGGCCCGGCTTTACTGGCGGCAGAATATGCACCAGTCCGCAGCAATGACAGCCGCGCAGGTGCGAGCGATCAGGCTCGACACTGCCGATTTCTGAATAGGTTGACGTGGGGCCTTGGTGAAGAGTCACTCGCGGGGGCCACTGAAAAAATTCAGGAGTACGGTATCTTTCAGTACGGCATGGTTTGCGAACCGCTGCCTTCCGGACGCTCCGCAGACGCACACATGCGTCCGTCTAAAGCACCCAATGCGAAAACACGCGTGATCGACCGAGGGATCTGCTTTGCTGAGTCCACTGCCATTTCCGGGAACGAAAAAAATTCCGGAGCTGAAAGTCCACATCAGTCTTAATGAGACGGCAAACCAGGGCCAGGGAATCCAGATTCAAAGAGTCTGATGATAGACTCGGAAGCCTGTTCTGCATCAGGCCCTGTGACTTCCAGATCCAGTACAGCTCCGGCTGGCGCAGCAAGCAACATCAGGTCAAATGCAGATTTGACATCAGCCCGGCGACCGTCAAAGGACAGTGAAATAGTCGAACCGAAAGACACAGCCCGTCGAACGAGCTGGGAAATCGGATTCAGGTGCAGGCCGTTTTCGCATGTCACGGTCACCTGACGCTGAATTTTGGATGTCTCCTGCATGGTTGGCTCCAACTGAGCAGGCTGCGTTCGATTTTTAGACCGAAAGCAGCCGTAGCCAGCGATTGGAAAATCAGGCGTCTCGTTCGCCCTCATCGCGTTCGACGAGCAGATCCCAAATGTCGACGCAGGTTGTGGACTGCTTCAGGAAGTTGCAGAAGTCAGGGCTGCGGAGATGACGGGAAATGTTTTCCAGACCCCGCAAATGATCGCCAGGGCGATCCGGAGGGGAAATCACGAGGAACAGAATGTAGACAGGTTCCCCGTCAAGGCTGGAAAATTCCACTCCTCCACGGGAAATAGCAACCGTGGCTGACAGTTTGTCCACAGCAGCATGCTTTGTGTGGGGAACTGCTACGCCGTTGCCAATCCCGGTCGATCCCAGTTCTTCCCGCTTGAGGATTGCGGCGACAACAGCTTCTTCATCCGCCGCATTCAGCGTTCCGGTTGCCTTCAGACTGGCAACAATCTCTCGGATGACGTCTTCCTTTTTGGTCGCTTTCAGAGAGGGGAGAATAGCTTCTTTAATTACAAACTCAGTCAGTTTCATGGGCTCTCACTTTATTGTTCAAAACCGGCTTGTGCCGAATCATTACTCTGTATTTTGCCATCGGGCAGTATCTGCAGGCATTCTGGAGCCTTGCTGCCAGCCAGCCTGACCGCAGTACCCGCATTATGCTGTCGCTGCACCCTTTTCTTCGGCTTCTCTCACAGCATCAGAGACCGATGTGGTATGGCGACGGTCACGATGCTTTTCTTTGTACTTATGAACCTGATACTCCATCTTATGCAACGCTTTGTCAAAGGTCGCCTTCGAATCCTCACCCTCGACGTGTGCAACGATAGAGTGATAGCCGTCAATTTCCACCAATAGTTCGACATCAACACGCGCCGCTTCAAATTCCAGCGTCACGTCGATCTCACTCACCGTGTCCAGAAACCTGAGCAGCTTCTCTGCCTTCTGAGTAATGTAATCTCGAAGATCCTGACGAATGCTACCGTGACGACAGGTGATTGCGACCTGCATTTCAGATTCCCTGCAAAAAAAAGTCACCAGGCCCAAAGGTCTCGCCAGAAAGAAACTTCCGAGTCCGCACCAATCGTGCAGATGCACACCAGCGTTCGCTTGCGCCTCTTGCTGCCGAAGAATCTCGTCAGGCACCCACAATCCCGGTTCAAAACCGAAGTTTTCAGCCAGGTTGACCACTTTGCCGGCCTGAAAACAGCCCAGCCAGAACTTAATCCGCTTCTGTGCCTTGCCACGTTCTGTTCCCGTGCCGTCAGGAAATCCTGATCGACAACGAACCACACATCGAAACTGACCAGCCGCCGATTCTACCTGGAATCCTGTCTGAGGAAAAGCGATGCTTTTTGCAGGTTCTCAAAACAGGATAGACGAAAATATTGCCTGAATTTGCTTCAAAACGGGGGATTTCCTGGAATCAGGCGCGGGAAAACCCTGCTGGGAGGTCTTTCCCGTGCCAATACAGGCCAGCCAGTCGGAATGTTCCGCCAGCAGATCCGCCTGAGAAATCTGTCTGCCTGCGATTTTTTCAACGGCGTAGTCCCCACATTTTTTGCCGGCATCCTCTGCCCGTTACTCTACTGTCCAGTAGTCAAAGACAAAGGGCTCTTCAAGCTTGCCTCCCAGTAGCTCCACAAATCGCTTGTGCGCTGGATGTGGAAGATAGGCCGCTCGGTCTTCCTCCGAATCAAACGTAATCAGGTATCCGTGGGTGAATCCTTTGGCAAGACCCTCCGGGCTGTTATTGGTCCCGCGTTCAAAATCCCGCACTTCCGGAATCTCCCGCTTCAGATCCTGAAAAGCTCGGTTGATTTCGTCCAACTGGGCTGCCGTCGTTTCCGGCTTGTATTTGAACATCACAATATGCCGCAGAACCTTTTTCCTGGCCGCTATTTCTCCGGCAGCTTCCAGCATGCGCACAGCCACAAATCGGTTGCCGGCGTCGTTCAGGTGAACGCCATCCGTGGTAAGCACACCCTGCTGCTGCCCCGCAGTGTTGTATTCGCGAAGATAATTCAGAAAGGCAGCGCGAAGATCCAGTAATGTTGCTCCGGTTTCTCCCGCCACTTTTCGGCTGATCGTACTGTACTGCTCCAGCATCCCGTCCAGTTCGTTACTGCCGTCATGCTTTTCTCCTATCACGCTGGGCGTGGCCAGAATGACCTGAGCCCCGGCGTCCCGACAACGCTGCACCAGACTGCGCAGACCCTGCTCGTAGTCTGCCTCCGACGTGCCACGACCATTCTTCGAATGCCAGACGTCATTAATGCCAATGTAGATGAACACAACACCAGGCTTGTGCGACAGCACATCTTTGTCCAGGCGTGACTGCAGGTCAGGTACCCGATTTCCGCTAATGCCCGCACCAACAATTTTGATGCCGGAATTCGGTCGCGATTTCTCCAGCGACTGACGAAATACTGTGATATAACCAGTTTCACCAGCACCCGCCTGCGTAATCGAATCCCCAAGAAAGACAATCGTTTCGCCGTCCTTCAAACCCGCCTGCAGTGTGCCACCGATAAACAAAGTCGCTGCCATGATCAAAAAAGTTCCGATGGTTTGCATGAAAATTCTGTCTCCACTTGCTGATATAAGTTGCTCGGCTGTTGCGGTCTGTTCAAGTCCTGGATTGACGATCATGCTTCAATTGCGAAGCCCACATATATGTCCTGATTGACCACATTCCAATATCGTCGCCGTTGAAAAAACGTGTCCCGCGGCTGCCCACGTGGGAGGACCATGGCAGAGTTCTTCCCGAACGTCAACTCTGTGCGGATACTTCCTGCCTCTCTGCGACAGTTCCTGCAGTACATCCCGGTCGCTCAACACCATGTGTGCCATCATTGCCATTCAGGCATCGCGACACATCGCATCTGATCAGGATCCCCGACCGTAACGGTTCCACCTGCTCCCACTGTGAAAGTCTGCAGTGCGGTGGTCGCATCAGACATGGCCGATTACCGCAGATTTCCATCCGGATTCAAAATTGGATGTTGACATCCTGTTTTGGAAAGGCCATCGTTTCCACTGCGGGGTTCCGTCAAGTCAGTTGCTGCCATGCAGTCGGCTCGGGGGATAAGGCCTGTTTCCTGTGGCAGGTACGAAAGGAATTCCTGCGTCCGGAAATGGTTTTTCAGGACTTTCGACACTTACCGTCCCTGTGATCCTCATGTTTAATTCACAGACACGGAACAGATTCGATTCAGGAGAAACTGACGCAATGGATGATAAGTGGGCTCGTCGATTTCTATTCACGTCGCTGATGCTCTGGTCGCTGATTGATTCGCCTGTCAAAGCGCAGGAGAGTTTTGAAGGGCCTCCTATCGAGTACAGCAAAGCAGTACCGTCAAATCCCGTCAGCCTGCTGCAGGAACGCCTCGTTCGCGGTGAGGCGGTGCTGAAGCATGATGCTTCCAGCGGGTATCTGCGGTCTGTCCTGCAGGAACTCCACGTCCCCATTTCCTCCCAGTCCCTGGTGTTCTCCAAAACCAGTCTTCAGCTGCGCAGAATTTCCCCGGAAACTCCAAGGGCCCTGTATTTCAACGACAGCGTCTATCTGGGGTTTTGCCAGGCAGGTGATGTGCTGGAACTCTCCGTGGCTGACCCGGTGCTGGGTACCGTGTTCTATACGCTGGATCAGAATCAGTCTTCCGGAATTCCACAGTTTGAACGTCAGACTGACAACTGCCTTGTCTGTCACAGTTCTTCGCGGACAGATGGCGTTCCCGGGCATCTGATTCGTTCGCTGATGGTGGAGTCATCGGGGCAGCCCGTACTCTCTGCCGGTAGCAGGAACGTGAATCATACGACTCCGCTGGAGGAACGTTGGGGGGGCTGGTATGTCACTGGCCTGCACGGATCTCAAACGCATCTGGGAAATCTGATTGTCAGTCGTGACGCGGTACCCGATCCCATCGAAAATGCTCAGGGGATGAACCAAACAAGTCTGGAGGATCGGTTTCGCGTGGATCGTTATCTCACGCCTCACAGTGATATCGTGGCACTGATGGTCCTTGAACACCAGGTGTTTGTGCATAACCGAATCACCCGCGCCATATTCACGACACGTGAAGCTCTGCACTATGAAGCTGCTTTGAACGAGGCTTTGAAGAATCCGCCGGGAACACGTCTGGAAAGCACGACCCGCAGAATTCAAAATGCCGGAGATCGTCTGGTGGAAGCGCTGTTGTTCTCCGGCGAGGCAAAAATCCTTGCGCCCATTTCCGGGACGTCCGGTTTTGCCGCACAGTTTTCTGCTTCGGGGCCCCGTGATTCCCAGGGGCGATCACTGCGCGACCTGGATATGACCGCCAGAATGTTCCGGTTCCCCTGCAGTTATCTGATCTACTCAGACTCCTTCCGGACACTGCCCCGTGAAATGCAGAGCTACGTATGGAATCGCATCCGCGACGTTCTGGCTGGAAATGACACGTCCGGGAAATTTGCACACCTCTCGCCTGAAGATCGGCAGGCGATTACGGAAATCCTGCAGCAGACGACTGAGGAAATGTGAACGCTGTCTGCGTGTTTACATGTCCATGCAAAAAATAAAATACAATCGTCCAGCACAGCCAGTGACACCACAGAACAGCAGGAGCACCGGAATGTCGGTGCTCCTGTGTGTGTTGTGAAATCACCTGTCAAAAGCTCGTCAGGACAGTTCGGCGATGATGCGTTCAACGCTGTCCAGCTGAGCCTTAAGACCGGCCAGAGTCTCGCGTATCTCTGCGATCACTTTTTCCGGTGCTTTGGCCATGAAGCCCGCATTAGACAGTTTGCTTTCATGACCCCGAATGAAGCCGCGAAGTTTTTCCGCTTCCTTTGTCTGTCGAGTCAGTTCCGACTGACGATCAATCAAGCCTTCCAGCGGAATGTAGCCATCCGCATCACCCAGCGAGAAACTGGCAGATCCGGCTGGCCGGCTGATGTCGAGCCCGGCAGCTTCCAGCATGGTCTTCGACAGGAAATCAAACTGCCCTGCCACGGCCTGTAGCTGATCAGCCACGTCCGGCGTACACCGCATAAACAGTTTTAGCTGAACCCCTGGCGAGATCCCGTAAACCGACCGCACGTTGCGAACCGCGATGATCGTCTGTTGCAGACGTTCAAAGCGTTTCTCCAGCGACTCTTCGATCATGGACACCGGCAGCTCAGGCCAGGACGCCATCATGACCGCTTCGCAGGATGTCGTGAGGGTTTTCAGACCCCGAACAGGGGCCAGCTCATTCAGTTTGTGCCAGAGTTCTTCCGTAATAAATGGCGCGAAGGGGTGCAGCAGCCGAAGCAGTGTGTCGACCACCACCACAAGCACCCGCTGTGCCACCGCTCTGGCCTCAGGGTTCCGGAACCTGGGTTTCAGCATTTCCAGATACCAGTCGCAGAATTCATTCCACGTGAATTCGCGAACGGCTTTAGTCGCCTGATCGAACTGATAGCGTTCCAGCATCAGCGTAACTTCGCGAACTGTGGTGGCAAGGCGACTGAGCACCCAGCGGTCTTCGACCTGCAGTTCTGAATCTGCTACGGGCGCGGCCGTATAACCTTCGATATTCATGAAGGCAAATCGGCAGGCATTCCAGAGCTTGTTACAGAAGTTTCGCCCATAGTCGAATCGTTCACTGACAATTCGAGCCACTGGGGCGCCCGGGTCCGGTATAAACCAGGGACTAGGGAACTGGAACGTCTTTTTACATTTGGCACACTTGATCGACGGCTTGGGTCCGCCCAGCGGCTTCAGCTCCTGATGCTCCTTCGTTTGCGGCGTGACGGCCTCGCAGTGCGGACATTCATAACCCACCGGAAGTCGGACGTCCTGCGTTTCTCCGCACAGCGAAGCGATCGTGAAACGCACCGCGTCAGTGCCGTACTTCTCGATCAGTTCCAGCGGGTCCACACCGTTGCCCCTGGATTTGGACATCGTTTGACCAAGTCCGTCCAGAATCTTCGGATGGATATAGACATGCTGGAACGGAATATCCCCCATGTTGTACAGGCCCGTCAAAACCATCCGGGCGACCCACAGCGTGATAATATCCCGGGACGTGACCAGTACCGACCCCGGATAGAAGTAGTCCAGGACTTCGTTGGTTCCGGATGTCTGATCAGCCACCGCGCCCTGCATGGGGGGATTGTGTTCCCGATCCGGCCAGCCAAGGGTGGCGTGGGGCCAGAGTGCCGAACTGAACCAGGTGTCCAGAACGTCCGGATCCTGTTCAAATCCCGCAGCCACCAGCTGCTTTTCCAGTTCTTCATGGTTCGCATCGACACAGCAAAGAATCAGTTCCTCGCCAGGCTGCAGTCCCGGGGCCAGACTGGCCGCAAGGCTGCCGTTCCAGCGATCTGCCAGGCGAATCCGGCCATCCGCCGACAGTTCGGCTCCAAATGCCTTCAGGCTTTCAAGACGCCCGTCGCCCTGCCCTGCCTTCTTTGACCAGACCGGAATGCGATGGCCCCACCAAAGCTGACGACTGATGCACCAGTCCCGCTTTTCCGCCAGCCAGTCGACATAGGTCTTTGCATATCGCTGCGGAAAGAATCGCACGCGACCGTCTTCCACCGCATCAATTGCGTTCTGCGCCAACTGGTCCATCCGGACAAACCACTGGTCACTAAGAAACGGCTCAATCGCCGTTTTGCTGCGATCGCTGTGCATCAGCGGAATGATGCGATCCTCGACTTTTTCGAGGTGTCCCAGCGATTCCATCCGAGCCACAACCTGCCGTCGCGCTTCAAACCGATCCAGCCCCTGGAAATCGCCACCGTTGTCGTTGATTGTGCCATCCGGATTCAGGATGTTGATCATCGGAAGGTTGTTGCGCAGACCACAGGCATAGTCGTTTGGGTCATGGGCCGGAGTGACTTTGACAGCACCCGTTCCCAGACTTTTGTCCGCCAGCAGTCCGTCCGCGATAATCGGAATTCGACGACCAATCACCGGTATCAGGACGAGCTGTCCCACAAGGTCTGTGTAGCGTTCATCTGTCGGATGCACGCAGACCGCAGCGTCCCCCAGCATCGTCTCCGGACGTGTGGTGGAGAAGCTGATATGACGGCCCGTCGGGTTGCCCGCAGCATCCACAACCGGGTAATTCATCGTCCAGAAATGTCCGGCGACGTCTTCGTGAAAGACTTCATCGTCGGCCACTGCCGTCTGCAGGTACGTGTCCCAGTTGACAAGTCGCTTGCCGCGATAAATCAGGCTATCCTCGAACATCCTGAAAAACGTGCGGCGAACAGCCCGGCTGCAGACTTCATCCAGTGTGAAACGCACGCGTCGCCAGTCACAGCTGGAACCAATCTGCTTCAATTGATTCAAAATGCGGGCTTCGTATTCGTTTTTCCATTTCCAGATCCGCTGTACCAAAGCGTCCCGCCCGATGTCGTGACGCGTCTTTCCCTCTTCTTCCAGCATCCGCCGTTCTACAACGGCCTGGGTGGCAATTCCGGCATGGTCTGTCCCCGGCATCCACAGGGCTACCCGGCCCTGCATTCGACGCCAGCGAGTCAGCAAGTCCTGAACTGTTCCGTTCAGACAGTGGCCCATATGCAGGGCCCCGGTCACATTTGGCAGCGGAATCATGATCGTGTGCTGCTGCCGCTGCGGATCCGGGTCCGCATTGCAGTAACCATGGTTCAGCCAGTGCTCCACCCAACGGGTCTGTGCGGCGGCAGCGTCGTACGTTTTGGCGAGTTCAGTCGACATGGGAAGTAACACGTCTGAGAGAAAAAACCGGAGAGATCGTGACGGGAACATCCAATGCAGACACCATCGGCCTGCCTGAGCATTCACCACAGTCCCGTAGCTTAGCAAGGCGGAAGGGATTGTGCAGCGGGATCGTTGGTGACGAGTTGGAAGTTTCTGTTAAGGACACCGTCGACGGACCAGTTGTTCATAGACGGCGACCGTTTTCCCGGTCATTTCCGACGTTTGGATGATCTGAGACGCTGTCGGTGGGCCAATGCGCCCTGCGAGAATTGCAAACACACAATCTTCCAGTTGCTGCAGGTCCCCCGGGGTTATGACGCCTTCCGGGTAGTTGACTTCCAGTTGCTCCGCGACCCCTCCATGTGCATATCCAACCACCGGTCGCCCCATGCTCAACGCTTCCGCCACCACCAGACCAAAACTTTCCGGCTTTACTGACAGCGATAGCACAACCGAGGAAATCGCGTAAATCTGAGGCAGGTCATTGCGGACGCCAGGGAAACTCACGCGATCCGCAACGCCCAGATTTCGCGCCATTGACTGCAGTTCCCGCACATAATCACCGCGTCCTTCAAGCGATCCAACGCACAGCCCATGCACCGGCTGACCCCGACGATTCAGTCGGGACAGCAGATGCAGCAAATCCCCATGCCCCTTCCCCCGGGATAATCGCCCGGCAAGGGTCAGCACCTGCCGCCCTCGACATTCCGGAAATTGTTGGAAAAATCGTTCCCGCCATTCGGAATTCACTTGCGTCCGGGGGGCAAATGTCTCCCGGTTCACCCCACGGGGAATCACGGTGACGCGGTTCGACGATAGTCCGGCGTAGTGTGTCTGCAAAAATGTACGCACAGATTCCGAGACCGCGATGACGACATCGCCCCGTGTCATGATCCGGCTGTGGATTCCCGGACGATTAAACCCATGCACTGTGGTGACCAGCGCCGGCCGTAGTTGTTCGGCACGCGAGGAAAGGGCCAGCCATGCGACCCATGCGGGGACACGCGAGTGAACGTCAAGCAGATCGATCCGCTCCGCCGTCAGTATGGACCTTAGCCACAGTGCCTCTCGAAGCAACATCGGAGATTTGCGGCCGATCTGCCGAGTCAGATGTTCGCTGCCGCTGGCCTTGAGTTCGCTGGTCAGCCTGCCACCGGCCGAAATCACAAGGGAGCGGTGACCCGCTTCGACGACGGCTTGCGCCACGTCCACGACACACCGCTCCGCACCCCCACTGTCGAGTGCAGGGATCAACTGGGCTACAGTGAGTGGTGAGGGAGTCGCCATAACGTTTTGCAACATCGTGTTCCGGAATGGTCAGAGAGACTGAAGAATCATAGCAGAGTCGAAATCATTCTGCCGCTCAGCGGGCTGCCGTCCACACTGCGATCTTGTCAGGTCCTGACCACCCTGGAACAGGCGGGATCATTCAGCCCCGATCTTCCCGAAACCCCATGACGTCGCGGTACACTTTTCTGAAGCCTCCGGGTATCGTGCGGGACAGGAGGTCATTTGCAGCATTCCTGCAGCCTCTTCGTTTCACTGGAGGCTCCGCGATGCACAATCAGACAGACGACACGGAACCGTCCTCGGTCACCCAATCAAAAAATCGTCGTCAGATGTTTCAATGCATCGTCGGAATCCTGCTGCTGTGCAGTTTTGTCGCCGGTGCATGGTCCCTGCGTCGTTCATTTCCATCGCTGAAGTCCTCGGAAACCGACAATCGGAGACCGTCCCCCAAATCCCCGCAGCGCCTGGCACGAATGGCAATTCCGGATATGGACAGGGAGGCCATTCCCAAACTGCTTCCGTACCTCGAAGATCGTTATTCCCCGTTGCTTCAGGAAGAAGCTCGCGAGTGTCTGCAGGCATTTCCGCAGCAAGATGTACTGGCTGCCGTATTGCCCTTGTTACAGAAACAACTGACTCCCGATCTGGCCTGTCTGACTCAGCAGGAAAATCTCCTTTGGGTGCTGCGTCCTCTTGATGGACAACCAACGTCAATCCGCGGCCAATTTGCTGAACTCGCGGCCAGCCAATTTCTAAGTCTGGCAGCAAATCATCACCAGTCTGAATGGCAATCCAGCAGGTCCGTCGCAGAAAGATCGGACGCTATTCGCCAGTTGCTGATTGCCATCCTGGCGGAACATGTCGGTAAAGGCGACATCTCTTCGGAATCGCTGCTGCTGTGTCTTAAAAATGCTACGTTAAAAGAACGCAGAGCGATTCTGGGAGGGTTCCGAAAACCACAGGCATTTGCACGATCGCAGGCCCTGACGGGATCACAACTGACCCCATGGCTGATTGAACAGCTGCAAAGTCTCACTCTTCCTGCCGCGACGACAAATGCCCCGACTTTGGCGAACGCCGGTCAGATTTTCTCGATGGATCTTCATGAAGTTCTGACGACAGCCGATAGGCGACAGGTCCTCGATGTTGAGGACTGTCGTCAGTTGCTGCTGCCCATCGAGAACATGATCAGTGTCCTTCAAAGGACGAAAGACCAGATTGAGAATTCGGAGCCCCCCGGATTTATCCCCAGACCGCGTCGAGATGCAACGCAGTCTGCGACAGGTGGACTGTTTGGCCCCCCACGGAATCACTCAAAAAATCGACAACAACCCGCACGTTTGGTTCAGGAAGAAAATCCGCAGTTCAGTCAATGGTCAGAAGAACGGTCTGCCTGCCTTTTTGCGGTCGACGCATGGACGGTCCTGCACCAGCAGATGATCGCGAAAGTGCAAACTTCCCGGTAGCCCGGCCGAGGCTCGAGTTTTTCGCTGGACCGGACGCCACGGTAAACAACCCCCTCCGTCTCTGCCGTTGCCGCGAGGCCTGGGACGCTGCACCACGCGCCCCCGCAGCACTGGAATGCTCCGGAAAGATCACCACCATCTGTGACGCCTGCAATGCATGACCACAATGGTCGGACGAGGACGAGGTTCCGGAAGCCTCAGGAGCCCCATGAGCACCAGATCTCTCATGTGTCGGTGGGTCGAGTCAGACTTTCAGAGCACACTTGGGTTGTCCGCGTGAAATGGTTCCGGTTTTTCTGACGAGTGCCTGCCTTCAGACAGGGGCCGTCACCGTGTCGCGAATTCGGGGACAGCGACGCGATGCACCGCGGCAAATCTGAAATGACCGTATCTGTTTCTGAGATCGTTGATACGCCTGGGCCGTCGCTGCTTCGGGTGCCGCAAGAAGCCGCTGGGGAAAAGCAGCCGAACACACCCTACTTCAGTTTCAGTCATCTCGAAAATTCGGTTTTTATCGAAGAGTCCACGAATACCCGATGCAACAGACCGTTGGTTCTAATCGACTTTGCAAAAATGTTGCCGTTCAGCAACCTTCGTCAACTCCCCCACAGGTCTTGTTTTACGGTAGCCGCACCCACCTTCAAAACGCTGTGTCCCCAGCTACCTCGGGGACACACATACTGTTGGCACATACCACATACTGTTGGGGACACACATACTGTTGGGGACACAGCATACTGTTGGGGACACAGTGTGCCGGGAAAAAAACCGGTTTGGAATGGAACAATTACTGTAGGGGCACTCCACCAAAAACCACTCCACCAAAAACATAACCAACGATTTCGACTTTGCCGTTTTTAAGATGATGTTGCACTTCGGCAACACTCCTGCAGTTCTGATGAATTAACTTCTTGCTTGAACAGGCGTAGAGGATGTGTATTGTAACACCCTTAATTTTGATTAATGCTGACACAATTCACAGGAAGACAATCATGGCGCGGACGCTTCGAGGGGATCTGTTTTCGCCGGATGAGACTGCGATTGTGCATGTCGTGAACCGGACGACGAGGCGGTGCCTTTTGTTTGGCAACGATACACTGTCCGGTAAGAACTATGACCATCGCAAAGTCTGGTTCGAAAACCGTTTGCGACTGCTGGCTTCGACGTATGGAATCGACCTGCTGTGCTACACGATTATGTCGAACCATTTCCACCTGATTCTTCGCTCACGGCCGGATGTGGTGAGCACATGGGATGACACCGAGGTTGCTCGTCGGTGGCTGACGTTGTGTCCAGTGCAGAAGGACGAGGACGGGAATGCAATTCCGCCCGCGGACGAGGCACTCAATACGATTCGGAACGACGAACTGATGGTGGCGCAGATTCGGCGGCGACTGTCGGACATTTCCTGGTGGATGCGGCTGTTGTGTCAGCCCATCGCTCAGCGTGCGAATCTGGAAGATGAGGCAACCGGGAAGTTCTTTGAGGCTCGTTTCAAGGCGACTCGGCTGCTGGACGAGACTTCTGTTCTGGCCTGTGCCGCGTATGTGGATCTGAATCCGATACGAGCAGCTCTTGCGGAAACTCTGGAAGGCAGTCCATTCACGTCGATTCATAAGCGGCTTGAGGATTTGAAAGCCGTCGAACGACTTGAGGATAACCAAACAATTGCCGTTTTCCCGGAGACTGATGAGACGACAGTAACGTTTCGGGACGCCTCGTGCTTTCTCGCTCCAGTTGATCTTCAGGAACGGAGCAGTCACACGGGCGCGTGTGTTCATCAGGACGGTCATAGGTGCAGCGACAAGGGTTTCCTTCCGATGACAGCGGCGGCGTATGCAGAGCTACTGGACTGGACAGCACGCCAGGTCAGAGGCGACAAGCGGGGAGCAACACCTGCCGATCTTCCGCCGCTTTTTGAGCGTCTTCAGATCGACGAACGCAAGTGGGTGAAATTGGTCGGCGAATTTGGAAAATTGTTCTACTTGATGGCAGGCAAACCGGAACGGATTGCTTCGCAACGTTCTCCCGACGGAAACCGTTATTTTCGTACTTCCCCTGCCGCTCGGGATTTGCTGGCAACGGCCTGACGCGACCTGGAAAATTACATAACTCCGGTATCACGGGCCGAAAATTTGCACGCGACGCGATTGAGCGAACGGCTCTCGTCTTCGTGGCAGAGAGCGATGCGTCCGTGTCCCTGCGGTGACTCTGCAGACAGTCCCGCCCTTATCAGTGGTGCACAAGTCGCCCCTGCGAGTATCGCAGCGATGCCCAGATTCGTGCCCCGAAGTGTCCACGGGTACGTTCCTCTGTTTCCTGCGGTTCAAGTTTTGATAGCGGGTCGCTTTGGAACCACGATACTCGCAACAGTGACGTGCCGCTCTACTGTGAGAGAAGTGCAGAGAGGCCGCATTCCGCAAAGTGCGCTCGCGATTACCGTTAACATCAACACGATCAGTTTCGATTTGATGGATTCCGAGCACATCTTCGTATCGCCGACGGCCTGCCTTCCCTGCATCTCTCCGCCGGCGCGTGTATCTGGGGGAATAGTTCAGTGCTGTGTCCCTTCGTCAGTGCTGTGTCCCTTCGTCAGTGCTGTGTCCCTCCGTCAATGCTGTGTCCCCCGTCAATGCTGTGTCCCCCGTCAGTGCTCTGTGTCCCCCGTCAGTGCTGTGTCCCCGGTCAGTGCTCCTCTGCCGAGGAGGTTGTCGACTGAATCGACGAATACATTCCTGGCACGAAGTCTGCACGTGTTCCGCCTAAAGCCCATCGCAAAAACGGTTTGCGTAGTTCTTCAGATCTCCAAAACAGGCCAGAGTTCTCACGAGTTCTGCGATGGAACAAATCCTTGGATCTGACTGTACGAAATTCGAAGGCATGAGTATTCAACGAATGATCAATTGGGTCCGCTACGGAAAACGGCTCTGGTCACCTCTGTGACATTTCCGGAACTGCTGTAGCTGTGTCGGAAGCTGCTTCGAAGGAGTTATTCTGTATCCGGCTACGATTGAGGCACTGCTTTCTATATAGATCCCCCGAACACCCGACCTCATTTCATACCGTGCAGAGAATAGTCTCAGACGAATCCAGCTTTCATGACAAACACCCTATGAGTTGCGAGATGAATGATGTATCAACGAGTGCAGAGATGGTTTTGGCTTGTGGTGGCATTCGGCGTTTTGCTGCTTCCCGGTCTTGTGCAGGCCAACGTGGGGCCTCCATCTTCGGGAGGTCAAGTTGTCGCTGAACCTGTCGGCATTCAAGAAATCGAGATCCGCTGGGAAGTCCTTCAAATTGACCTCCGTCCGCTCGCCGAAAACGAGCCGGCAATGGTTGTTGCTGAATATCAGCTTGAAAACCATGGGCCGGAAAAGAGCCTGAACTTGCTGTTCGCATCGGGCAGCGCAGAGGTGAGCCAGTTAACGGTCACTCTTGATGAAAAACCCATCCCGAGCCAGCCAGCTCCGGACACACCGCTCCCGGAGTCCTGGCAGCCGCCAAAGGAAACCCCGGGCCTGCATGGCGATCCGCCAATCTCATATCTCGATTATGGCAGCCAGCCTGCCATTCCGCACGCCATGACAGTCGTGATTCCAGAGGGCTCGCACAAGTTACGTGTGCAGTATCGGGCCGAGGCCGCCGTTCACAGATATGGGCGACCGACGATCTACCATCAGTTTGCGTATATCCTTGCTCCGGCTCGAGCCTGGTCACGTTTCGGCGGGATGGATGTGAAGATTCAGCTTCCTCCGGGTTGGCTCGTCTCCTGCAATCTGGCTCTGCAGAGAACTGGTGATGTGCTTGCAGGCCGCTTTTCAGAACTTCCCGCAGATGCGATTGCCCTGACAACTCAGGCTGCGGTGAGTGATAGTTACGGCGTCGCTAACGAAGGCCTCTTTTGGCTGTACCTGCTCTCTGCAGTTTTTGGGCTGGCCTTCTGCTGGAAGAGGGGCCGCCACACGGGACGAGAGCTGGCGAAACTGCCGAGCGAATCTCCACCGCGTCGCGTCTGGCCGACGTCGCTGTTCGCAGGAATACTGGCTGGGCTGACCACTTTTGCCACTGGTCTGCTGGCTATCTTTGTTCCTGATTTCCTGCTGCCTGCCAACCAGATCACTCACTATGGATACGGAAAGTTTTTCTATCTGTTCGGTGTCATCTACCTGAGCAGTAATGTTGTGCTCATTGGTTTCGGCGTGGCTCAGTTGACCTCCAGATGGTTCAGGAAGAGAATTGCTGTTTAATGCAGCGGTCCCGACTTGATCAGGCGAAATGCGCCCTGCTCGTGAGTGGCAGCAGTATTCGGCAAAGGTTCAACAATCACTCGAAACAAGCTGGTGACTGGCGTTTGTTTCTGCGGGAATTGAAAAAAATCGCATGAGCCAATCCGCTGCCGCGAAATGACGCGTTAACCCACGTCGGAGAGACCGACTGAAGTCACTCCGACTTGTCGGACCGGAGCAGGCAAGACAACTTCTGTTTCACGCGTCGGTCGTGATCACGGGTGCAGTGTATGAAGTGCTGTTCCGGGGTCGGTCGACATCACCACCGTGGAGTGAAAACAAAATTGCATCTAACTCATGACGGTTAGTCCGGAGGGACCAAGTACGTAGAGGTATCTGCCGCCGGTTTTGTAGAATCAACTGGAATCTGGCGCTCGCTGGACTGGCACGAAAACGTGCCTAGATTGCCATCAATTCGACTGCACTTCGGGAGCCTGTGGCCGCTTCACTCGACGCAGACCGACGCAGGCTTCGAGCCGACTTTCAGCTTCGGCCTTTGTGTCCGAAAATTGGTCATTTGTTGGGTGTCATCTGCAGCAGCGTTCCAGCATAGGCGACAGCGCTTCCTTCGTTCCGGATGACGAACGCCGTAACGCAGCGGCCGGGGGGCGACTGCGACCATCAGAAAATTCCTGGCCTGGAGGCTGACCCATGCTGAATCCGGTTGCACGGTGCTCGGCGAAATCCAGACGCGGCGTGAGCCACGATGCAGAAACACGAGCAGGCAGACATCGACCAGCCCTTTCGCTGTCCACATCGGCTTGGACAAGAAGTCGCACTGCCAGAGTGCGTCGGCATGGATCTAACCCGCATTTCTCACAGTGTAATCAAACAGAACCTCTGGAATCGTCGTAAAGAAAGTGTACACAAGGCTTTCGAACGACAAAATACAGAGGTCCTGCGATGACATTTTGTAACCAAACTTTGATTCATTTTCACCCCTCCGGCCGCCGCGAAATTGTGGCCGAATTCAATGGCGAAATGATCACTTCAGATGCCGGTGCCCTGCTGCTGCGGGAAGCCAGCCAGAAACTGGGATTGATCCGCAGATT
>CAIQIE010000386.1 GCA_903871805.1 uncultured Planctomycetaceae bacterium | reverse complement strand
GTCCAGGATGGCGACTCACTGATCTGTACCGATCCCGATACCCGACTTCGCTATCCTGTGCTTGACGGAATTCCAAGACTCCTGGCAGATGAAGCTGAAATTCTGTCTCCAGAAGCCTGGCAGGAAGCCATGACACGGGCCAGCCAGCCATGATCATGTTTCCATTTTCTCCAATCGCCGATGCGGCGTTGTGTCGGCAGGTATTTTTCAGCGGGAGTTCGGAACAACGCTGTTCCCCGGCGACACACCATGTGTCCGGACACGCTTCACCCCCGCGCAGTGCTGTTTTCAGGATCTTCTAAAATGACCGATATTCATGATCTGACTCGCCGGCTCCAGAAGCCAGCTGATTCGAAAATTGTTCTTTACGTAGCCGATGGTCTCGGAGGACTTCCCCTTCAGCCCGGTGGGAAAACGGAACTGGAAACAGCGAATACACCCCACCTCGACGCACTCGCACAACGCGGCGTCCTTGGCATGAGTATTCCTGTGCTGCCGGGAATCGCCCCGGGAAGCGGACCCGGACATCTCGGACTCTTCGGTTACGATCCGCTCAAATACGACATCGGCCGCGGTGTTCTGGAGGCCCTCGGGATTGACTTTGCGCTGACCGATCGCGATGTCGCTGTTCGGGGCAACTTTGTCACGGTGGACGCTGACGGAAACATCAGTGATCGTCGCGCCGGCCGTGTCTCCTCCGAAATTGCTGCCAGGCTTTGCGAAAAACTGGACTCCATCAACATCCCGGGAGTTGAAGTCTTCGTTCGACATGTCAAGGAGTATCGCTTCGTTATCGTAATCCGTGGCGAAGGCCTCGGTGGCAACGTCAACGACACGGATCCACAACGTACTGGTGTGCCACCGCTGAAGCCTCAGGGCAACGATCCGGCGTCTCAAAAAACTGCCGCCATTCTGGCTGAGTTCACTCGACAGGCCGGCGAACTGCTGAAGCATGACCAGCCCGCAAACCTGCTGACCATGCGAGGTATCGCCAGAATGCCTCCAATCCCAAAGTTCCAGGATGTCTACGGAACGCGGGCTGCCGCTATCGCCGTTTACCCGATGTACCGAGGACTTGCTCGTCTGGTCGATATGGACATCCTCGATGCTGGTCACTCTCTCGAAGATCAGATGAATTGCCTCAGAGACAACTGGGATAAGTACGACTTTTTCTTCATCCACTTCAAATATACGGATAGCACTGGTGAAGATGGAAACTTCGATGCCAAGGTCCGGCGCACCGAAGAGTATGACTCCGGGATTCCTCATATCATGGCACTCAAACCAGACGTGCTGATCGTCACCGGCGATCACAGCACGCCCGCCAAAATGAAGTCGCACAGCGGTCACCCTGTCCCAACGATGCTCGTCGCAGAAAACTGCCGCTTCGATGGCTCACGACAGTTCGGTGAATCCGCCTGCCGTGTGGGTGAACTTGGTATGTTCGAGGCCAAATATCTGATGCTGCAGGCACTCGCTCATGCCGGTCGACTCGAAAAATACGGAGCCTGACGTTCAACAGGCGACTCGCCGGCCACGACAATCGTCGTGGTCGGCGAACTCCCCGAGCCAATGAAATTCCTGCCTGCTTTTCAGCGGACCTCAACCTCTTTGAAATAACTATTCGCCGTCATGCTTCTTGGTCTGGGTACTGATATCGTTGAGATTGACCGGATTCGCAGCATGATGCAGC
Source organism: uncultured Planctomycetaceae bacterium (assembly GCA_903871805.1). Lineage (GTDB taxonomy): Bacteria > Planctomycetota > Planctomycetia > Planctomycetales > Planctomycetaceae > SXXK01. The sequence continues at coordinate 4,712 of CAIQIE010000386.1, read as the reverse complement.
GTCACGGATCTCATTTTATCGATCGATGCTTCACGCCCGGTGAAATTGAGTATTCGCAGAAGCACCGCGATGCCGCCGTCCGCTTCGCCGGACGGTGGGCCGCCAAAGAAGCCGTCGTCAAAGTCCTTGGAACCGGTTTTGTTCAGGGGATCACGTTCCATGACATCGAAATCATCTCTCTGCATACCGGCCAGCCAACCGTAAGGCTTTCCGGCGAAGCCTGTCGTATCGCCGAATCCATGGGTATTGATTCGATTCGAATTACGATCTCACACGCCAGAGAATACGCAACAGCCACTGCAATTGGCCTCGCAGCAACAGCGAACGCGCCTCTCCAGTCGGGACAGGGCTGACAATAGGGTCCTCATCGCGAAAGTTGTCTGCCGCCACGTGCAGACAACGTAGTTCCTGAAGCAGCGATTGCTCCTGTCGCACTTGTCATGCATCGAACAGACTGCCGCATCAAACCGGTCACTCAGTCCACAAACAGAAACTCATTGGAACAGAACAAAACCTGAACCAGTTGCTCCAGCGGCGTCAACTCCGGATTGGGTGGAACTGGAAAGTCTTTTGTCGAGTTCCATCGCTGTGCGGACTCACTTCCCGGCTGAGTGATTTCGATTTCCCAGTCAAATTGATCACTGTTCAGTTCTCGGTCGATATCGACAATGAAATCGAGCGTTTCACCGGCCTGAACGTCTATCGGTTCGTGAGCCACTTCCATTCGCTGCTGGTGTAGCCGAACACTGGTCAAAACCCCGCGACGAGAACTCACAACAAAGGCGCGAATACCGTCACCAGGCGCTGGATCATGCTGCAGGACACCGCTGATCTGAACAGACATGGCAGCCGGCGCTGTCCACCGACGAATCACCGCATGCTCACGATCGTTCCCGGGATGACCGCCCTTCGCTGACAACTGCACCCAGCCAATCGCCGGATCCGGAAATGCCGGGCCACCTTGCCACGCCGTACCCGTAAAGTGTGGCAGTAGCGTAAATTTCGTCGTCTTTCCCAACTCTTCATCCAGAACACCATAACCGTAACTCCAGTCCATTTCTCCTTTCGCTGGAACTTCGGGTGCCGGGAAGGGTCCAGCCAGTAATTCCATAGCGCCAGCTAGCTGCGATTCCGATGGCTCTCGCTGCAATGTGCTTCGAAAAAGCGCCCGCACTTGTTGCCCTGCGCTGCCCTCGCTTGAAACCCGAGCCGCCATCTTATGAACCTGTTCCAGAACAATCGGGTGATTCATCAGAAACAACGATTGCTGGGGTACCGTCGTCTCGCTTCGCTGTGGGATGTGCAGATCCGGATTCGCAAAGTCAAAAATTCGCAATGCGCCTGGCAGAAACTGACGGTCCACCAAACCATACAGCGTCCGGCGTACCGGGTAGGGCGACTGAAAGAGCTCAGCAGGCTTGCCGCCCATAGCCAGATCCAGCTGCCCTGAAGCAAAAAGCATGGAATCCCGCATTTCCTCAAATGTCAGCCGCTGGGCATTCATCCGCCAGAGCATCCTGTTCGCCGGATCTCTGATCTGAGCCTCCTGCAGCAATTGATCATCCAATGGTCCGGTAGAGGACTGACGAAACGCAGCCGACAGCAGAATAAGTCGATGTAATGCCTTGATACTCCAACCACTCTCAACAAATCGGACTGTCAACCAGTCCAGTAACTCGGGGTGGGACGGAGGATCCGCTCGCAGCCCGAAGTCTCCTGGTGTGGACACAAGGCCTGTTCCAAAATGGTGCGCCCATACTCGATTAACAAGCACTCGTGCAGTGAGCGGATTACGGGGATCAATAATTGCCTTTGCCAACTCCAGTCGCCCACTGCCCTGTTGAAATGGCTGACGGTCTGCGCCACTCAGCAGCGATAGAAACTGTCGCGGGACATCTTCTCCCTTGTTGGCTGGATTCCCCCGCCGAAAAATACGCGGCGTCACAGGTGTCACCCGATCCCGAAGAATAACCGCAAATCGTGGCTGCGAAGGCGCATTCAGAATCAAACGATCCAGCTCGACCTGCTGTTTCCAGAGCTCATTGCAGGTACCGGAATCAAAATCATATTCTGTACTGACCACAGGTTCATCAGGCACGTAACACGGTCCACCCGGTGCATAGAGCACGTCACGTAACTGTTCTGCGGCATTGTCTGCCAGCGACACGGGCAATGGTCGCCCCTCGGCCAACGCATTGGACGAAAGTGATTGCCATGCAACATCCACAGGGCGAAAAACTTCTGAGTACCTCTCAATCACAACATCAAAAGATGCCGGCACCGTACTAAAGGCTGCGGATATCAGAGGATTGATTTGTTCCGCAGGAAGCGACTGCAATTGCTTCGTTACCGCCTCGGCATGCTGCGAAAACTCACCTGGCGGTATTGTCCGAAACGCATGCCATGCACGAAAAACCGGATCTCCTGTTCGCTCGGCCTCCCGCAGATAGTCTCGCCAGCGACGCACAAACGACGGCAGAAGATCACTCGGTGCAATAATCTGATCAAAGCCTTCCTCGGGGTAACGACCCGGGTCCAGTTGGGCCCGCAGATAATCACCAGTTCTTTCACGAACTCTGGCCGCTGTGGTCTGCCTGTGCCGTTGCAGCAGAGCATCCATCGCGGACGACTTTTCCTCGAATGCCTTATCAAAGGCTTCGTCGTTACTACCTCCCGGCAACTGCGCCAAAGCCTCTCGCGAACTATCAAAAACACCGTACAGGGAATAGTAATCCGCTGTTGGAATAGGGTCGTACTTGTGGTCATGACACCGCGCACAGCCAACCGTCAGAGACATCGTTCCCCTGCACAGCACATCGATCTGGTCATCGATGATATCGCGACGAACCCCCAGAAAACGACGGCCCAGGGTCAGAAATCCCATCGCTGCAAGGTCCTCAGCAGACCTGTCTGCGACCTGATCCGCGGCAATTTGCAACAGCAGAAACCGATCGTACGGCATGTCGCTGTTTAGTGCCCGAACAACCCAGTCGCGATAGTTCCAGGCATGAACCCAGAAACGCTCTTCCCGAGCATAGACATATCCCTTTGTGTCAGAATAGCGAGCGATATCGAGCCAATGACGGGCCCAGTGCTCCCCGTAGGCCGGTGACTCCAGAAACTTCTCCACCAGCTTTTCGTAAACCTGAGGGTCGCTGCTCGCAACAAACTGCTCCACAGACTCAGGAGAAGGTGGTAGCCCGGTCAGGGTATAACTGAGACGACGAATCAGCGTGCGGCGATCCGCCTCGGGCGACATCGACAAGCCCGCCTGCTGAAGCTTCTGCTGAAGAAAAGAATCCACAGCTGTGCCGATGCGCTCCGATTCCACCAAAGGCACCTGCGGATCAGACACTGGCTGAAATGCCCAGTGTGTTTTCGCCGCATCGACACGAACGGATCTCAGCGGGACCGATTGTTCCGGCCACGGCAATCCCTCTGAAATCCAGTGGTTCAACGCTGCCTGCTGAGCAGCCGTCAATGACTTCTCAGGAGGCATCTGAAGTTTTCCGTCGTACCGGATCGCCTCTGAAATCCGGCTGACATCCACCTTGCCCGGAATGGCCGCCGGTCCGCTGTCACCACCTTTCAGAATTGCATCTCTCGAATCGAGACGCAACCCGCCGGATTGCTCCTGCTCCCCATGGCAGGAGATGCACTGCTCGATCAGCAGCGGTCGAATCTCCTGCTCAAAAAACTGTACCCCGTCGTCCGCGGAAAGTTTCCCGGTTGTTCCCAGCAGCAAACACAGACACGGCAGTAATCGCCCACGAATAACGGCCATCCAATAAAGAACCGAACACCGTGAACGGACGGCTGAAGTGTGATGAAAAGAGCGATTTTGCATGTGGTCACCTCGACGACATCTCGGCGGAAAGTCTTCTGACTTTGGATTCTCCCGTTCCACACACTGCTTCACAAGTCCCGACTTCCTGAAAAAAGGCCCTCAGGATAAACGTCTCACAGCCTCCATAACGGCCAGTTCTCACCAAAGCCTCAATACCGGCACATCCATGCAATCGAATTTGCCAGCCGACCACCCCCGCCAGTTTCACCCAGGGGACACAGCAGCTTTGATACGGGGACACAGCACTTGAGGGCTTCGACAATTCATCGAAAACCTCTCAGAAGTCGCATTTCAAAACTTACTCCGGGGGACACAGCTTATTTGGAATACGTTGATTTTTGACGAAACTCCTGATCGCTGATCAAAAGTCGTCTCGCCATTAATACTCGTCAGCGAGCTATGGTGCTCATTGAAGGGAAGTGCGACGTGAGTGTACAGGGGCTTGGTTGTTCCACGGGCACCTCACGCGATGGCCATCGCGTTGCCTTCGCGGGGTTGCTGTATTTGCCGAGGCTCATCCAGTGAAAAGGTCCCAACCAATAGCGTCAAATCACTGCAGTTCGGAGCGAAGTTCCCGCATTTATCGGCGATGATCCATTAGTGGATCGGACGCAACCGAGGTACAGACGCGCGGCCACCAGACCGCTGAGTGGGCTGAAGCAGCAGGGAAGGGGGCCTTGGGCATAAGGAGACGGCGAATAAAGTCGCGGGTCTCAACTGTTTATCAGCAATTCACGCACTCGCGGACGCGGGCGGAAGCTCTGCGATTTCGTTGGCGATCGATAGGCGTCGATCACATGAGGTTTGCCAGCGACAGAACTGAACAGGCGGCCAAAATCCCGAATCAGTTCACACCACGCTTCCG
>CAIQIE010000385.1 GCA_903871805.1 uncultured Planctomycetaceae bacterium | reverse complement strand
GATGGTTTCCAGGTCAATCGGGACGCCAGGCTGCAGGTCTCGCGGAGACACGGGTTCGTTGTTGATTACCTGCATGACGGTGTCCATCACGCGCTCTGCAATGAACGGCGGCCGGGCCGTGAGCATCTGATACAGCACGGCTCCGAGGGAATACAGATCCGACTTCGGTGATAGCTCGGACAGCTTACCGCGCGCCTGCTCGGGCGGCATGTAGCTGGGGCTGCCCATGATGGTGCCTTCGTTGGTGGCTGTCGAGCCTTCGGCATCGATTTCTCTGGCCAGACCGAAGTCCGTGATCTTCGGAATGCCATTCTCGTCCAGCAGTACGTTAGCCGGCTTCAGGTCTCGATGCAGAATGCCATTCTCATGAGCATACTGCATGGCGGTGCAGAGTTTCTGTACCATCGTGGCCGCTTTTTTCGCGTTGGTCGGTTTGCCGTCGAGGTCCCGAAGCAGGTCTTTCCCGGCGACGTATTCCAGGGAAAAATAAGGCAGTCCCTGATGCTCGCCGATGTCGAAGATCTGAACAATTCCGGGATGCTGCATCTGCGCTACGGCGCGCGCTTCCGCCAGAAAACGCCGCAGGGCTTCGCCCCCAGCATGCTTTCCGGACAAAATCATTTTCAGGGCGACTACTCGATTCAGCTTGCGATGCCGCGCCTTGTAGACAACTCCCATGCCGCCGCGACCCAGTTCGCTGATGACCTGATAGTCGCCTATCACAAGACCGGCAACCCCATTCGGGACACCGCCGTCGCTGGTCTTGTTTTCTACAAGCGTCTCCAGCAGATCTTCCAGATCCCTGACAGCCTGCGGCCCGCCGATCAATGTGGCCTGCGGATCGGCAGTGGTACCAGCCTGCTTCGGTTCCATGCGAGAATTCAGCCCGCTGATATGCAGTTCCGCGGGAACCTGCTGGCCGAAAGCGAGACCTGCCGGTGTGTCATCGAGGGTTTCTTCGGAGGCCACACCCACCGTTTCCGGGCTAACTGCCTGTGTCTGCCTGTTGGCCGGAGTGCGATGAATTGGCGGCACCTGATCGCCCTCGTCAGTGACAGTCTCTTCGCCCGACTGAATCATTGTGGCCACATCGCCAGGTGCTGCGGAAGATGCCTTATCAGTCACCGGTGGAATTTCCGGCAGTGTTTCGATGGAACCCGCCTGTTTTTTATCCTGAAGTGGCAAATTCATCCCGTTGCTCCTCGTCGACTTACCGTGACCTGACTGAGTAATTGCATCCGACACGCGAAGATCTGTTGCGGTCGTCTTCTGGTGTCTGCCTTCCCGAGGCTTCTGACTGTGAATCCTTCAACGTTTCATTCCCCGGCGGCTGCAGTTTTTAAAGGGGCCTGCATCCGGAGGCCTGGTGGTCCACGGGAACAACGACTTTCTGGCGGACTCCCAAAATTTCACCTGCTGGTGAATGGTTTTCTACAATTCACCGTCCTGTGCTTACTACTCGCAAACCACCCCGGGAAACCACCAGTGTTTTGGATCGCACTCGTTTCCCTTTGGGGAGTCTAGTTCAAAAATTCTGGTTTGTACCCAAAAATGTGATCATTTGTTGGGGAATCGTCATGTTGTGGATCATCCCTACAGACGGACTGCGAAGGACCGTTGCTCTTCCCGGACGACCTGCGGCCAATGAAATCAGCCGGCACGCGCTAGCGTTCGGTTCCTGACAGCTTTGACCGTTCCCATGCGAGGGGATGTTGACTGCTGTCTGGTTAATCGTCAAGAAATGCGAGCATCCAGCTGAGTAGCTTTCTTCCACGTTGCCGGGTCGTATACAGTCTGTCAGTCGCGTTGACGGCTCCGTTTCCGTCGATATCTCCGTCCAGATTTGCGCCGGCTCTGCCTACCTGGGTCGTGACAAGGTTCGTGTCTGCGACGTCGACTGTGCCGTCTCCGTTGGCATCACCAAACAACCGGAAAAATTCAAAGGAGGCGTCGCCCGAGTCCGTGAACACGCCATTGCCATTCAGGTCCAGTCGGACGCGATAGAAACCGTCGCCGTCCTGCAGTTTTCCTCCCAAACCATCGGTCCCGAAGTCCAGTTTCAGATTATTGGCGGTTCGTGAGGTCGAGAAGCCAGTGACGGCGACGCCTGTCCCGGCGTTGACGGCCCCGGCGCTGATACCAAATCGCTCGACGGCAATCCGCCCGCTGCTCTGCATGGCGGTCGGGTTGTCGCTGAAGAGGATGTCCAGGTAACGAACGTACGAACGCTGATTGGCTCCGTTCTGCACGTCAATACCGGTGGCCGTCAGTGCCGCAGCGGCAAACGTTGCTGTCACCGAAACGTCATTTGTCGAAGGTGCCGTTTCCACGTTCCCCGACAGGTCTTTGGCGCGAGAATAGAATCCGTAGGTATGTGACTGGCCGTCCAGTTTTCCCTGATACGTAATCGACCCTGTGTACTGGCCGGAACCCGCTGACACTGCTGATGTGGTGCCAAGCAGAGTCGCAGCGGCTCCATCCAGAACCACGTAAATGTCGAAGGCGGACAGGGCCGTCCCACTGGCTTTGGTGCCGCTCATCTGAATTGTGAATTTTCCTGCGGAATTGGCGGTGACTGATGTCACCTGACTGGCCGGAGGAACGATGTCGCCAACGCGCGTGACGGTGTCCGATGTGGCTTTGGTTTCCCGATTGCCCGCTTTGTCTCTGGCCAGCGTTCTGAACCAGTAGGTGGTATTCGCTGCCGGTGAGAAGACAATAGAAGGGGCATTCGCGGGGGCTGTACCGATTTTGATAAAGCTTCCGCTGGTGGAATAGTAAAAGTCGTAGTCGAGGATTCCCGAGGTTATCAGACCAGGGTCGCTTCCGGTCGCTGTCAGAGTAATCGTCGAGGTCGTTGTCGTTGCCGGAAGGGCATTGATCAGACTGACAGGCGGTGTGACGTCTTCCGCCACATCCGTGACAGTAATTGTAAAGGCTTTTTCAAACCACAGGCCACCGGCATCCGTAGTTCTGATGCGCACGGAATAAGCAGATTTCGTTTCATAGTCGAAAACAGCATTGGCTTTAAGTGTACTGCCGGAAATCACGAAACTGGCGTTGTCCGTGCTGCCAGTCCCGTTGACCAGGCTGTAGGCAAACGTGTCGCCTGGGTCCGGATCGGTGCTGGACAACGTCCCGATTGAAGTCAGCACGGCCGAATTTTCTGCTATTGCTGACGCTGAAAGTGAAAGATTTGTCGGCGCATCATTGACGTTATTGACTGTGACTGTCAGGGTCCTGCTGCCGCTGATCGCTCCGTCGCTGTCCTTCAGCAGAATTGTCAGTACCGTGCTCCCGCTGCCTTCAGAAAATGTCACGTCGAATGTTCCGGAACCCGTCACAGAATTCAACTGGACATTTGAAACCGTACCCTTCGTGCCGCCGGTGATGGAATGTACGAGGAACATATCCGCCCCCGGGTCCGATGCTGTGAAGGTATAGGTCTGCGTACTGCGTTCGTCGACACTGGAAGAGCCTGACAGTGTCAGTACCGTGGGAGCGACGTTCTGCACATTGACCTGCAGGGTTTTTGTCAGCGTCTGGCCGATGTCGTCACGGATCACCATTGTGATGGTGTAACTTCCGTCATCCGCATAGGTGTGTGCCAGCGTAAAGCTGCCTGCAGAACTGACCGTGAGAGAACTTGTGCCAGAGCCGTCACCGTAGTTGACGGTACTTCCGGACCAGCTGGTGGCTGCACGATCCGTCAGCGTCAGCGTTCGGGAGAATTCCGAGCCTTCATGGGCAGTGCCCGCAGTTCCCGGGTCCAGCGTCAGCGCAAAACTGTCCCCACTACCGCCATCAATCGTGTCGGTGCCGCCATAGCCCCTGATGGAGTCAATTCCATCAGTCGCACTGGCTCGGGCAAAGCCCGAGATAAACAGCTGATAGGCTCCAATATCCGTGTTGTCCCGCGTATCAAGGAATCGTTTCAGCAGTGATGGAGAGGCAAGAATGTTGTTGGGATTGGCCGGATTCAGCGGGCTGGCTGGATTCGCAGGATCAAACACCGGATCAGATGGATCGCGCTGGAACGTGTCCACTTCAATGTAGTAGGTGCCGGTTCGTGGCAGGACAAGGTCGACAATAGCGCTGTCTGTGGGTTCAAAAATGTCATCGTTGACTGCCTCGCCGCCGTAAAACGGAACCAGCGTCAGTACCCCGTCGTCGTAGTACCAGACTCGGACGATGGAGTCGATGTAGTCGTCCACTCCTGTGCCATATCGGATGAGCGAATTGGAATAGACTTCCACATTGACAACGGTGTTTGCAGTACCACTGAACGCGTACCAGTCGTTTTCACTTTCGTGGGTCGTGCTGTTCACGTGAATCCGTCCCTCGACAGACTGCATCTGAACAAACAGCGTTTTTGACTGATTCAGTCCCCGGGTTAACGTGTTGGGCACATTCACAGTGCTCATGACCAATGTCTGTGCCGTAGCGGCAGTGCTGTGGGCCGAAGAAGTCTCGTCTGTGATCGTGTCTGCCGTATTGCTGAACGCGAATCCCAGCTTAATCGCCTCTCGCTCACCGAAAAACAGGTCGTTCAGGTCGTTGAATCGATCCGAGCCTACGGAGGCACCAGAGCCCATCAGATGGTCGAAGGTCTCCACACCAGCGACCGGGCCCGCGTAGTTCGGCTTGTAGGCAGCACTTCCCGGGGGATCATGCAGACCAAACCCGATCGGGCCGAAACTGTCCTGATGTCGAAGTCCAATCAGATGTCCCAATTCATGGGCCACAATTTTTGCAGACAACAGTATAAAGTTTTCGCTTGTGGCTGCAGGTTTGCTGGCTCCGATTTCCTCGTCACCAAGTGCCGGGGCATAGCCCTTGTCGCTGCCGGCATCTCCACCTTCCTCACTGATATCTTCTGCCGTGATGATTCCACCCAACAGCCCATTGACCTGAACGACAGCACTACCTCCGCGATTCAGATTGCCGGGATCCACTTCGCTGGCCAGACCACCCGGCCGACCAAAGGCCGGTGTCTGATTCAGGTAGATCGTGGCAAAGTCCCCGTCCGCAACCGGTATATCACTGCGATTCAATGCCACGCGCACGTCAAACCACGGGGAACTGGAATCTGGTCCGCGGTAAACCTGCTGCACACGCGAGGCAATCGCCAGTCGTTCCGCCGTTGTGTATTCGTGCTCCCCGGTTTCTGTTGCTGTGTCAAAGTCCAGCAGTACCCACTGTGTCAATGATCGTGAACCGGCGACCGGGCCGGTAAATCCCTCCGAGTACTGGGCTCCGGTGATGACATTGTTGCGGCTGTTACCGTAAATCACGTCGGCGAATGGAGTGCCAATCACGTTTTCCATCCCCTGACCGTCGGAAAGTGTGATGGCAAACAGGCTGCTTTGCTGCTGACGCGTCGTCTGCCGCAGATCCAGATTCAGCGGGTTTCCGTTAAAGGCACTGAAATCCAGCGTGTCGCGACTGTTGTCATTTGTGCCGCCATCTGTCTCCACAACCAGGACTTCCGCATGCGGATTGGACTGGAAGTAGATCGTGTCGTCGCCCTCGCCCCCGTTCAACGTCAGGCTGCCACTGCCGAGGATGATCGCCTGATCGTCTCCGGCTCCTCCCAGAAACACCACGCTGTCTGCCGAACCCCGCCACGCAAAGTAATCATTTCCGGGACCGGCGTTGAAGGTCACACTGCTGCCGGCGTCACTGAAAGCACTATATTGAAAAGAGTCCGAGCCTGTGTCGGATCCGCCGTTGAATACCACCAGCCCGATACCTGTCCCCTGAATTCGCAACGTGTCATCGTCGGCTCCTCCGGAAAATATCAGGCTGTCAATATTGCTGCCCTTGTTCACCAGAGAATCGACACCGTCATCTCCGGTGAATTCAATCGTCGTCACGCCGTCTGCATTATTCATCAGCACATCATCATCCGCCCCACCCGTGAACTGCAGCGAGATGACTGTTCCATTGTTCTGCAGTGTGTCGTCATCAGCACCCCCGTCAAAAACCAGAGTCCCGACAGTCCCGTTACTGACGAGGATGTCGTCATCGGCTCCGCCCTGAAACTGCAGCGTGGTCACCGTTCCGTAATTCAGAAGCGTGTCAGCACCATCATCCGATGCGTCCGGAATTGCCTGAAGACTGCCACCGGAAAACTCCTGATCCCCGCCAAAGACCAGCGTCGTCACTGTGCCGCGGTTGACAAGGACATCATCATCGGCCCCGCCGCCAAAACTCAGCGTCGTCATCGTACCGCTGTTCAGGAATGTGTCGGCACCGTCGTCGCCGCCAAAATTCAGACCGGTAATCACACCAGTCGCCTGGTTGACGAACACGTCGTCGTCAGCACCCCCGTTAAATGCCAGCGAGGAAACGTTTACGCCACTATTCTGAAACACATCGTCATCCGCCCCGCCACTGAAAGTCAGGTTGGACACGCCACCAGCATAGTTGACTAAAATGTCACTGCCCTCATCGCCGTTGAAGGTGATGTCGCTGGCCTGAACACCGGCTGCTCGGTTGATAAAACGGTCGTCGCCAGCTTCTCCATGAAATGTCAGCCGCGTCAGATTGGCACCGCTGTTGGAAAACAGGTCGTCGTCTGCACCGCCATTAAACGTCAGACCGTTCAGGCTGGTGCCCGTATTCACAAAAATGTCATTGCCGCTGTCACCGCTGAACACAAGGCCGCTCAGTGCAGAACCGGTATTGATCAGAAAATCGTCGTCACTCCCACCACTGAAGGTCAGCCCAACCACCAGATTGCCGTTGTTGTAGAGGATGTCGCTGCCGGCATCCCCGTTGAAAACCAGATCCGTTATGCCCGTTCCATTGTTCTGAAGAATGTCATCATCGGCTCCTCCGTTAAAGGTAATCCGTCCGGCATTGTCTGTGTTCACCTGGAACACGTCATCATCGGCACCACCATGGAATGTGATGGAGGTGAAGGCGGTGGCCGAGTAGCGGAAGGAATCCGCACCATCGTCCCCATTGAACACAATGACGGATGTCACACTGCCCGTGCCGGACCCCTGCACGATCAACAGGTCGCTTCCTGAATTTGTGCCTTCGATCATCGCGCCCTTGACAGGGTCAATATCGCCCCCAAAGATAATGGTTCCAACGCCCGTTCCACTGCTGAGCAGTACGTCATCGTCAGCGCCACCGCCAAAGGTCAGCGTGGCAATGTCATTGCCTGAGTTGCGCAGAACGTCATTGCCACTGTCGCCGCCAAAGACAAGGGCTGTAATATCGCTGCCGCTGTTCTGGAAAATGTCATCATCGGCTCCACCACGGAAATTCAGTAACGCCAGCGTCGAACCGGTATTCAGCAGGGTGTCATCATCGGCTCCACCGGTAAACATCAGTGTCCCAACCGTTGATGCGGTGTTGTATAGCATGTCATTTCCGGAATCACCGGAAAAGGTCAGGGTGACGAGCACCGTTCCCGAGTTGACCAGCAGGTCATCATCGGCTCCTCCACCAAACGTCAGCGCCGTGATAGTGCCATTGTTTCTGAGAACGTCGTTTCCACTGTCGCCCTGGAATGTCAGCACTCCCTGAACCGAAGCCCCCGCCTGATTCAGCAGCACGTCATCATCAGCTCCGCCATGAAAGACAATCGCTGCAATCGTGCCATAGTTGATGAGGGTATCCACTCCATCATCAGCACCTGCCGCTATGGACTGCAGATGTCCGTTGACATCAAATTCCAGGTCTCCGCCAAAGGTCAGCGTATCGGTAATTGTGCCGGTATTCACCAGCATGTCGTCGTCCGCTCCGCCGCCAAACGTCAGCGTTGTCAGCACGCCGGCATTCTGCAGTGTGTCGCTGCCCTCGTCTCCACCAAAGTTCAGAGTCGTGACGGTTCCTGTTAACCGGTTACTGAAGACGTCGTCGTCAGCACCACCAGCAAATGTCAGCACTCCCACGGAACCGAAGTTAATCAGCGTGTCCGCTCCGTCGTCAGCACCGTTGGAGATGGGTGTGAGAATACCCGAGGTGTTAAATTCGCGATCGCCCCCAAAGACGAGCGTGCCAATTGTGGCACCGGCATTGTTGATCAGAATGTCTTCGTCCGCACCCCCGCCGAAACTCAGACTGGTGACGGTTCCGGAATTCTGCAGGACGTCAATTCCGTCGTCGCCGCCGAACGCGAGTGTTGCCACATGACCACCTGCCAGATTGGCAATGATGTCATCGTCGGCTCCGCCACCAAATGTCAGTGTGGCAATCGTGCCGGCATTGCGAAACAAATCCGCTCCCTCGTCACCGCTGAAGACCAGTGTCGAACTGATTGTGCCGGAGTTATAGAGCACGTCGTCGTCCGCACCGCCCATAAAAGTCAGTCCGATGATCGTCCCCGCGTTGGTCAGCAAATCACTGCCATCATCGCCCCCAAAATTCAGTCCTGTAATGCTGGCGCCGGCAAGATTCTGCAGAATGTCGTCATCCGCACCGCCGGTAAAGACCAGCCCTGTCATCTGGCCTTCATTCCGGAGGAGGTCACTGCCGTCATCACCGCCGAAGATCAGTGTGCTCATTGTGCCGGTGGCAAGATTTACCAGGACGTCATCGTCCGCTCCGCCAGCGAATGTCAGTGAGGCAATGGTTCCCAGATTTCGCAGCAAATCGGCGCCATCGTCCCCGTTGAAAACAAGAGTTCCAATGGTCCCGACGGTACCGCTGTTGCTGAGCAGAACGTCGTCATCACCGCCGAAATTCAACGAGGCCTGCGTTCCAACGTTGACAAAAATGTCGTCATCCGCGCCGCCGTTGAACGTCAGTGTCGTGATACTGCCCAGATTGGCAAAAATGTCCGCACCGTCGTCCCCCGTGAAATTCAGAATGCCGATCGTTCCGGGGGTGTTCAGCAGTATGTCCGAATCCCCTCCAAACGACAGTGTCGTGAGCGTTGATCCATTGTTCACAAAAATATCGTCGTCCGCACCGCCATTGAAATTCAGGACCGCGATACTGCCCGTGTTTGTCAGAATGTCAATGCCGTCGTCACCGCCAAACACCAGCGTGCCAAGAATCGTTCCGCTGTTTTCCAGAATATCGTCGTCTGCACCACCGCCGAATGTCAGATTGGTAACCGTTCCCTGGTTCCTCAGCAGATCCAGACCTTCGTCGCCGCCAAAATTCAGCGTCGAGATATTTGTTCCGCTGATGACCAGTAGATCGTCGTCCGCACCGCCGCTAAGTGTTGTCGACGTCGTGTCGCTGCCAACGTACAGAGTGTCTTTTCCACCACCGCCGTAGACCGTAGATCCGCTGCTGACAGTTAGCGAGTCTGCGTAGTTGCTTCCAATGAGCTGCTGGAAGGTGCCATACGCGGCGACAATATGAGTGGCGCCCACCGTGGAGACCACCTGGGCGTCCGCAACGGCATTTGGCAAACCACTATTGCGGATCTTCGTCAGGTCAAAGGTAATTCCGGAATTGTCGGAAAAGGCCGAACGACTGAAGTCGAGTGTGTTGTAGCCGGAGGTGTCGATCACCGTCAGCGTACTGTTGGGCGTCAATACGAAGCGATCGTCACCAGCTCCGCCGTCGACAGTATCGTTGCCGTCGTTCGGATAGAAGATGTCGGCACCGGCGCCACCCAGCAGATAGTCCTGCTTCTGTCCACCATCCAGAATCGCCAGATATGTGGCCGGCAAGGCTGACGCGTCCAGCAGGTCCTCGCCGTCAAAGCCCAGTACCAGAATCTGGTTGGGCCAGGTCAGACCGCCGCTGATGGGGGCCGCAAACTCGGACCCACCGGATGGGCCGCCTGAGCCATTTTCCTGACGCATATAGCCGCTGGTGGTGATGGTGATGGTCTCACTGGCCGTGGTGCCGAAAATTGCGACAACCTCAAAGGTGTCTGATCCTCCGTCATCGTCCCGGACGGTCAGGCGAATCAGGGGGGCCATATAGACTGTCGAATCAAATGTCAGAATCTTCTGTGTGCCCTGCGTCGTATATCCAAAGCCACTGTTGATTTCCCAAAGGTAGCTGAATGTATCGTCCAGTCCCGGATCAATAACGTCGGCAGTCAGTTTTGTGACTGTCGGTGTTGACCCCGCGACTGGCGCAATCGTGGCCTCAGGGGCGACATTGGCGATGGCCTTCACAACGGCATTGCTGCTGACTGTTCCACCGTCGGCAATAAATGTGCTGCCCGAATATCGTCCGTCGACGACAGTCGCAACAATGCTCGCCGCACTGTAGTTGTCGTAATAGGTATGAGTGGCGGAAAATGTCCGCAGCGTCGCATCCACTGTCGCTGCCGTCTGAGTATTGTCGCCCCAGCTGATGGTCACATGATGACGGTCCAGTGGCGAGACATCCGCGAAAGTCCCCGTCACGATGATGGAATCGCCTTCCTCCAGCGGCGCGCTCGTTCCATCACTCCGGCGCACTGTCAGCGCACCAATCGTGGGGGCCACATTGAGGACTGTGACCCCGGTTGAACCAGTGCCTGCTGCGGCGACATTGTCAAGATCACTGATGGTCACCGTGACCGTATACGTGGCCGTGCTACCGGGGTTGTTCAGGTACTGATGGCTCAGTGCTGCTCCGCCGAAGGCTGTGATTCCCGCCGAAAGATTCAGCACCGAATTCGGGGTTCCGTCCCCCCAGCTTACCTGAACCTGATGCCCATCCAATACGCCGGCGTCGACAAAGGTTCCCGAAATCTGCAGTGTTCCACCTTCGTAGATTGATGTGGGATCTGCCGAGATCTGCAGGGAGTTTGGAGCCTGATTGCTAACACGAATGGTTCGTGTCCAGGTTGCAGCAGTCAGTGGTTGATCGTCATCCCATAGCTCAACCCGAACTTCGTACTGCCCGTCCTCATCATCGTTCAGCCAGGTGTGCGACAGCGCTGGCAGGTTGCTGAAACTTCGATCACCCAGGGGCAGTGTTACCACGGAAGTGCCACCATCACCCCATGTGATGCGCACAGTGTGCAGATCGCCGACCCCGGGGTCAGTAAAGATTCCGGAGAGATTGAGTGTGTCACCTTCCGTCAGCGAAAGAACATCCGAGTTGCCGAGCAGCTGCCCGTTGAAGCGTACCTGGTCCAGCGTCGGTGCAACGTTGCTGACATCAACCAGGAACAGTCCGTCGGGACTTGTCAGCCCGGTAGTCTCGCCGGCGTCACGGATGGTAATTCGCACATTGTAGATGTCCGAGGCCGTTACAGAGCCCGCGGCATTCGTGTCATCACGATAAATATGAGTGGTACTGAACGAACTGACTCCGCTGGCCAGCTGCAGGGTGGTCGTGATGCTGTCGCCCCACTCCACAAGCACCGTATGGGCCCCGCCACCGTCGGTGAAACTACCGGCAAGGACAACGCTGTCGCCCTCGTTCGCTGTGTGCTGAAAATCAAAGTCATCAAAGTTGGCCTGGGGAATCTGATTCTGAACGTGGACCGTCAGCGTCGCTGATCCCGTGGCCAGACCATTGTCCGTCACCAGTACCGACAGCTCATACGTGCCGGGGGTTGTGTAAATATGCCGCAGGTCAAACGTTTTTGAAGTGCTGAGTGCCAGCTGTTGTGGGCCGTCGCCGTCACCATAATCTACTGTCGCGGTCCATGACTTCGAATCCGGATCATAGAAGGAACCACTCACCTGAAGTTGTTCGCCCTCCAGTTGCGTCCACGGCAACTGGCTTTGCAGCAAGTCCAGCGTAATTGCCGGCTGGACAGCACTTCCCTGCTCACCCACCAGCAGCAGAGGACTGAATTCTGAAACCGAACCAACAGCCATCGCCGTTAGTTGAGCACCATTGTCAATACCCTCAGGCAACGGAATTTCAAACCGAAATCGATTCTGTGTAATCGACACCGCAGAGACCGTGACTCCACGCACCAGCGGACCATAAGCGCCGGTGCCCGAATCGAGGTCGCTCAGGGTACCTTCCTGAAGTTTTGCCACCAGCTGAATTCCCTCGCCCCAAACCTGCCCTGCTCTGGGGGAATTCAAATAGAACTCAATTGTTGCACCCGGGCTGACAAAACCAGTTAGTGCCAGCGTGCCATTTTCAACCAATGCAGATTCCAGAATCGGAAAATCCAGCGCCTTGTCTGCGTTGCTGTTCAGCGTCGGTCCGGCATCCGCCACATCCACTGCCAGTCCGGAGTTCGCCTGAAAACTGTTGGCATGCAGTGTGGTGAACTGCTCGGCCGTTCCGCCTTCTTCAACCAGACCACTGATGCGGACGCCCGCTCCCCGGTTGAATCGAATCACGTTGCCAAAGCTCGCCTTCGGATCGCTGAGTGACACTCCTGCGGAAAGCCCAATCACGGTTCCCATCGCAGAATTCACGGTAATCCCATTGCCCTGGTTTCCCAGTGACGCCAAACCGCTGCGATCCGTTCCAATAAAGTTGCCAGCAATCAGATTGTTCCGCGGAATTGAATTCGTGAGATTCTCAATCAGGATTCCGCTGGCATCCTGGAAGGAATCGCCGACATCAGGATTTCTGTTGCCAGCAATCACGTTGGCTTCCGCAGCGTCCGCGTTTCCGTTTCCGTCCGTTCCGATGCGATTGTTGCTGGCAGAACTGATTCGGACCCCATGACGTCGATTTGGCAGGACGCCCGTGCCTCCCGCATCAACGCCGATCAGGTTTCCGGCAATGATGTGCCCGCCAACATCCTCGAATTCCAGAATCTGGACTCCATCATAGAAGTTTCCGCTGATCAGATTGCCCTCGCTGGCGTCCACCATTCCATCACTGTTCGTTCCCACAATCACGGTCATGTTGTGCATGTTCTGCAGCACAATCCCCGCCGTCGCATCGTGCCCGAAGCCATTGCCGATGGCGACCGATCCGGACGCGTCGGTTCCAATTCTGTTACCTGAGACGCGATTGCCTGTGCCAGCGGAATCGAACACGATTCCACTACCCAGATTGCCGGAAATCAGATTGCCCTCACCGAAAGAACCTCCTCCTATCTGGACCTGCGATGCCCCGCCAACAACAGAAATCCCGTCCCAGCCATTACCAAGCGCTGACGTGCCGGAAACATTCGTTCCTATGTAGTTGCCCTGAATGAAATGGCCTGCAGTCGAGGCAGAAGCCACGTGAATGCCTGCCTGCAGATTGGCACTGATGACATTGCGTTGTGCCACCGTGTTGCCACCAATGGCACCGGAACCTGACTGTATCCAGATCCCGTGCCCGGAGTTACCGTCACCAATTCCGGAGGGATTTACGCCAATCCAGTTGCCGCTTACCCTGATGCCATTGGCGTTGATCCGAATCCCCGACTCCGCAAAATTCGTGATACTCAGGCCCTGGACGACAGAGTAGTCTGACCCGGCAGCGAAATCCAAACCACTCACTGATCCCGCTGAATTGCCTTTCAATTGGACGACCGGTGTACCGCCGAAGCCTGGCGCACTAAACCCCATGATCTTCACAGTGTCCGTGATCTGCGGCAGCGGCCCATTGATCACGCCCGATACCTGGAAGACAATCATATCCTTGCCGGGATGGTTGTTGGCCCGACTGATGGCGTCCGCAAAACTGCCGACACCAGAGCTCTGCGTGTGACTAACGGCATACGTAACATAGAGCGTTGTCAATTCCAGATCGTTTCCATCACCGCCGGTGTACGAGACGCGGAAGGTGACGTTTCCGACCGAGTACGTTCCACCCTCAGGCAGACCATCAAATGAGCCCTGGATGGCATCGTTGCCATCATTCACAATCAGTCTGAAGGAACTTCCCCCAGCGGGCTCGAAACCAGCGGGCAATGTGACCAGCATGGCCCCGGCGACGTTGACGGAACCCGTGACGTTCAGCACGTCGTAACCCGACACCGCATTGCCGGCTTGAGTTCCGGAGATCTCCACATTCAGGGAACTTTTCTCAGTCAGTGAAACATTGCCCGTCGATAAAGCACCAATCGGAGCGCCTGGAGAAACAACTCCCCCTTTTGATACCGCAATGCCGCCGGCTGCCGTTCCGTTCCCCAGAATCATTCCACCCGCCAGAACTTCAACCTGCGACGTCAGGTAGCCATTCAAGACCAGCTGCGAGACGACCTTCGTCGAACCCGTGTAGGTGTTTGTGCCGCTGAGCGACAGTTTCCCAGTCTGCAGTTGCAGGCTTCCGGTTCCCGAAATCGCTCCGGAAAACTCCATGTTCTTTCCCTGAATCAGCAGAGCAGACTGGAGCACCAGTGGGGACTTCCAATTGGTGGTGTTACTATTCAGAAGGAAACTCTGAGGAGCTGTCAACGTCAGCGAATCCATGCTCATCGTGAACATGTTGTCGCCGTTGACCTGAATTCCCTTTGTGGTTTCGATGGGCAGACCGCTGATCACAAAATCTTCTGAGCCCCACGTGTCAGAAACAAGCAGAGTCGAGACTTGCAGATTCGGGATGTCGTTTAGGGGTGAGAAATTTCCGGCGAAGCCTGTGGTTTGTGTATCGAACCAGAGTTCCGCACCCTCGACCGGCGCAATCCCTTCCAGCCAGTTGCCCGATGTGCTCCATTTGCTGTCGACGTCCCCCTGCCAATGCAGAATCTGCGGCCCCACTTTCAGGCTGACATCGTTGCCATCACCACCCTTGTAGCTGATTTTGGCATTGTGTCCTGTGCCCAGAAAATTGTAGAGCACAGAGCCTTCGGGAAGATTGGCGAAGGTCCCTGAGATGGCATCGGTGCCATCGTTATTGATAAGCACCAGTTCGTTACCTTCGGTCGGAGTAAACCCGCTGCTGCCGGAGAAGTTGAAAAATCCGGCGAGAGATACGGTCCCCATGACATTGAACTGGCTATGGTGCGTACCCCCATTGCCCGGTGTTGCACCTGCGATCAGAAATTCCAGCGTGCTTTCGGCTTCAGATTTAAGTTCGCCAGTCGTTAACAGGGAGGCTGTTCCCCCCGAGCCACTGGTTGCTTTGATGCGGCCGCCCTTTTTCACGGTCACCTTTGCATTGACTTTCCCAGCGCCGAAGAGTTGTCCACCTGCCTGGACGATCGTCTCCGAACCTATGGATCCATCGACAACAACCGTTGATTTGACAGTGGTCAAACCCGTGAAGGTGTTTGCTGCCGTCAGTTGAAAGGCTCCGGACGTGAAATCCACAGTACCAGCCCCACTGACAACTCCGGCGAATACAGCCGACGTACTCCGCAAAGTTAAACTGTAAGACTGCAGGTCAATGGGCGTGTTCCAGGTCGTCTGATTTGCAGCAGCGAGTTCAAACTGCTGGCTGGCCAGCAGTGTCACCCCGGAAAGACTCATGCGGAAGTTTGCATTTCCCTGTACAGAGATTCCTTTGGTGATCGAAATGGCGTTGCCAGTGAGCTCAAAATCACCTGCGGTCGCGTTATCCGCGACGCGAATTTCGCCCACTGCCAGTGCCGTGAGATCGTTGAACGGCGCAAAGTTACCGACGAAGCCAGTGGTCCCCGTGTCGAAGTAAAGATCCGTTCCATTGATGGGGATGGCGTTTTCCAGCCAGTTGCCAGGAGTGCTCCATTTGCTGTCGACGTCACCCTGCCAGTGCAGAACGGGTTCTGCGATCTGGTAGACCTGTCCGTTGAAATTGCCCGCGAGGCTGCTAAGCAGGACACTGATTGTGTTACTGGTACGGTTGGTCGCCAGCAGGTCGCGTTTGCCGTCACCACTGACGTCGCCGACAGTCACGGCAAACGGAGCAGTTCCGGTGGCGAGCGTCTGTTGCACCTGAAATGAGCCATCACTCTTGCCGACCAGTGTGCTTATGGTATTGCTGCCGCGGTTGGTCACCGTCAGATCCAGCAGACCATCGCCATTCAAATCAGACAGCACGACAGCCTGCGGACTGGTTCCCGTGGCAAAAGTCTGCTGCGACTGAAATGTTCCATTGCCATTCCCTTTCAGCACGCTGATTGTATTGCTGGAAAAGTTGGCTATTGCGAGGTCGAGCTTACCGTCGTTATTCACGTCGCCATGTGTCAGCGAGACAGGCTGTGTGCCCGTGGCATAGTCCTGGCGGCTTTGAAACGTACTGTTTCCATTCCCCAGCAGCACGCTGATGCCGTTGTCGAGTGAGTTCAGCACGACAACATCCAGTTTGCTGTCACCATTCAGATCGACAACATCGACCGCCACGGGCGAACCACCGGCTGCGATGGTCGTCTCGCTTTGAAATGTTCCGTCACCTTTTCCTGTCAGCAGTGTGATGGAATCATCTTTGGTATTGACAATCACGACATCAATTTTGGCGTCGCCATTGACGTCGCCCAGCGCGATCGCATTTGGATCACGTCCTGTCAAATAGGTCTGCTGGTTCTGGAACGTACCGTTACCGTTATTGAGCATCACGCCGATGGTTTTGTCTTTCAGATTGGCCAGCACCACATCCAGCTTGCCATCACCATTCAGGTCACTCAGAGTGACACTCTTTGGCTCACGTCCTGCCGTATAGGTCACTTGAGTCTGGAATGTTCCATTGCCGTTTCCGAGCAGCACACTGATTGTGCCGTTTGGTGTGACACCGGAATTGGAAACGACCACATCGAGTTTGCCGTCGCCGTTAACGTCTCCTGTCGCTATCGACTCAGGACTGGTACCTACCGAAAAAGTCTGCTGATTCAGGAAAGTCGGAGAACTCCCACGGGTGATCAGGCCCTGCGCCGAGCCATCGCGTATGGAACCGTTGTCAATCAGGCTCAGTCCGAGGGAACCGGAGCCCTTCACGCCTGTGACGGTGACCAAATAGTGTTGGTTATCAGTGTTCGTCACCTGTATCGCCGCGTGCGACGTGCTACCGGTATGGATTACGCTGAAGTCCCCTGCATCGACACCGGTTACCGCTTCACTGAACGTGGCCTGAAACATCACGCTGCTGCCAAACGAAAGGTCGGTCTCGCCAGTGCGATTGATTGAAACCACATAAGGCGACGCATCGGTAAGCAGGGCACGCGGCTCAAGGAACTGGATAGTACGCAGCTGCAGTTGCGAAGTCCGTTTGCGGCGAGCGTCCCTGCGACGGCCGCGAGTGATTTTCTTGAGGAACGAGGACAAAGATTTCGTTAGCATGGCGGTGGAGTCTCCGTGAGCGAAGTTCGTCTTTGTGCCTCGGACGAAGTTCGGGAATTCAGCACAGTCAGTCACAGAACACATCACCTGTCAGCCAGCCTGCTGCTTCAAAAGAGTCGCGCAGGACATGGTCATTTCAGGATTCAAGTCGACCTGATTGTCAGAGAATGCTGGGTGTTGTCGTTTGATGTTTTGAGATACACCGCGGACTGTTTTTGGAAAAACGCGCCCATGACCATAGCCGGCAACCGTCGGCGGGCAGTAGCAAAAAACCGCCCATGAGGCATGATGATAAATTCCCCCTGTGCCTTACTCAAGCCACCGATGGTCTTTAGGGAATCAGGATCGAGGGACGAATTCAGTGCATGTCACTCAGCCCATAGCAGAGACAGGCAATGGGAGTACTGGATCCTGCAAAATGCTCATTGCGGGCAGGCTGCCAATTGCAAACCGCGATCTTGCAACGACGGCCAGATCAAGAGTAATGGCGGCACCGCATTTTTAAAAAGGCGCTGGTTGAGGCACGCCAGAGTCGCAGAAATCTGCTTATTGGGAAAAGCTTGTGCGGAACCGTAAATCAGGCGATGAAAGTGGATTCTCTGCATTTTTTTTGCAAATTAATTGAAGTTGAACCGAGAAACGGTCGATCCGCAACTCGCTGTGGAAGAAACTGGCGATAAAAATTCTCAGAGACAGTTGACGGAATCTCGGAAAGTCTCATAATCCCGCACCGACCGTGGGATCAGCGACAGTGAGATTCCAAAGTCATGAATACGACTGCTGAAGTGAACTGTCGGTAGACTGTTCGTAAGGTTTGGGTTAAGCGGCAGTGCTTGGTTGCAGTTGCGATTTCGGTTCTGCCATAGACAGTGTTCAAAAAATTGATTGTGTTTCCAATTGGAAACCTTATGCGGGTGTAGCTCAGTTGGTAGAGCACCACGTTGCCAACGTGGTTGTCGAGGGTTCGAGTCCCTTCACCCGCTTTTTTTTATTGCCTTGGCACCGGATTCAGGCCACCAGTAAACATTTTTGTTGGCTGGTGGTTTTTTTGATAGGTGTGCGTCAATTGGGCGCTGTGAAGTGCATTAGTTTGCTCCAGTGGCTTTGCAAATTCGCCCCAATGCTGTAACGTCTTGTTCAATGTTCGCTGCGAAATGACCTTCAAACAGAGTTTTTCTGGATGGTTGTCGCGGCTGCTTTCCAGTATCGGCGGGCAACGTCTCTCGATGGGATCCTGCCGGCAGTTGTCAGGTGATGAGGATCAGGAATGAGTTCCGAAGTTGAGCAGGCGGTAGAAAACGCAATTCAGGATGCATCCGGCCGCATGATGCTTTCCGTGGATATTAAAGACGCCGGAGCCTGTCGCCGTCACATTTCCGTGACTGTGTCTGAAGCGGACATTCGAACGATTCGCGGCGAGGCATTGCGGGAGTTGTCTGGCAAAGCACAAGTCCCGGGCTTTCGCGTGGGTAAAGTTCCGTTCTCGCTTTTAGAAAAGCGTTTCCGCACAGAGATCGCTTCGGACATCAAGCAAAAGGTGTTGCTTGCAAGTCTCGAGCAGATTTCTGAAGAGTATAAGATCGAGCCTATTGGTGAACCTCGCCTGAATGTTGAGAATCTGGAGATTCCGGCGACGGGCGATTTTCACTACGAGTTCGATGTCGAAGTGCGGCCTGAGTTCGATCTCCCGGATTTCGCTTCGATTGTGATTAAGCGTCCTACGGGAGATGCCACATCGGAAGACCTCAGCAACTACTTGACGAATTTGCTGAATTCCCGGTCTCAGGTTGTTGCTACAGACGATCCTGCAAGTGAGGGCGATCATCTGGTGTGTGATATGACCTTCACATGGCAGGGGAAGGTGCTGCGCGAAGTGACTGGGGAGCCCGTTCGTTTGATGGGCACTCTGAACTTCCAGGATGCTGTTCTGGATGAT
>CAIQIE010000384.1 GCA_903871805.1 uncultured Planctomycetaceae bacterium | reverse complement strand
GCCGCCCTCATTCGTGACCTGAAACAACGCGGACTTCTCGAGGACACCATCATCCTCTGGACCACCGAATTCGGACGTATGCCATCAACCCAGGGAAGCCGTGGTCGGGATCACAATCCTTACGTCTTCACCAACTGGCTGTGTGGTGCCGGAATTCGCGGCGGCATCAGCCACGGTGCCTCCGATGAATGGGGCTACAAACCTCTCGATCGCGATCAACCCACTCAGGTCTATGATGTGCACGCCACCATCCTGCACCTGCTGGGCATCGATCACACACGACTCACTGTCCGCACCGACGGTGTCGATCGCCGCCTGACTGATGTTCATGGCCACGTGATCCACGAGATCCTCAGCTGATCCCACGTCACCCGGGATCACTCCGCCGCAGGACCAGACATTTGCCAGCCCCCTGTCCGGTCGCTCCGGGCACCCGCTTTACGCTGCACTTGCTCACAGGTACCATCACCCGACCAGTGTCAATGTTCCTTCCCGAAAACCAACTCCAGAACAGGAATCCCGCCAATGATCACCGTCCACCAATCCTGCCGGATCTTTTCCGGACTGCTCGCCCTCCTGTGCGCCGCACTTCCTGCCATGGCCGCCGAAGAATACGTCTATGATGCGGTTCACTCCTCGGTCAGCTTCAAAGCCAGACATCTCGACATCAGCTGGATCCATGGCCGCTTCAATGAGGTGGATGGCAAGTTCTCCATCGATCGCGAAGACGCCTCAAAGTCCTCATTCCAGCTGACGATCAAGGCCGACAGTGTCGACACCGCAAATCCAGCCCGCGATGAACATCTGCGACAGCCGGATTACTTCGACACCAAACAGTTCCCAACGATCGAATTTCAAAGCACAAAAGTCAAAGCGATTGAAGGTGGCTTTGAAGTCACCGGCAACTTCACCATGCACGGCACCACGAAGGAAATTACCTTCAAACTGATGGGCGGTAAGCAAATCGAATCCCGCGGAGTTCGCCGTGTTGGCTTTTCAACCGAATTAAGACTGAAACGCAGCGACTTCGGCTTTGACAAAAACGCCATCGGTCCGATCGGTGACGAAGCCATCGTCATCATCGACTGCGAAGGAATGAGCAAGTAAGTCATGCCGGACGGATTCGTCTTTGCGCAGGCATTTTTCGCCTCCATGGGCGTCAGCGTGCTCGTTCTGCTGACGCCCTTTGCGTTACTTCGCCTGACCCGCAGCACGCCATCACTCCACAATCACTCCACAGTTTTTTCTGTCCCCGGTAGCATCGCCGCTGGAGTGATCGTTGGGTGCCATGTCCTTCAGTTCCCATGGACCTGGCCGCCCGCAAACGCCATCGAACGCTTCCTGCAGCTGTTCGTTCCCGGCACACTGATCGTGCATCTGGCAGTGAGTCTGTGGTCACACACTGCTGGAACAATCCGACTGCTGCGTCTGCTGCCCTCGCTCGCCTGCCCCCTGCTCATTCTGTACGGTTCCGTCCATCTCCGAGCCCCGCTTTCCGTCGCCGACCACTCTCTGCCAGGCACCGTGGCTGCACCGCTGATCATCGGCAGCTGTACCATCACCCTGCTGGCAGCAGTCTTCACCACGCAGTCGCTGACGCGTCGCACTTCACCCCTGATCACCGGACTCCTGATCACACTGACACTGCCCGCAGCCGGAATTTCCATCATGCTCGCGGGCTACATCAAGGGCGGCTCCGCAGCACTGCCACTGGCCGGCAGCCTGCTCGCCACTGTCCTCGGACTGCGATTCCTGCCGCATGAGCCGCGTCGGCACGCACTTCCGGACCTCGCACTGCTCCTGCTGTTCGGCCTGTTGATGATTGGTCACTTCTTTGGTCGCATCTCACTGCTCCAGGCCGCCAGCCTGCTCGGCTCGCCACTGCTTGCCGCAGCCATTCCCCTGCCGCAGAAATTTCGCTCCCGACACACGGGCGAACTCCGCTTACGCCTGCTCATTCTGGCAGTGCTAATAGCCGCACAACTCGCCCTCGCCGCCTGGGAATTCTCTGTGCGTATGAAACCGCTACTGGCCTGAAAGCAAGCCTCAAACTCGCGTCCAGGTCTGTCTCATGACAGGGCTTCGCAAGTCGATCGTAACACGACGACGTCGCGATTCCACCTTGTGGCCCGGGGCCGGCCATCAACTGAAATTCTGCAAGCCACCCCGTTGCCAGGTAAGCGAATGACTCAGGGGCCCCGGGAATTCTTCATTTCGCAGCCACTATCAGTCCACACGTCTGATACCACAATTCTTCGTCAGTGCAGACTCACACGTGTGGTCTGACTCGATCGAGAACTCCATCAATCAGCCAGTTCTCTGGTTTGCTCGTCGTCAATTCACTACCGGGCGCATAGTACAGGTCATTGCAGTCGACAGATCGGAGCGATCCTGTTCTGCACGAAGACAGCGTTGGTAAATCCGAAGTGACCGCCAAAATTCCACAACTTTGCCATGCCTCTATCATAACAGATCTGATAAAGATCCGGCGCGGCCTCCTGCTCCGAAACGACGGACGAGGAATCGTTGTCGACCATCTGAAACCCCAACGCTCCAGCGGACACAGCATGCCTTCGGTCCATCGTTCCAAAGATGATTGTGCCAAGCCCCACGGTCGGCAGGTCAAGTGGTGAGTAAAAATTCCAGATACCCGCTTTTGTGCGACTGAGCAGCGGGGTCACAGCAAACTTCCTCGAAACCGCAGCCGCCATCAGCGTGACAGACGTCACCGCCTGATCTTCTCGTAGATTCTCGAGCACAAACAAGGCCATTCCAGCTCCAGCCGAATGACCAATCAAATGGACCGGTTGTCCCGGAAAGTTGCTCTGGTAACTGATAATTAAGTCCGCTATGACCCGCGCCCGATCACGATTATGCCTGTGCATGACCAAATGCAGCGGGTTCCACGGACGAAAACGACACCAATCAATAATCTGAATCGAATGCGGCAAACCGGCGGCAAACAGCCCACGGGCAATGCTGTCGTTAATGGAACTGCAGCCTTCAATACCCGGAAGAATAATGATGAGTCCATTCTTCATGCGCCCAGCACAGCACAACGAGCGATGATGCCTTGCGCCGATGCGACCAAGCGGAGCTAAAAAAATGCTCAGCAGTGACTGCAGACCCGGGCCAACGATCGGAAGACGTTTCGCCCGAACAGACACGTCTCCGCCGACGTTCCGAAGATCGTCGACCTGATTCTCCCGCTGGACCTGAATCATCAACCGGAAACCCTCGGCAAAAAAATATCGTCTACGGATCCATCACCGGCTTAGTCCTCGGACAACCAGATTCAGAACACAAATGCGAGGCTGAGCTGACTGATAATCATACCAAACAATGCGCCCAGGATGACATCGGTCGGATAATGCAGTCCAAGAATTACACGAGACCACGCGACCAGCAGAGTAAAACTGAGCAACCCAGGCAACAGCGAGGGAAACCAGGCGACAGCGATCACAGTGAATGAGACAGCATGCATTGTGTGTCCGGAGGGAAAACTATACTCATCCAGCGCCGCAGTTCCCTGCATGATCGCATCATAAACATCCCCTGGACGCGGTCGTTGCGTTACACCTTTCACTGATTTGTAGACAACCAGTGTTACCAATGCAGTTAAACCCATATGCAATGAAGCGTTGAAGCCGTAATGACCATAACGCATCGGCAGGATTACCATCAGCGCATACCAGAATCTTCCGTTCCCAAGCTTACTGATCACTCGAAAGAATGGGGACACCGTTCGCCAGCGTAGGCCCCTGTTCATCAGAAATGTAATTCGCTGATCCCAATGCACCATCAGGTTGATGGCTGCCTTTCGTCGACTGGTTTTCATTGCCTATTCCCTGACACAAGCTCCGATGCGATACCGCGTCCAGTTGTCATGAAATGCATGAATCGCTTCCGAATCAATTCAAATTCTCACAGACTGTGGCTCTTGACAACTGATTTGAATTCTTTCACAGCAGGAGACCACACAGGAACAGTCGTCTTCGAAAAAGCGAAGATCCGTGGCAGAGCACTTGATGAACAGACCTCGACCCCTCGATGCCTCCGCATGCAGCGATTTTTAGTTCACTGCAATGACCCACGTCTGCCTGATTCGCTCCTGCTGAATGCCTTCTCCATTTCGACGGCCACGAAAAGAACTTCAACAAGTCTGCGACATCAACGTTAATGCTGCACTACGTCCTGAATTCATTTCTGATGAAATCTGCGTTTAGATATTTTCTCAAATCCCGGAGCTCACCGGCTGATGCCTGTGGGATCGCTCTCGCTTCGCCCCGGGAGCGGAT
>CAIQIE010000383.1 GCA_903871805.1 uncultured Planctomycetaceae bacterium | reverse complement strand
GCTCCATGACATTCCCGCGCAAGCGGGACCTCCAGCAGCAACTCTCCGCTTTGCCGCAGGCTGGCGGCCCGTTTGCTAGATTCCCGGGATTGAGGACGGATTTGGGAGCGAAATTGGAGGGACAGCGGAGGGCCGGCGACGAGGGGTGGCTGGACGCGGGTAAAATTTTGCCGGCTGTCTACAATGCAGGTTGTCTACAATAAAGCGGCCGGTGGAGGAATGGCATGGAATGAGCACGCGGAAGTGGCGGTGCATAGGTCTGTGGGTGTTCTCAGCCGGTCAGGATCTCGCAATTCCCATGTCGAGGGTTGGTGCCCTTCCGGGCCAGCAATCGTCGGCTTTCAGACCGTGAATTGGGCTACTCTCAGGACCGTGCTGTGGCTCGTTGGCATTTCAGGAAGTGGCCCGCCGGGGGCGCCTGAAAAAATCTGCCGGCCGCAATCTTTCAAAGTGACATGAACTCCATGACCAGTTCGGACATCGTTATCCGTGGCGCTCGCGAGCACAATCTGCGTAACGTCAATTTGTCACTGCCCCGCAACAAACTGATTGTCATGACAGGGGTCAGTGGTTCGGGAAAAAGTTCTCTGGCGTTTGACACGCTGTATGCAGAAGGTCAGCGTCGCTACGTCGAATCGCTGTCCACGTATGCGCGTCAGTTTCTGGGTCAGATGCCCAAACCGGATGTGGATGCAATCAGCGGGCTGGCGCCTTCGATTTCGATTCAGCAGAAGTCTACCAGTCGAAATCCGCGCAGCACGGTTGGTACCATCACCGAGATCTATGACTATCTTCGAGTGCTGTTTGCGAGGGCGGGACAGGGCTATTGTTATCTCTCCGGGAAGCCGATTCAGGCGCAGTCGACGGATCAGATCATCGATAGTCTGATGAGTCACCCCACGGGAACTCGTTTTCAGATTCTGGCCCCTGTGGTGCAAAATCAGAAGGGAGAATTTCGGGATCTGTTTGAAGACCTGATGAAGAAGGGATATCTGCGGGCTCGTGTTGACGGTGAGATGATCAGTCTGGCGGACGCCCCGACGCTGCGGCGGCACCATAAGCACACGATTGATGTGGTGATTGATCGAATTGTTGCCGGCAGTAATCAGCGGACTCGAGTGGCAGAGGCGGTTGAGCAGGCATTGAAGCTGGCGGACGGTCGATTGATCTGCAGTGTGGACGCCACGGAAGCTTCGGGGGCGGCTCGAAAAGACACCGCGGCTGCCGTGACGCGTCGGGATGCGGCAGCTTCAAGGGCGAATGCTGGTGCAGCGGAGATGGTGGCGGAGCAGCCTGCGGCCGTCCAGAGAGCCACAGACCGTTTGTATAGCGCGCGGTATTCGTGTGCGGAAAGCGGGATGAGTTACGAGCCTCCGAGTCCGCAGCTGTTCAGCTTCAACAGCCCGCTGGGAATGTGTCCCGACTGCAACGGGCTGGGGATGCGGCACGGATTTCCGCTGGAGCAGATGATTGTGGATGGCAGCAAGGCGATTCCGAAGGGCGCATTGCTGTTGCTGGAATGGACGAAGATGGGGCGATGGCCTCGACATCTGCTGGTGGGGGCTGCCAACGCTATCGAAGAGGACTGCGGCTTACCAGTGGATTCATTGTTGAAGATGAAGTGGCAGGACATTCCAGAGAAAGCGCAGCATTTGTGGTTGTACGGCACGGGTGAGCGGCATGTGACGTTTACCTGGCGAAGTCGTGGCGGCGGCTGGAAGCATGGTGGCAAGTGGGAAGGATGGGTGAATCGCCTGCTGGAATCTTATCGGACAGCGGCGAATCCCATGCGACGTCGGCAGCTGGAAAAGTACATGGAGGTGGTCACATGTCCGAGTTGCATGGGCGAGCGTCTGAATCGGCAGGCTCGAAACGTGCGACTGCGAACCTCGGGCAAAGCGTATCTGAAACGCGGGAAGACGGCGGAGATGAGTTTGCCGCAGGTGTGTTCACTGGCTGTGGAAGAGGCGGTGGAATTCTTTGAGTCGCTGGTCCTGGATCCCGTGCAGGCGCTGATTGCCGAGGAGGCATTGAAGGAGATTCGCGGGCGGCTGGGATTTCTGATGCAGTGTGGGTTGAACTATCTGACACTGGACCGTTCGGCTCCGACGTTGTCCGGTGGAGAATCGCAGCGGATTCGGCTGGCGGGTCAGATTGGATGTGGCCTGGTGGGCGTTGTGTACATTCTGGACGAGCCTTCGATTGGATTGCATCCGCGAGACAACACGATGTTGCTGGAAAGTCTGCAGCGTCTGCGGGATCAGGGGAACACGGTCATCGTCGTTGAGCATGATGAGGAGACGATGCGCGCGGCTGACCACATTGTGGACTTTGGCCCGGGCCCGGGAATTCTGGGCGGCGAAGTGGTTGTTGAAGGCAAAGTGGAAGACGTACTGAAATCCGAACGCAGTCTGACGGGGCAGTTCCTGTCGGGTCGTCAGACGATTGAGATTCCGCAGCAGCGTCGAGCACCGGATCGTGGCAGCCTGATCGTTCACAATACGACACATAACAATCTGAAAGGCGTGACGGCCGAATTTCCCCTGGGGCGTCTGATCAGCGTCACTGGTGTCAGTGGATCCGGCAAGAGTTCCCTGGTGAATGATATTCTGTGGCAGGTTGTGAATCGCGAAGTCAACGAAGGGAATGGTGAGCCTGGGCGTCATGAACGGGTTGATGGGTTAGAGCTGATTGACAAGGCGATTGACATTGATCAGTCACCGATTGGTCGCACACCGCGATCGAACCCAGCAACATATGTCAAAGTCTTTGATGAGATTCGCAAATTGTTCACGCAGATGCCGCAATCGAAGCTGCGGGGCTATAAGGAGGGCCGCTTTAGTTTCAACGTGGAGGGCGGTCGCTGTGAAGCGTGTGAGGGGCATGGGGCGACGAAGCTGGAGATGGATTTCCTTGCGGACATCTGGATTCCCTGCAGTGTCTGTGAGGGCCGGCGTTTCAATCGGGAAACGCTGGAGGTGCGTTTTCGGGACCGCAGTATTGCGGACGTACTGAACATGGAGATTCGGGACGCGCTGCAGTTGTTTGAAAGTTTCCCGAAGATTACGCAGATGCTGAGGACACTTCGCGACGTCGGTCTGGACTATATGCAGTTGGGGCAGGCCTCGCCAACACTGTCTGGTGGAGAGGCGCAGCGAATCAAGCTGGCGCGGGAACTGGGGAAGCGATCGACGGGAAAGACGTTGTATTTGCTGGACGAGCCGACCACGGGTCTGCATTTTGCGGATGTGAAGAAATTGATTGAGGTATTGCAGGGATTTGTGGAGGCTGGTAACACGGTGATTGTGATAGAGCACAATCTGGATGTGATCAAGACCTCGGACTGGCTGATTGACATTGGCCCGGAGGGGGGATCCGGCGGCGGCCGCATAATTGCTCAGGGAACACCGGAGCAGGTGGCAAAGTGCGACCAGTCGCACACTGGTCTGGCGTTACGAACCGTGTTGCCCGGATTTCAGCGAAAGAAGGCGACGGCTGCCGGAAAAACGGCGAAGGCCAAGGCGGATCCATTTGTGCTGAGCCAGAGGATTCGCATCTCGGGTGCTGGTCAGCACAACCTGCAAAAGGTCGATCTGGAGATACCTCGCGAGAAAATGAGTGTTTTCTGCGGTCCCAGTGGAAGCGGAAAGACATCACTGGCGATGGACACACTGTATGCGGAGGGGCAGCGGCGTTATGTCGAGAGTCTTTCGGCCTATGCTCGGCAGTTTCTGGGTCAGATGCCCAAGCCGAAGGTGGAGAGTATTCAGGGGTTAAGCCCGGCGATCGCGATTGAGCAGAAGACGGTGGGCGCGACGCCGCGATCGACGGTAGGGACCGTGACGGAGATTTACGACTATCTTCGAGTGCTGTATGCGCGGATGGGTGTCATTCACTGTCCGGCATGCCACGTGCCGGCGGTTCAGCAGACGACGGACCAGATTGTGGACGCGATTCTGCAGCATCCAGCGGGAACGAAGCTGTTACTGCTGGCCCCGCTGGAGACTGATCGCAGCATACCGTTCGGCAGGGTTTGGGAGCGACTGCGGGGGCAGGGGTTTGCGCGAGTGCGAATTGACGGTGTGACCCACGGGCTGGAGGATGTGCCTGAGATGGATCATCGACGTCAGCATCAGGTCGCGGTCGTGGTGGATCGGATCAGTGTCGATGTCAAACAGAGAACGCGGCTTGCCGATTCGGTGGAATCGGCTCTGGATTTTGGTCGGGGCGTCATTCAGACGGCGATTTCCGATAGTGCAAAGGAAGAGTCTCAGTGGAAAGTGCAGCGGTACAGTCTGCATTTGTCATGTGGCAAGTGTCAGCGTTCCTTTGAACCGCAGGCGCCCCAGAAATTTTCCTTCAACAGTCCGCTGGGCTGGTGTCAGAGCTGTGAAGGTCTGGGGAAAGAGTTTGGAGCAAATCAGTCGTTGCTGGTCACCAGTCCGGAGAGGACGCTGCTGGACGGTGCGGTGGGGGCGTGGCCGGATCCCAAAACGAATCCGGCCTTTCGAATGCTGCTGGAAGCGATGGCCGAGACCTTTGAGCTGCCGCTGGATCAGCCATGGTACCTGTTGACTCCTGTGCAGCAGCGTCTGGTGTTGTATGGGGACGAAGACAAATGGGTGGAGATTTCGGCTGACCGTCAGCGTCGTATGGGCAGTAAAGCCGCACCGGATTCCGTCATCGCGCCGTTTCGATTTCGCTATCGGGGGTTGTATCCGGCCATCGAGAACGCATCGCGGTTGTCGTTTGCGCACCGGCGTTCACTGATGGAAATGGCGGGTGAGCGGGACTGTTCGGTGTGCAGTGGCAGTCGTCTTGGGGAAGAAGCGGCTGCGGTGCGGCTGCGTCATGTGACACTGCCGCAGCTGTGTCGCATGCCCTTAGCGGAGGCGTTGTCGTTTCTAAACGGGTTGAAGCTCAGTCGATCGGAAAAGAAGATTGCGGGAGACCTGTTGAACGAGGCTACTCATCGGCTGGGATTCCTGGTCGAGGTGGGGCTGGACTATCTGACGCTGGACCGATCGATGCCGACACTTTCCGGTGGAGAATCGCAGCGGATTCGTCTGGCGGGACAGGCGGGGCGTTCGCTGACCGGGGTGTTGTATGTACTTGATGAACCCACGATTGGACTGCATCCGCGGGACAATGGGCGGCTGATTACGGCACTGAAGCGACTGAGGGATCTTGGCAACACTGTGTTGCTGGTGGAGCATGACCGGGAAGTGCTGGATGCGGCGGACAGGCTGTATGATTTTGGGCCGGGGGCTGGACGGCTGGGGGGAACGATTGTTGCTCAGGGCACGCCGGAGGAATTGAAACAAAAGTCGGCGGATTCGTTGACGGGAGCCTATCTGAGTGGTGCACGTTCGATTCCGCTGCCGTCTCGTCGGCGTGTAGAATTGGATCGGAATGCAAAATCCGGCCATGGATTTTTGTTGACACAGGTAGTGGCGGATGATCTGAGGCGTTCTGAGCCTGTGGTTACAAAGGCCGGACGTGGCCGCAAGGCGGCAAAGAAATCTGTGGGGGCTGAGAAGGCTACTGAAATCAAGACGCTGGTTCAGCGTCCGGCGGAGGTTCTGGAGCTTCTGGGGGCATCGCAGCACAATCTTCGCAGCGTGGATTTGCGAATCCCGCTGCGAACACTGACCTGCATTACGGGGGTCAGCGGGTCTGGCAAAAGTTCACTGCTGATGAATACGCTGGCGCCCGCTGTGGCACGTCGGCTGAACATCACGACGGAAGCGCCGGGGGTGTTCCAGGAACTACGCGGTGTGGAACATCTGAGCAAGATCATTATTGTGGATCAGAATCCCATCGGGACCACACCGGCCTCCAATCCGGCAACCTATGTCGGAGTTTTCGACGAGATTCGGGAACTGTTCTGTCGGATGCCGGAAGCAAAAGTTCGTGGCTACAGACCGGGGCGGTTCAGTTTCAATCGGGCGGGTGGCCGCTGCGAAGACTGCGAAGGCATGGGGCAGAAGAAGATCGAAATGCACTTTCTGCCTGACGTCTGGGTGGAATGTCCCACCTGTCGCGGTCGTCGGTTCAATGCCGAGACCCTGACTGTGCGTTTTAACGACTGCAGTATTGCGGACGTGCTGGAGATGTCGATCAGCAAGGCGCTGGATTTGTTCTCCAGTCTGCCGAAGATTCGAACACCGCTTGCGACTCTGGATGCGATTGGTCTGGGATACCTGACCCTGGGTCAGTCGGCGCCGACGTTAAGTGGCGGTGAAGCGCAGCGAATCAAGCTGGCGGCAGAGTTGTGTCGACCGAATCGTGGGCGCACGCTGTATCTGCTGGACGAACCCACCACTGGCCTGCACTTTGACGACATTCTGAAGTTACTGAGTGTTTTGAACAGTCTTGTGGAGCAGGGCAACACCGTAGTTGTGATTGAGCACAATCTGGATGTCATCAAGACGGCAGACTGGATTATTGACCTTGGGCCGGAGGCGGGCGCCGGGGGTGGCCAGATTGTCGTTCAGGGGACACCGGAAGAGGTTGTGGCGTATGCGACGGCTGATGCTGGAAGGGCAGCGGATTCCGCGGCGGCACAGCAGCGGGAAACGGGACCTTCCGGCTCAGGTGCCACGACAGAATCGGTCAGGCTTCGTTCGTGGACGGGCGAGTTACTGGCACCGGTCCTTCAGGAGTCGCGGGTTGGGGAAATTCAGACGTTTGACGCGACGGAGGTTGCGGCGAAGCGTGCTGGCGACGTGACGGTCGAGCAGTTGGGAAAATCGGCAAAGCTGCCGTGGGAAACGGATGGACGAAAGTGGCACATCGAGGATCGAATTGCACACACTGGTCAGCCGTGTCGCTGGGAAGGCGCGGCACTGTCGTACGTGGTGGATCAGCTGAGTGAGTCTGAGGAGTTGGGTGCTGTCAACTGGAATGATCGAGCGACAGTGGAATTGAAGGCCGAAAAGGGGTTAGGGTGGTTTCTTCACGCTCGCACAGCGACGGAATGGTTGTTGACGCTTTGTTTTCGAGTAAAGAAGGAAACGTTTACGACAGAGGGCCTCGATGCTGCTCTGGGTTTGAAACCGCTGGATGAGATGCCGGAGATTCCTGTTTATGGCCGGGAGCCTCGAGTGAAGGCCCGAAACCTTAAGACGGCATGGCAGGAAGTGACAATCAAAGTCTGGAAAAGAGAAGAAGTGGCCACACCGGCCTTCAGAAAATTTCTCAGTGAGGCGTCGAAATCGTACCTGAAGCAGAGCCATGTGGAGTCTGCGAACCCCGACGACTTGATGCCCTGGAAAAAACTCGGGCGGAAATGGCATCTGCTGCGCAAAGGGTTGCCGGGTAACGGACGAATTCCCTGGGAATTTGGTCTGCTGGAGATCCTGTTGCCACAAGTGGAAGCGGGAATGCAGTCCTTTGAAGTGGATTATCAGATTCGCACGAAGATCAACTGGACCCGGGAAAGTTCAGGGCGACTGATTGCGGATTTGCAGACTAAACGCAGTGATGGTGTGGACTTGTGTGTGTATAGTCGTCCGGGGGAAGTAACGATCGGATCGATTGCGGCGCTGGGAGCATCGCAGGAGATTTCAGCGGAGCGTGGAGTGGACTGTGTGCGGATTCGGTTTACGACAGAAGCCCAGGCAAAATCCCAGGATGTTGCCGCATTTCTGCAGAGTGTTCTTCCGAAACTGTCAGAATAACGGAGTCCTTCGGGGCAACGATTGCCGGGATCGGAACCGACAGTCCGGGGGTGACACCAGGGGCTGATATGTCGGGAAATGGGGCAGGCATTTGGGGGCAGGCATTCATGAGTATTGCGGACCTGATAAAGGATCTGGAACCGTATCCGGCACTTCATGCCCGGACGATTCAGGTGTTGAACCTGATTCCGGGCGAGGTGCTTCAGGATTTCCTTGGGGACCCCAGATTTCAGGTTACGATTGACAATTATCAGCCGGGCCAGGGGTGGACCTTATGGATGCCGACCCCGGGCCCTCCTGGCCAGGGAAGTCGTTGTGTTGTGTTGCGCCCGAAACTGAACCTGTGCAGTGAAGCGTTTGCCTTTTATGTGATTGCGCACGAGTTTGCGCACGCATTTCTGAGGAACGGTCCGTGGGGCGAGATCCTGGATGTGGAGGAAGCCGCCGACGCGCTGGCGGCCACCTGGGGATTTATGCGCCCCCCTGAAAATCAGGTTAACCTGCAATTCGGCCCATAATTTCCCGCAGCTTTGCTTCCCTCTTCATGCTCTCTTCAGGTTGCCCTGATAGGATTCAGGCTTGCGCTGCGCCGGAAGTCGTCGAATTTTGATTCGAAATTAGTGTACCCGCTATGAGAATTCTTGTTGTTGAAGATGAACCGGATCTGCTCCGCACTGTGGCTCAGGCATTGCGTGAGGACGGCTATGCCGTGGATGAGGCCAGTGATGGTGAAGAGGGTTTGTATAAGGCCACCGCGTGGGCATATGACGCGATCGTGCTGGACCTGTTGATGCCTGGCCTGACAGGTTGGGAGGTTCTGCAGCGACTGCGCAGGACGCATAAAACGCCGGTGTTGATTCTGACTGCCCGGGACGGTGTTCAGGACCGGGTCCGTGGGCTGGACAGCGGCGCCGACGATTATCTGACAAAGCCGTTTCATCTGGTGGAATTGCGAGCGAGGCTGAGAGCGTTGATTCGTCGTTCTGCCGGCGAAGCGTCGTCAGAAATTCAGATCGGACTGCTGGCGCTGGACTTGCGGTCGCGGCAGGTCACTCGTGAAGGAATTGTGTTGCAATTGACGCCAAGGGAGTATGCTCTGCTGGAACTACTGGCGCTGCATCGAGGTCGGGTGGTTAGTCGCACGGAGATCTACGATCATCTGTTTGAGGAGGCCGAGGAAAGTCTTTCGAATCTGATTGACGTTCACGTGTCGAATCTGCGACGCAAGTTGGGCGGAGACTTTATTACGACGCGTCGTGGTCAGGGGTACATTCTCCATGATTAAATCGATTCGCGCCCGCCTGCAGTTCTGGTACGGATCGATTCTGTCGATCTCGATGATTGTGTTTGGCTGTCTGGTCTACTGGCGAGCAGACCGGGACATGCATGAGCGGGCCATACGGCAGGCTGTGACGACTGCCGAGTATCTGGATCTGCTGACCAGGCCACCGGGTCCGGGGCCCGGCGGTGGACCGGGAGGCATTGGTGGTCCTGGTCGCGACGGGGCGACGGCAAATCGCGAGGGACCTGGCCCGGAATGGATACGCGGCGGAATTCCAGGGGGGCCCTTGCCTCCAGAGTTAATGCTTGGGGGGCCACCGGGTGGACCGCCTTCGAGAGCAAATCGTCAGGGGCGTGGCGGACCGCTGGAGAGGCGTCAGGAGATCGAGTCCCTCGCAGCGGACTCTGCGGTGTTCAAGGGAGCCTTTGGTGGCCCACGTCGTCAGACGGATCGCATGGATTTCGTGGTCTGGCGATCTGACGGGGTAAGACTGCTGCAGAGTCAGGGGCCGGCCGCAGATCAGCTTGAGGGGTTGCAGAGGCCTGAATCGGATTCGACAGGATTTCGATTGGAACATGTGGAGAATGCGGTTCGAGTAACGTTGCGTGGGACGCGGAATTCTACCATCCTTGTTCACAGACCGCTGAAAGAGGATCTGACAGGGCTGCATTGGTTCGGATTCTGTATTGCCGGGCTTGGTGCCGTCACAATTCTGATCGGAATTTCCGGTGGGTACTTTCTGTCGCGGCGAATGGTGCGACC
Organism: uncultured Planctomycetaceae bacterium; assembly: GCA_903871805.1. Classification (GTDB taxonomy): domain Bacteria; phylum Planctomycetota; class Planctomycetia; order Planctomycetales; family Planctomycetaceae; genus SXXK01. The sequence continues at coordinate 50,321 of CAIQIE010000383.1, read as the reverse complement.
GATCGCCATGATTTCCGGGATCGCCTCGCAGATTTCCGTGCATCAATTGAATCGTCGCATTGAAACAACCCTGTTGGACGAAGAACTGATTCCACTCGCAAGGGTCCTGAATCAGACATTTGAACGGCTGGAAGGATCCTTTCGCAGGCTGACGCAGTTTACGGCCGATGCGTCGCATGAGTTGCGGACACCTCTTGCGGTGATTCAGTCGCAGGTTGAGTTAGCACTTGGAAAACGCCGCACAGTGGAAGAGTATGAATTTACGCTGCAGACCTGTCTGAAATCTTCGGATCGGATGCGTGGGCTGGTAGAAGGTTTGCTGCTGCTGGCGCGAAGTGATTCCGAACATCTGGATCTGCAGCTGCAGAACATGGACCTGCGGCAGATTGTGGAAGACGCTGTTGCTCAGTGTCAGGGACATGCCAGTGAACTGGGAATTGAGCTGGATTGTGTTACCCCGGAGAGCGACGTTCCTGTCCGAGTGGATCCCCGTTTTTTTGTACGAATTCCTGTCAATCTGATCGAGAATGCCTTGCAATATACTCCTGGCGATGGCCGGGTTTCGGTAGAGGTGACCACTGATCGGGGCCAGGCAATTCTGGTTGTGCGGGACACGGGATGTGGGATTTCCGAGGAACAGCAACCGCGGATCTTCGATCGTTTTTTTCGTGCTGATACGGCCCGCAGTCGTCGTACCGGCGGAAATGGCCTGGGGCTGGCGATCTGTCGCAGCCTTGCAGAGGCGCACGGTGGAACGATTACCTGCAGTTCACAATCGGGCCACGGGACCACGATGATCGTTCAATTGCCTCTGGCGGCTGATTCTGTAAATTTCAATGGATCAGAAAATAGAATACCAGCCCCGCTGAACGATGGTGTATCGCGGAGCTGAAAGGAGCTTTTTGTGTTTTCATTTTCGACAAGAGTGTTACTTTTCAATACCCTCAGTGGGTTGCTGCTACTGCTTTGTGCAGCACCATCCCAGCCTGCCTTTTGTGCCGACGATGTGGATCCAGCGACGCTCAGGGCGATTGGCGGCCACTGGTATGTTTCTCAGCAGCAACCGGTCACGTATTACTATAAGGATACTGATCGATGGCTGGATCTGTTTTCCTGGCATCGAAAAGATTCCAATGCAGACGGCATCGACAACATCAGAATCAGTCATGACGAGACCTGTTTAATCATTGACAGTCAGGGGTATCCCAATCATCCCACTGCCATCTTTCCGAATTCGGGTAATCCAAATTCGATACAGGTACAGAATTTCCGCTTTAGGTTTCCCCTGAAACCTGAAATGAGCGAACGAATCACCCGCCTGCCGATGGGACCAATTGGAATGGCCCTGAATGGGGTCGTGTTCTTCAATCCCTTTGAGCAGGGCGGAATGAATGCCGTGGCTGGTTATTCTGAGGTCTGGCTGGACTCCTGCTGCGGGCATCCTCAGCAGACAGGGGTGTACCACTATCACAAGTATCCGGTCTGTGTGAAATCTCCCTTCAAAGACGACGGAAAACAGCATTCGCCGATTATTGGATTTGCGTTTGATGGCTTTCCAGTTTACGGCCCATGGGAATCCGCAAAGCAGATGGCGAAGGATCTGACCGGCGACGCAGCCCTGGACGTCTGCAACGGACATCAGGATCAGGAGCGGGGCTATCATTATCACGCCACGCCCGGTCGCTTTCCTTACGTGCTTGGTGGTTATCACGGTGTGGTGGAACCGACAAATCTGCGGGGCCCCGGCCGCAATCTGCAGCAAGGCGCCATCGAGGACAATGCCAGCGGAGAAAGCCGCCTTCCCAAAGTGATCGCAGCTGTTGTTCCCGGAAGTGCTGTTCGAGGGAAGCAGCACCGGTTGACGCTGACTCTGGATCCCGCAAAAGCGACGCGATCGCCGTTGCCGGATGGCGTGCCCGAGTGGGTGCAGATAGGTCCGTTCGAAGCCACTTCCATTCAGCGCGAAGGCAATCAGGTGACCGTGGAAATCAATATCCCGGAAGACAGTTCTGTGGGTGTGCTAATGGACTGCCATATTGAATTCAAGGGGAATGATCGGCGGATTGTGTTCAAAGCCAATGACGTTTTTCGAGTGACCATGGATGAAGATCCCTGACGCAGAAAAACAAAGACACGATCTCCGGGTGGAAAAGTTGTCGAGTGACCCTGTTTTTGGAACGTAATCAGGAAAGGCGAAACCATGAAAAAGATGTTGCTCTCTACGGCAGTGCTGGCGCTGCTGGGGCTGACGATCTCGATTGCAGCCCAGCCCCCCGGTGACGATGGTGGCCCGCCACCAGGGCCTCCGAGAGGAGAACCGGGAGAACCAGGGCGACCACCGGGACCTCCGCCAGGGCCACCTGGAGAACCAGGACGTCCGCCGGGACCACCTGGAGAAGGGGGCGAGACTGGCCGCCCACGATTCCCGCATCCCCTGACTGTTGCGCTCGATAAAAATGCAGACGGAGAAATCTCCGAAGAAGAACTCAAAGAAGCGACGGCATCGCTGCAGACGCTGGATAAAAACAAAGACGGCAAGCTGGATCGCGAGGAAATGCGTCCGCCAGGAGCTGGCAGGCCGCCGGGAGGTCCGGGCGGTCCAGAGGGACGTGGACCAGGTCCGGGTGGTCCTGAAGAGCGTGGACGTGGTCCTGGTCCTGACGGCCAACCGCCAGGTGGTCCGGGCGGTCCTGAGGGGCGTGGGCGAGGCCCGGGCGGCCCCGGTCCTGACGGTCCTGGACCGGGAGGTTTTGGCGGCCCGGGGCAGGGACCTGGTGGTCGGGGACAGGGTGGTCCGGGACAGGGCCCAATGGGACCTCCCAGTCCTGAACGATTCGTTGAGCATGCGATGGAATTTGACGCTGACAAGGACGGGAAGCTTAGCCGTGAGGAACTAATGAAGTTCGCTCAACAGATGCCGAATCATCAGGGACCGGGCGGACCGGGCGGCCCTGGTGGACCAGGCGGGCCTGGTGGCCGTGGGCAGCGGCCTCAGGGGCCAGGCGGAGCGGGGCCTGACAGACCCGAAGGTCCACGTGAAGGTGGCGGGCCACCCGAGCGACCACGTCGGCCGGAAGCAGAATAATCCCGATTTGGCTCTGCTATCCTGGCATTGCCACGTCACAACTCACAAAACGCCGAATGGAACTGTCAGACGCATCTGATGCTCCTTCGGCGTTTTTGGTTTGTGATCAATCGACCCGGACGTGGCCTGGCATCAGGGACGCCTCTGCGTTCCCGGATGGGCCCTTGAAGCGGCTGGAGACCGCCATCGGGTTTTTGCCTGAAGGCCTTGCCATCATTCGCCGGTGGCAGTCGGCATCCCCGCGGCGGCACCAGGGGGCCTTTGCATTTTCGGATTTCCGCGTTCATCACCGATCAGGAGACAGGGGCCGCGGTTCCCCGTCCGTCTCTAATACTAATCGCGAAGAGATGCTGCCGGGCACGAATATCGCTGCCGCAACACGCTGTTTCGGCTGGGTTCACTGGTGCTTTCTGCCTGCACGGTTTACTGTTTCGCAGTGACGCGACCTTAGAACAACCTTCTCGTCCGATCTTTCCCGCCCATCCGCTCCCCCATTTTTTTCCGGAGTAGACAGTGATGACACGGTTCTCTCGCCGACAGATGCTTAGCCTGACCGCGGCTCCCGTTGCCGGAGCTCTGTTATGCAACTCGACCTCTGGGCCGACGTTTGCTGCAGCGGCTGCCTCCGGCCCGGCAGCGATCGCTGACACGGCACCGAAGTCAGTTGCAGCCGTCGTCACTATCTATCGGCCATTTTCGCATGCCGATGTGATCCTCGGAAAAATCCTGGAAGGCTGGGATCAAAAGGGTGGGCCCGGACCGTCCCTGAAACTGGCGTCGATGTATGTGGAGCAGTTTCCCTCCGACGACATTGCGCGGGAGATCAGTCAGAAATACGGCGTCCCGATTTTTGATTCCATTGAGAAAGCGATTACCGTCGGCGGCAGTCAGATTCCTGTGGACGGAGTGCTCAGCATCGGAGAACACGGGGATTACCCCTACAGCGACCTTGGCCAGCAGTTGTATCCTCGCCGCAGGTTCCTCGAAGAAATTGCTGCTACCTTTGAAAAGTACGACCGAGTCGTTCCGGTCTTCAATGACAAGCATCTCGGGCCGGCATGGCAGGACGGGCTGTGGATGTACGAGCGGGCGCGGCAGCTCAAGATTCCCTTTATGGCGGGTTCCTCCCTGCCTGTGGGGCACAGGAAATCTGCGGAGACGATTCCGCTGGGAAGTCAGATCGACGGTGCCGTGGGCATTGGCTACAGCGGACTGGATGTGTACGGGATTCACGCGCTGGAGTTTCTACAATGGCACCTGGAACGTCGTGTGGGAGCGGAAACCGGAGTCAAGTGGGTTCAGGGTTTGAAGGGCGACGAGTTGTGGAAGGCCGTGGATTCCGGCGAAGTACGGCGTGATCTTCTGGAAGCCGCGTTTGCTGCCGTGCCGAAGGCCGAGGGCGCTGACATGCGAAAAGACGAACAGGCGGCCGCTTTTCTGTTTGAATTTCACAATGGGCTGCGTGCTGCTCAGTTCATGTTTCAGTGTGCTGCAGGAACCGGGCTGGCCCTTGCCCTCCGCAATCGTCCCATTTTTACCAGCGTGTTTGATGAACGGACAGAACCGAAGTATCCTCACTTTGCCTACCTGCTCAAGGCGATTGAACAGATGATTCACTCAGGAAAACCCACTTATCCGGTGGAACGAACGCTGTTGACGGGTGGAATTCTGGATCGGGCTTTGACGTCGCTGCACAACGGTGGTGAGCGCCGCATGACGCCGGAACTGGCCATTCAGTACACACCCGTCGATTACCCGTTTGCTCAGCATGTGACCCTATGAAATTTTGAGGTCGCGTCCGAGTGATACACTCCGCACTCCGGAACAGTTCAGGGAACCCTGGGCTCTTGAACTGTTCCGGCTGAGTGACCGTGGAGGAGCGATCTCTTCTGCAACGGTGGCCCCGGCTTCTGCGCCCGCAGCGTGTGACCGAACCTGAAGAGGCGTCGGCGCACACAACATTTGGAAGCGTCCTGAACCCTTCACGGTTTGGCCTGCTGTATGTCCCAGGGTTAAGCGTTCGACGACACCATTCCTGCCACGAGTCTGACCGTGGTTGCGATTACTTCAGGGGCATTCCCGCTTCTGGCGTACCATTCGTCGTCAGAATCTGAAAGTGATGCACGGATGCGGCGGCCGGATGATCACTGGTCCAGATGATTTTGCGGTCTCTGTTGACCTCCACCATGGAAACTCCTGTGGATGCGGCATGACTGCCCACGACCGTATTTCCGTTTGCCAGTCGTTGTGCTCCGCAGGGATCTTTAAACAGGCCACCGACGTCGTCATTGGTGACTTTCCAGACTATTTCGCCGGCTGGATTCAATTCAATCACTTTGTTTCCGTGGGTCAGCGAAACGACCGTGTTGCCGTTGTCGAGGCGAATGGCGGTGAACGGCCAATTCTCCGCAGGACGACCTCCCAGTTCCTCAAAGTCTGTCCGGAATCGGCTAACGACACTTCCATCAGCCGCATATTCTTTCACACTGAAGGCCAACAGGTGCGGAACGAGAAAGTTGCCGTTTCGCAGCTGTCGAGCCATGCGGGTTTGCATGTGCGCATTTTCAGTTTCGGGTTGCAGCGTCAGTTCTGACGCCATTGTTCCCTGAGGCGTAATTTCAAGAAGGCGTGGTTTCGGCCCAAGTTCGGTCACAAGCGTATTCCCGTTGTAAAGACGCTGTGCCGTACCGATCTCCTTGTTTTCCGGTCTCAGCGTCCACTCAAAGACAACCTGCTTGTCACGGGTCACTTCCTGAACGCGATCGCTCCATGCAATCAGAATGTTGCCATTGGGAAGTACAAAGCCATCGCGGGAACCGCCAGTATACTCCCACTCAATCTGTCCCGTTTCGCTGATGATCGCCGTTCGATTGCCAAAGACGATGAAGCTATGGTGAATTGGCTGAGCAGACTGCGCTTCGCAGTGGTTCAAGGGTATGGAGAGGCTTAACAGTGCCAATGTCAGAACGAATGGATTCAGCATTTCATAACTCCGGAATCACTACGTGGAAAGGGGATCTGGATTGTGAAGTTGCGCACGCTGCCAGGATCTCAACCCGAATCAATCGGGAGACCACCGGTTGTGGCGAACGCCGGACGCTTATCCGGGGCGTCCCTGGTGGCACGTCGGGTTGGGGGCTAACAAATTTTGACTTGGCAACGGTCAAACTGACTCTTGCAGTACAACGGTAGATTCAGGTGGGGAAAGTTTGCACCGGTCTGATTTTTCGGAGTGACTGGAATGCATTCGACCAACGAGTCCTGCGGCAGCTGATCACCAAACGGCGGTGCAGGGGACGTCGGGATTTACTCGTCCGCCTCTTCGGTATTGTAGGAAATCAGACTGGTTACCTCCAGCGGTTGCAGACGATCGCGTCCCTTCAGAAAAGCCAGTTCTATCACGAAAGCCACACCGACAATCTGTGCGTTCTGCATGCCCGCAAGTTTCACGCAGGCCTCCATCGTGCCGCCCGTTGCCAGAAGGTCATCGACGAGCAGTACGCGGTCTTCAGAGTGCACTGCATCGGAATGAATTTCGAGCGAATCAGAACCGTATTCCAGATCGTAGCTGAAGCGATGTGTCTGGAATGGCAGTTTTCCGGGCTTGCGCACCGGAACAAAGCCTGCACCCAGTTCCATCGCCAGCGGGACGCCAAAGACAAACCCTCGCGCTTCCGCTGCAAGGACTTTGGTGATACCACGATTGCGAAAGGGCTTCGCCAGTTGTCGGGTGGCCTCTTTCATGGCCTCGGCAGATCCCAGCAGCGGAGTGATATCGCGAAACATAATTCCGGGCTTTGGAAAATCAGGGATTGAGCGAACAAAGCTGCGAAGGTTCATGTTGAAGACATCCTACAGAACGGACTTGCGTTGGCATGGGGCAACATATCGTAACAAACCGACTTTTCGCGGCCTGCGCCTGTGTGAAATGAGTGTAGGAAATCCCTGCCTTTTCTTCACGCCAGCGTTTGGAACTTTCCAGGAACTGCTGGATATCCCGCCGTCAATGCGCGGACTCAAGGCTTTGGGCCCCAATAACCAGGGCATTCAGTAGCGGTTACTCGGGATATTCCGAATGTGACATATCGCCCTCGTGATGCGTCCTGAAATCACATTTTTGTTGAGACAACACACCGACCGCTGAGTCTGTTGCGACCTAGTTTTTTCCCAACTCACCCGTGCTGCCCAGTCAGAAAGCCCGGAATCTGCCGTGTATTCGGTCAGGTCTACCGGCGTGGATGTACCAGGCAGCAGGGACAGTCATTTATTGCCATTTTTCAACATCAGGTGCGCGTCGGGATTGCGCAGGCACCAATGATTTCGCTTGCGAGGGATTCTTTTTATGGCTCGAAACTCTTCCGGCTCACTTCTGGTTGTTGATGATGACCGTCATATTCAGATGGCCATGGCCGACTATCTCCGCAGCCTGGGTCATCGAACAGAGACGGCATCGACCTGCGAAGAAGCTTTGTCCCGCATGGAAGAGTTTCCATTTGAGGTGGTGATCTGTGACGTAAACCTGCCGGACAAGGACGGGTTCCATCTGCTGCAATGGGCCCGCGATAATTCGCCCGAAACGGCAGTCATTCTGCTGACGGGATTTGGCACGATTGAAAGTGCTGTGGAAGCCATTCGAATGGGGGCTTTCGATTATCTGACGAAACCCGTCATCGATGAAGAACTGCGTTTTTCTATTGAGCGAGCGATCGGGCAGCGTCAGATCGTCGAAGAAAACCGTAAGCTGAAAGCGCAGCTGACCGAGCGATTCGGTTTGTCCAGCGTCATCGGCAAAGACTACAAAATGCTCCGCATGTTTGAACTCATGGAGAGTGTTGCCGATACAAAAACGACAGTAATGATTCTTGGCGAAAGCGGCACGGGAAAAACCATGACCGCCAGAGCGCTGCACCATCTGAGCAATCGCCGCGACAAGCCTTTTGTGGAAGTGGCCTGCGGGGCACTTCCGGAAACTCTGCTGGAAAGCGAATTGTTCGGGCACGTCGCCGGTTCCTTTACCGGTGCCACTCACGATAAAATCGGTCGCTTCCTGCAGGCGGATGGTGGCACGCTGTTCCTGGACGAAGTGGCCACTGCGTCACCAGCGCTACAGGTCAAACTGCTGCGAGTCCTTCAGGATCGCGAGTTCGAGGCGGTAGGTGGCACAACCACACACAAAGTCGACGTCCGCCTGATCCTTGCCACGAATGTCAATCTGGAAGATGCCGTCCGGGAAGGACGCTTCAGGGAAGACCTCTACTATCGGATCAATGTGATCACTCTGACGCAGCCCGCTCTGCGGGACCGCATCGGCGACATCCCGCTCCTGGCCAATCATTATCTGCAGATCTTCACCGAACAAACGGGGCGGCGAATTTCTGAGATCGACGAATCCGCGCTTCTGGCGATGCAGCACTATCACTGGCCAGGCAATGTGCGAGAACTGGTGAATGTCATTGAACGGGCTGTTGTGCTTTGCCGCAACAGCATTATCACCGCAGCAGACCTGCCAGAGAAATTGTTTGCTGAAGACGAGCACCGGGCCACTGTCACTGCTCACCTCGGAAACGCATCTCTGAAAGCCGCACTGACGCAACCCGAACGACAACTGATCATTCAGGCTCTGGAAAGTACCGGCTGGAATCGTCAGAAGACGGCCAAGGCGCTCGGTATCAATCGAACCACCCTGTATAAGAAAATGAAAAGATACGAAATTGATTTTGAATCCGTCTACAAACATCTTTGATCCATTTTGATCTGAGGGGGCCCTCTAACTCCAGACAGAGGGAGCCTTCGGATTTGTGCTGGTGGCATCGGCTGCCTCACCGGGTGCCCCTGCGATTTCTCGGGAATCGCAGGGGGCTTTTTTTTATAAAAAGTTGTCAGCTACCGTTTCTTATTCCCTGTCGCTCTTGCTGCAAAACGCAATGGATCCCACCCGCGCGGGAATTACAGTGCGAGGTTGGCATTCGAATCAGACCGGAGGGCTGGCAGAACATCGCCGGTGGCTAGCCCCGCGCCGCCATCGGAAGATGCCCAATCTACGAGTTGCCCACTGACGGGGTAACAGAAATCAGCGCCTGCAACGAACGTCAGGAAGCGTACATTCCCTTGCCGTACGTCTCATATTCAGACGCCAGATCATATTCAGACGGCAGAGCCATCGTGGGCCGAGTCCCTCCGTCGCTAACGCGGCAGGCAGGAATTGACTGATCATCAGGAAATGCGGAATGCCCCCCTGACGCGTACCCGCGTGCTTTGGATCAACAAAAGGTGGCTGGAACAGGTTTGGGGCCCTGGTTTCCTGCGTGCTTCCGTGTGAGCGTTGAGGGGAGTGCCTGATCCGGCGTGGCGCTGGATTTCCGCCTGCGCAGAATAACGAAATGGGGCGGGAATGACGGGTATTGCAGGCTGTTGAAATCACCGGGCGCGCTGACGATGGTATTCCATTTGCTTTCGGGCAGAGTCCGTCATTGGCTCACCCCTGCTGAAATAGTCCGCCAGCAATGCGTGGGCCTCGCGGCAGCCAGGATTCAAATCCAGCACGGACTGCAGTTCCACCACGCCATCCTGTGGATCCCGGTATTTCAGCATCAATTCGCCGCTGCGCAGTCGAATTGCCTCGTCAGTGGGGTTGGCCGAGATCTGATCTTCCAGCTGTCGCAGTTCGGCAAGGGCTTTCCGAAATTCTTCTACTTTTTCAAAGGTCTTCGTGGCTTCTTTCTCTAACCCCATCTGACGCTGGCACTGCGCCAAAATAAAGAAGGCGTCATCAGCCCACGGTCTGGCTGTCAGCGCTTTCGAGAGTACACTGGCGGCTTCCGAAAAACGACTTTCCTCGAATTCAATCCGCCCGAGTGAAATCAGTAGGCTGGGGTCGTTTTCTGCGAGGGGCAATGTCTGAAGCAACACCTCGCGAGCCTTTTGGGGGGTGCCCGTCGCTTTAAGACATTCCGCCAGCCCAACGGCCGCTCGACCAGCCAACGCGGGTTCTGGCAGAACCTGTTTGAACAGGTCAATAGCTTCCCGCTGCCGATGCGTTTCAGCAAGCAGTTCCGCCAGACTGATAATGGGGTCCATCCACTGCGGACTGCGCCGGATCGCCTCACGATAGTCAGCCTCGGCCTTTGGAAGCAGTTGCTGAAGTGCAGATACTCGCCCCCGAACGTACCACGGAAAGGGATCTTCAGGGGCATCTTTCATCAATGCATCAACCAGCGTGCCCGCCTCGCGATAACGTTGATTTCGCAGATATCCGATCACGAAGGACGCACAGACATCAAGGTTATCCCCTGAAGTATCTGTCAGAAGTTGTGACAGGTAGGGGCCGGCCCTTGACATTTCACCGCTTTGCGCCTGAAAGAGTAACTGTTCACGTTCGATCAGTCGCGGCTCAGCCCCGCGGGCTACGGCTTCCGCGATTGCCGCCTGTATCTGATCCGGGTCTCCAATACGCCGGGATGCACGACACCGAAGCAAGGCAGTGTCGACGCGTTGTGCGCCCATCCATTCCGCGCGATCCAGCCAGCGCAGTGCTTTTTGCGGCTGTTGCGCAGAAAGACTGCGCAAGGCCATATGGTGGAAGACGGGAGGCCACCAGGAATTGCGGGAGAAAATCGCCAGAATACAGATTGCCAGCCCGATAAACACTCGACGGCCCGGCCAGCGATGACGCACGCCGGAGCGGTTTCCGCTGACTGCCGATGATGATCCCGAAGTCTCCGGTACCGACGTCTCTGCGACTGCCAGATTTCGCGTTACATTCGCCGCTTCGGTCACGGTATAATCTTCCAGTCAGGAAAAATTCAGCCACGGAAACAGGACTTTGACTGGAGCCGGCGGAACGCTGCCGGAACAAATCCCTTTTGAATTCCAGTCATTCTGCTGCGACACAAGAAACAGGTTTGGTCACCAGAATTCCGGGTGACCAGACTGTTGTAACACTGTTGCTGCGACTGTCACATGGACCAGGCGACAGTCGTTCAACTGACTTACTGCGAACAATTCGACAGTCCTTGAAGAAACCCCCGACTGTCTGACTACTATTAGTATCTTCTTCCTTATTTTAGCAGGGAATCTGCGTGATGGTCAACAGGCTGCAGAATCGGCACTCGATTCCTCGGGCGTCTGAAATTCCTCGTGCCGCGTCAATGGCCCTGCTTTTCATGCTCGGTTTTCCCTGCTCGGGATGCAATTCTTCTTCGTCAGAACCGGAGTTGACTGGCCCTGCGTCCGTGACTCTGGCAGAGAACGAAGCCGTCACGGCCTCCGTCAAAACCTTCTGCGGCGCGTGCCATGCGGTACCCGGACCCGAGAGTTTTCCGCGGGACGACTGGTATCACGAAGTTCAGCGGGGATTTGATTTCTACTACAAGTCCGGACGAACCGACCTGAGTGTCCCGGCTCAGTCAGAGATTGTGAAATGGTATCAGGCACGAGCCCCGGAAGCTTTGCCGGGCGCTGACCAGGCAGCTCAGGAATCTCCGATTCGCTTTGAATCCCTGAACCTTTCCGGGACGGCCAACGAGATTGCCGGCATTTCCGCAGTCTCTTTCGTCGGGCTGGCGACACCGTCGGCCGCTGGTCACTCCGGGCAGCCGTCGCCGGCGCGGTTCTGGTGCAGCGATATGATTTCCGGACACGTGCGACTGATGGACACCTCTGGACAGATACATCGCGATATCTCGGGGCCAGTGAAAAACCCGGCAGTGATTCGTATGGCGGACCTGAATGCCAATGGACAGCAGGACCTTGTGATCTCAGAACTCGGCAGTCCGCTACCAGAAGATCACGACCGGGGAAAGGTGGTCTGGCTCCCGGATTACGAAACGTCACTGAATCCACAGATCCTGCTCGCCAATGTGGGGCGTGTCGCGGATGTGCGTGTCGGGGATATGGATGGCGACGGAGATCCGGATTTGCTGGCGGCAGAATTTGGATGGTATCGCACCGGCGGAATTCATCTGATTCGAAACACGATCGATGATTCTGGTGCTCAGGTCTGGCTGACACAGCGACTGGATTCGCGTGCCGGAGCGATTCATGTTCCGGTAGTCGACCTGGATCGTGATGGGCGGCAGGACTTTGTCGCCCTGATCAGCCAGGAACATGAGGTTGTGGAGGCATGGCTGAATCGGGGAGACCGATTCGAGACGGTACGCCTGTTCTCCGGAGCTGATCCTTCCTGGGGTTCAAGCGGCATCGAACTGACAGATTTTGACGGGGACGGGGATGATGACATTCTTTACACCAACGGCGACACGTTTGATTCCAATCTTGTAAAACCCTACCACGCGATCCGCCTGCTGGTGAACGAAGGGGGCCTGAAGTTTCGACCGGAAACGATTGCCGCCATGCCCGGGGTCCATCGGGCACTGGCGACGGACATCGACCTGGATGGGGATCACGACATTGTTGCCGCAGCAATTCTGCCACAGCAATCGCTTCGTGGAGCAAACGCAAAGGATCTGCAGGCACTGATCTGGCTGGAGCAGACTCAGCCGGGAGTCTTCACACGCCACGTGATCCAGTCGGGCAATCCCATCTATGCCTCGGTCGTTGTGACTGATGTGGACAATGATGGGGACGATGATGTGGTGGCAGGCTGTTTTGACGAATCTGCAACCACTGCAGCCAGCATTCTGAAGGTTTACAGGAACACCGTTCGCTGAGAACGGTCGCTGCGAGAATCCTCCGTATTGTTCAGGGCAGATACTGCGCGACCCGACTCACATCCGGCTGCGAATTGTTTTCCAAAATCACCAGATGCCGGTTTTTGGGCAGGTTTTTCAAAGTCTGTCGGGTACCTGATGGCCACTGAATTTCCAGCGAGACATCACCAGCGTCTGATGGAATTGCAAACAGCACGGAGTCACTTTGCGAGGATCCATAGCTGCCGCCGCCTTTGACAAAGCGATACTGTGACTGGCCAGCTTCCAGCTGAATCCTGGCGCCAACCGGTTCCCGGGCAGCTTTCACACCGATCAGCCTCACTCCAAGCCAGTCCGGTCGCCGGGCGGTCGTAGTATTCTCCAGCACCGCAATCGGTTGATTCGTACGGGAAACGGCCAGATCCATGTCTCCATCCAGATCAAAGTCCGCAGCAATTGCCCCGCGTCCCATGTGCGGCGTTGTCATCCAGGAACCGGCACCTGTGGCGACATTCACCAGACGTTTGCCATCCATATTTTCCAATAGCAGCGGTGTTTGATTCAGGGGCGCATTCTGGGGATAGCGGATCACATGTCCGTTGGAAACAAAGATGTCTTCGTCCCCATCGCGATCGAAGTCCTGACAGGTCGTTCCCCAGCCCACATACATCGCTCCGATGGCATTCAGGCCAATCCGCTGACTGATGTGGCGGAAGACCAGGCCACCGGAATTCTGGTACATGGCATTGGATTCCCGCTCGTAGTTGACCACCCAGATTTCCGGCAGGCCATCACTGTTAAAGTCGCACGCGTCGACGCCCATGCTGCCATCGGGCACTCCCAGACTGCTGAGACTGGAACCACTGCTCAGCGACACATCTTTCAGAGTTCCGGAGCCGGTTCCGAAGCCTGTGTTTTCGTAGAGGAAGTTGGCGACAGTATCGTTGGTCACGTACACGTCGTTGTCGAGGTCATTATCGAAGTCCGCGACCAGGACTCCCAGCCCCTTTCCTTCCGCGGTCAGTGGTATCTCGGCCGAGACGTCCCGGAAGGTTCCATCACCGTTACTGAAATAAACAGTATCTGTCAGGCCGGTGTAACTGCGGGGCGGGCAGATTTCCCGACCACCGTTTGGTCCGCCATTACAGAACGGATGATTCTCCCAGGACCAGTTCACATAGTGAGCGACGTAAAGATCAGGAATCTGGTCTCCGTTGAGATCGCCCCATGCCGCACTGCTGCTCCACTGGGTGTCCAGCAGGCCCACAGCGTCTCGCAGGCGTTCAAATGTGCCATCACCCAGATTGTGCCAGAGTTCAATGCCGCCGTAACCGGTGACAACAAAATCGGGCATGCCATCCTGATCATAATCTGTGCGGGCAATTCCGTGGCTGTAGAAGGAGTTATCAGAAACGCCGGCAACAAGCGACACATTCTGCCACTTCCAGGCCGCTGTCCTGCGAAACAGTCCGGTGGGGTACGGAAGTATCCGCTTCTCACTGAAATGTCCACCACCGGCAATACACACATCGTCATAGCCATCGCGGTCAAAGTCAAAGGCTGCGAGGCCACCGCCGAGAGACTCCAGAATCGAGAAATTCCCGGCCTCCTCTCCGTTGCGGTATTGAAAAAGGACGCCACTGCCGTAGGTGCGTTCCCTGAAATTCCATACCCCCCGCCCATCGCTCGGGCGAGCATCATTGTCGGCAGCGATAGAGGATTCTCCGCCGGGTCCGGTAGCCGCACCCGATGCATCCGGCTCTGGAGATTTTGAGCAGCCTGCCAATCCGGCAACAATCACAAGTCCCAGCACAGAAAACAACAGCAGCGACTTCATCGAGCAATCTCCGCAGCGTTCCACCACCGGGACTCAGCAGCCCCCGGAATCAGCCTGTGACACAACCAGCAGCCGCGACGAAAAATCACTGACGATGCCGGCATAAAGCAGCCTCAGCAGAGCAATCCAGACAATGAGCTGCAAGCATTCCGGCAGCGACGACTAAACGGCTTCACAGCAAACGATACAACTCATTCCGTTTCGCTGACCAGCGTCACGCGTTTGATGTAGTCGAGTTCGGGGAAGGATGCTTCAAGATAATCATTGCCACGTTCTTCAATCATCGTCTGGTTGGGCTGTTCACCGTACCGCGGATTGATGGCGTCGACATTGTGCATGCCTTCAATCACTTTGGCAAACGCCGCAAACCCAGTCCTGTCCAGGTTGGTGTTGTTTCCGTAGTTAATGAACAGTTGAGACGTTCTGGTCCCCGGTCCGGAGGTGGCGAAGGTCAAATAGCCCCTGAGATTGCTCTGCACAACCGGATCATCCGGGATATTTCGATTCCATTTCTGATGTACCTGGGGCGAGCCATTGATTCCGAACTGAACCACAAATCCCGGCACGACTCGGAAGAAGCCACAGCCGTCATAGTAGTTGTCTTTGACCAGTTCATAGAACCGCTGTGCACCACGAGGAGCCCAGGAACGATCGGCTTCAACCACAAAATCTCCCGCTGTCGTTTCGAATTTGACGCGAAAGGTACCGGTCTTCTTCGGAGCCGTTTTGTCATTCGGATTATCTCCCAGTTCCAGCGGCAGGTCTTCCGGATTGGGAGCCGGGGGCGCTGGCTGGGCCAACTCCTGAGAAGCCTTTTCGTAGACCCCCAATCCCTGCGGCAATGCACTTGGGGGTTGTTCGGAACAACCACTCAACTGGGAAACAAGCATCAGAACGAAGCAGGAGTACAGAGACCGGACGAGTTTGGTTTTCATGGCAGTGAACTTCATCATTCCCAGGGAACCAGTCATAAGGGACAAAGAAACACAGAAGACCAGTGAGATTTCGTGTCCGAAAACAGTCGCTCACAGGACCTGACTGAACAACGAAAACCACAGGTTAAAGAGAATCACTTCCGATCGACAGGAAGGGCACTCAGGCCAACACCGCTGTAGTGAAAGCCACGAGCCGCCATTTTTTGACGATCGTAGAGATTTCGACCATCGAAGATCACAGGTGATTTCATTTTCAGGCGGATGTAATCGAAGTCCGGGTTTCGGAACTCATTCCACTCAGTCACGATGCAGATTGCATCCGCACCATCGCAGGCGTCGTAATGATGCACACAGTACTCAATCACATCTCCGACTTCACGGCGAACATTGTCCAGTGCCACCGGATCGTGAACTTTGACCGTGCAGCCGGCCGCCAGTAAATTCTGAATCAGCACCAGTGAAGGAGCTTCTCGAATATCATCTGTCCGGGGTTTGAAGGACAGCCCCCAGATCGCAATGGTACGTCCGCCGAGATTTCCGTCAAAATAATCGATCAGCTTGCGAAACAGCGTTGTTTTCTG
The DNA here is from genome assembly GCA_903871805.1 of uncultured Planctomycetaceae bacterium. Lineage (GTDB taxonomy): Bacteria > Planctomycetota > Planctomycetia > Planctomycetales > Planctomycetaceae > SXXK01. The sequence goes on along the minus strand of CAIQIE010000383.1, from coordinate 34,236 downwards.
TTCGTTGTTGGTTTCATCCACAGTTCGCAGAATCCGGGCATCCAATCCATGGTGAGCGGCCAGCGAAGCCAGTGCCCGCACGTCCTTGGGAAAGCAGGAACCGCCATAACCAACGCCGGGGAACAGGAAGGAAAAACCAATTCGGGCGTCGTGGCCGATTCCTTTGCGAACCTCATTGATGTCGGCCCCGACCTTTTCGCAGATATTGGCCATTTCATTGATGAAGCTGATCTTTGTTGCCAGCATACAGTTGGCGGCGTACTTGATCATCTCGGCACTTTCGATGCCGACAGTGATAAAGGGTTTTTCTGTCCGCAGGAACGGTTTGTAAAGTTCCTGCAGTACATCGGCAGCCGCAGGCTCGTCCACACCAACAACCACGCGATCCGGCTTGGTAAAGTCATCGATGGCAGCCCCTTCCTTAAGGAATTCCGGATTGGAGGCCACCATGAAACGCGTGCTGGTTCGGGACGCAATCCAGCCCGCAACACGACGATTTGTGCCGACAGGCACCGTGCTTTTGCAGACCACAACCGCGTTTTCACGCAGCCATGGAGCCATGTTTTCGGCGGCCGCCTGAACATACTTCAAATCCGCCGCACCGGACTGATCCTGTGGAGTTCCCACGCAAATGAAAATACACTGGGCACTGCGGATGGCGGAGGCATAGTCGGTCGTGAACTTCAGTCGCCCAGCCGACGCGTTCCGACGCACAAGTTCTTCCAGCCCAGGTTCGTAAATCGGCACACCACCGCGGTTCAAAAGGTCCACCTTGGCAGTATCGACATCAAGACAGGTTACATCGTTGCCACTCTCGGCAAAACATGTGCCGGTCACCAGACCGACGTAACCGGTCCCAATCATCGTAATCTTCACCTGAACGCTCCTGTGAGTGATTTGCAACGTCTGAAGTACTGAAGAATACCTCAAATCCTCCAGGCAGGGCAAATATTTCCATGAACGGAAACACCAGGATCGTCCATTCACTTCCAAATCTGGCAAACTTTTCGCAGAACGGCGATGGAGACCAACCGGGAATCCGATGGACACCAAATCTCCCAAAGCAGGCCGCACCGAACTTTCCTGCGGCAACATGAATTTCCAACTTCTCGTAAATCTCAAAACAGCCTTCTTTTACCTTGCAATGAGTCGCCCCAGCGGACTCAGCACTTTTCCGCCCTTGGCAGCCTGTTTATGTTCCTCGACAGAATTTTTTTCTGTCCCCGGAACAGAAACTCTGCCTCGACACTCCCTGAAAAGTCAGCTCGCTGGGGATTCTCGGTTGTAGAAATCGTTCACGGCAGGCAGACTTTCCGCCTTGGGACCGGGTGAAACCGGGGTGTTTTGGCATCCTCCGCAAAAAGCTAAGCCATTGGGCCAAAGGCGAGCGAAGGATTGGCACAGGGACTTTTTCCGGGGAAATCAACAATGACCAGAATGAATCGACGCGGTTTTCTGAGGGCAGGAACCGGCACTGGCTTAATCCTTATTGGCACCAAAGCCTCCGGAAACATTCGCGGAGCCAATGATCGAGTCCGTATCGCCGTGGCAGGTCTCAATGGACGCGGACAGAGTCACCTGAGCGGCTGGATGGACCAGCCCAATGTCGAAATTGCCTGGATGATCGACCCGGACCAGAAAGTCCTCGCCGCGGCCATCAATGCCATGCAGGGAAAACTCAAAGAAAAATTCTCCGCGAAAGGTATCGCTGACGTCCGGGAAGCCCTGGAGGACAAAACTCTGGACGCAATCTCTGTCGCCACCCCCAATCACTGGCATTCACTGATGACCATCTGGGCGGCCCAGGCGGGCAAGCATGTGTATGTTGAAAAACCCATGAGCCATGACGTGGCGGAAGGTCGCATCTGTGTGGAAGCACAGAAAAAGTACGGCGTTGTCATTCAGCACGGCACCCAAAGTCGCAGCAGTGCAGAGATCGCCGGCCTGCATGAAGCCATTCAGGCAGGTAAATTCGGCAAGCTGAAAATTTCCTACGGCTACTGCTGCAAGCCGCGAGGCAGTATTGGTACGAGGCCAATCTCCGAGCCCCCGGCAAATCTGGACTGGAATCTCTGGCGGGGCCCGGCTGTCATTGATCAGTTCCACAGCAACTACGTCCATTACAACTGGCACTGGTTCTGGAAAACCGGCAACGGCGACCTGAATAACCAGGGGACTCATCAGCTGGACATCGCCCGCTGGGCACTGGATAAAGACCTGACGCATCCGGTGCGTGCGATGGCGATCGGTGGAAGATTCAAGTGGAACGACCAGGGCGAAACCCCAAACACCATGATGGGCATCGCAGAATACGCCAACGGACAGCAGGTGTTCTTCAACGTCCGCAATGTGAACTTCGAAGGTTACCCCTATCAGGTTGAAAACGAGTACTACTTTGAAGACGGCGGCAGGATTGTCAAAAACCTGTATTATCCGGCCGGAAGCAGCAATGGCGAAAAGCTTGACGTGACCCCGGGAAAAGTTACGCCCGGTGGAAACTGGGCCGCCTTCATTCAGGCCTGCCGTGAAGGTCGCCCGGAACTGGCAAACGGCAATGTCTACGATGCCCACTACGGATGCGTTTTAGGACATCTCATGAATAACTCGTGGCGTCTGGGACAGAAAGTCCCATTCAACGCCAAAGCCGGCAGTTTCGGAGATAACAAGGACGCAGCAGAGCACTTCCTGAAGCTGCACGAAATGATGAAAACCGGCGTGGGTCTGCCGGAAAACGGTGCGGAATACGTGGTTGGCCCGTGGCTCAACTTTGATCCCGAAACAGAAACACACACGGGAGAATTTGCTCAGGAAGCCAATGTACTGTTGAAAGATCCCAATCGTGACGGTTTCCAAATTCCCACCGCTGCTGAAGTTTAACGACATGCAAGGCGTTTTTCACCCCTGAAGCAACGCATCACACCACAAGACCTCAACGCTCTGCCTGTCCTGCCCGGACAGGCAGCTCCGTTCGTGTTCCGTGTGACTGTTGTTTTCCGTGGTTCTGTCAGTGGAACATAAAGAAAATCATTCGCGACAGAAACTCAGGAAGTCTGAACACAGAAAATCTGGCGTTGCACCTGCGACACGCCATGTGCACCCGGAACAGAAGCTTGTAAAAAGCCACTTTCCAGGGGTTAGATTCAGGCCGTATCGTATCGTTTCCGTCACACTTGTGGCAGTCGCCCAGAATCATATCGTACATTGTCAACTCTTCCTGCCGGGAAAGCAGCAATCGTTTCCCGACGTCGTTCAGCGGATCTATCAGCGGTGTCAATCAGCGGTGTCTATCAGAGTGGCCTTGTTCACTATGCAGGACATCAGTTAAACGCATTAGTTTTGCGACTGTGTTTCAGAATGTCAATATTGCCCAAACCTGCGAGCTGGAATTGCCACCACTGGTGCTTGCGTCCACTGGTAAATCCAGTGCCGCAGGATTCCTCTGCAAACTCGGAACATCTGCCCCGGATCGAATCAATCGCTCACTGCGGTAAATTTCCCGGAATCTTTTCCGGGGGGTGGCTGAGGAATTCAGTGATGGAATTTCCGAAGCAAACGGAACACTCACAAGCCCACATGAGAACATCGACAGAGAATTTCAGGGGTAATCTTCGAGGGCGATAAAAGAGAGGATTGGGATTTCCCGATGTGCGGGTGGCAGACGCAGAAGTCTCGCAGCACGGCTTTATCTAGTTGATTTGATTTGGTGAAAAGGGCTTGCTGTGAGTGTTGAAAAGATCCGGAGTCTACGAGCTTTGTCCACCGGCAGACTGGCACTGAGCCTTGCAGTTTCTCACGCTGAAAGCATCGGAATCTGACTCAGCGTTTTCAGAATTTTCAGAAAAGGTCGTTCGATGAAAAAGCACAGGGTGGCGATTATCGGCAGTACAGGTCGGGGAGATTACGGGCACGGTCTGGATGCTGTCTGGCAGACGTTTGCGGACTGCGAAGTGGTAGCCGTAGCAGACCATGACGAACCCGGCCGGCAGAAAGCGCAGGAACGCACCGGAGCGGCGCGTATGTATGCAGATTACCGTCAGATGCTGGAGCGGGAGCAGCCCACGATTGTTGCCGTATGTCCTCGCTGGGTTGACCAGCATCGTGACATGGTGCTGGCCTGTGCAGAGCAGGGGTGCCACATGTATCTGGAGAAGCCATTATGCCGAACACTGGGCGAGGCGGACGAGATGATTCGGGCGTGTGAGATGCGTCATCTGAAAGTTGCAGTCGCTCATATCAGTCGCTGGTCGCCACAATTATCGATCATCCGTCGCCTGATCCTGGACGGCCAGATTGGAGACGTCCTGGAGATTCGCGCGCGTGGCAAAGAAGATTCTCGCGGAGGCCCCGAGGATCTATGGGTTCTCGGTACTCATGTTCTGGATCTGATGCGTGCCATTGCCGGTGATCCCGAACTGTGTTTCGCGACGCTGACTCAGGCCGGCAGGCCCGTTACCAGAGAACATGTTCGAGAAGGGAACGAGGGCCTTGGACCGCTGGCCGGCGACCGAGTGGATGCGATGTATCGATTTCGTGGCGGTGTAACCGGCTACTTTTCTTCAAAGAAGGCCGCGGGAGGAAATCCTAATCGATTTGGTTTGAGGATTCTGGGAACAAAGGGGATCATTGAGCACACATCGGGCTATGCGAACCCGGCTTACCTGATGATGGACGCTCGCTGGGGCGCTGCCGGCGGTTCGGAGCCATGGCAGGTCATTTCCACTCAGGGAATTGGCAGACCGGAAATCATCACAGCCACTGGCTACGAAGGGGGCAATCCAGCAGCGGCGAGGGATTTGATTGACTGCATTCAGCAGGACCGTCAGCCAAAGTGTTCGATCACTGAGGCACGAGGTGCAATCGAGATGGTACTTGCGGCCTTTGAATCTCACGTCACTGGGGGACCGATCGCCATGCCGCTGAAAATCAGCGACAACGCCCTCGCCAGACTATGACCCCGTATCACCTGAGTTGTGCCGCCGCACAAATCACCAGCCCAGGAACTCTGGGAAGGCTGCACAAGACTCTGAAAAACCGGTGAAAAAAAACCGAGCCGCCGATCTGACCGCATCCCGCACTTTCAGGAAACTCGCCACGGATTCTGCTCTTGATTGGGAGAAGTCGCCCGCCGCATTGCTTCCAGGTTCCGGCTGTTGGTAATCTGGGCGTTTGCAGAGTGTCCGAAATCCTTTGCTTTCCCTCGGTTGGCATCTCAATCAGACCTGAATGTGATCCAGTGGACGAATTCACCGAGCAAGGTCATCGTCCGATGTCAGCCACGACTTCTGACCTGACATTATTGGGACGAGACATCATTGGGAAGACGCGGGATGTTCGGACGACGATTATGAACAGTGCTTCCTGAGTTTCCGGAATATTTGTGGGAAAGTGCGATGAAAACAGAAACTCCCAGAATTGTGCCAGCCTGTCTGCTGATTCTGTTACCTTTGATATTCAGCCAGCCTTCGGTTTGTGCTCAGGTTCCAGAGCAGGACATCGTCGAGACAAATCCTGCAGAGGCACGGCGTCTGGAAGAACGGCTGCTGACGCGTGTACGTCAGCTGACGTTTGAGGGGCGCAGGGCGGGAGAAAGTTATTTCAGCGCCGACGGTCGTCGGATGATTTTTCAAAGTGAGCGCGAGCCCGGAAATCCATTCTTTCAGATCTACATGATGGACCTGGAGACTGGTGACACCGAGCGAATTTCTCCGGGTAAGGGCAAAACCACCTGCGCCTGGATTCACCCGGATGGCACGCGAATGCTGTTCGCATCCACCCAGGACGATCCAGATGCTGAAAAAGAACAGCGGGAAGAACTGGAACTGCGGGCATCGGGTAAAGAACGTCGCTATGCCTGGGATTACGACGCGTTTTATGACATCTACGAATATCAGCCGGACACAAAGACTTACCGAGCTCTCACGAATGAAAAGGGTTACGACGCCGAGGGCTCATGGTCACCGGATGGCAGTCTGATTGCATTCGCCTCCAACCGGTCCGCGTATCAGGAACAACTGTCTCCAGAGCAGCAGAAAGCGTTTGACCTCGACCCGGCATGGGCCAATGAAATCTACATTATGAAAGCGGATGGCACGGACGTCCGCAGGCTGACACAGTCGCCGGGGTATGACGGTGGTCCGTTTTTCAGTCCGGATGGCAAACGTATCTGCTGGCGTCGCTTTTCAGAAAACGGGGCCACGGCAGAGATCATGACCATGAATATCGACGGCACGGATCAGCAGCAGCTCACCCGGCTGGGTGCCATGTCGTGGGCTCCATACTATCACCCCAGCGGACAGTATCTGATTTTCACCACCAACCGGCATGGGTTTTCCAACTTTGAACTCTACATGATCGATGCGGCTGGCCAGCACGAGCCGGTTCGGGTCAGCCAGACGCCAGGATTTGATGGTCTGCCGGTATTCCATCCTGATGGCACACGTCTGGCATGGACCGCCGGGCGTACCGTCAGCAATCAGTCGCAGGTCTTCCTGGGGAACTGGAACCACGAGAAGGCCCTGGAACTGCTCGGCCTGACTGCAAAAGCAGTCGCCGAAACAGGACCGGGGTCTGGCGACCGCGTGATGGGAGCCACAGCGGAAGGGCGCGGTGATTTTGCCCCGGCCGACGCCGTGCGGCACGTTGAGTACCTGTGTCGGCCGCAGTTGGGCGGTCGCTTGACGGGCACCAAAGGCGAACAGCTGGCTACCAACTACGTCGCTCTGCATTTTGAAACTCTGGGACTGCTGCCAGCAGGTGATAATGACACATGGTTCCAGGAATTTGAGTTTACCAGTGGAGTCAAAACAGGGGAAAAGAACTCCGCAGTTGTGGACGGCGCAGAACTGCAGCTAAATCAGGACTGGCGACCAGTCGCATTTTCTGCCAACGCCGAGATTGCGGCCACCGACATCGTCTTCGCCGGATATGGACTGCGTGCTCCTGCAGCAGATGGGATCGAGGAGTACGATTCGTATGTGCATCTTGACGTTAAGGACAAATGGGTCCTTGCGTTTCGATTTCTTCCGGAAAAGCTGACGCCGGAGCAGCGACAGCATTTTGGCCGTTTTTCCAGTCTGCGATTTAAAGCAATGCAGGCTCGGGATATGGGGGCAAAAGGGCTGATTGTCGTGAGTGGTCCCACGTCAGGTGTGCGGGATCAGTTGGTTCCGCTGCAATTTGACGGCTCGCTTGCCGGAGCTGGTCTGCCTGTAATCAGTGTTTCCGACAAAGTGGCCGCGGCATGGTTCGAAAAAGGCAAACGCGACCTCAAAGTCCTTCAGGAAAAGCTGGACACCGGCGAACCGGCCATGGGGTTCCCGATGGCAGGCTCGCAACTGGAAGCAACGATTGACATCCTGCATGAGAAAAAGAAGGGCAGGAATGTTCTTGGTCGGCTACAGGTCAACGAACAACAGGCCGGGCAAGTCGTTGTTGTTGGAGCACATATTGACCATCTGGGAACCGGAATCAACGGTAATTCGCTGGCACGGGATGATGAACGAGCGGGGATTCATTTCGGGGCTGACGACAACGCCTCAGGCGTCACCGCGATGATGCAGATGGCCGAAGCGATGGCCAACGCGAAAACCGGGGGCGAATTGAAAGGGCAGCGAGACATCATTTTTGCCGCCTGGTCCGGCGAAGAACTGGGGCTGCTGGGTTCCAGTCATTATGTAAAAAATCTTGAAACACTGTTTTCTCAGCATGCCTCCGCAGCGGAAGGCGAGGGAGCCCCAGGTGAAAAAGCACCACCAGCGAAGGACCAGCCTGACGATTCGGAGAAAAAAGCCGAACAGAACCAGCGCGACCAGGTAACAAGTGGTCCCAACACGGGTGGCCTGAACCTTTACATTACTGCCTGCCTGAACATGGATATGGTGGGGCGTCTGCAGGAGAAACTGGTGCTTCAGGGCATTGGATCGTCGCCGGCATGGCAGGGCCTGGTAGAAAAGGCCAATGTGCCGCTGGGGCTCTCGTTGTCTCTTCAGAACGATAGTTACCTGCCGACGGACGCCAGCGTCTTTTTCCTGCATGGCGTGCCAATTCTGTCTGCGTTCACGGGCAATCACGGGGAATATCACACTCCACGAGACACCCCGGAAAAACTGAACTACGAGGGAATTTCGAAGGTTGGCCGACTCATGAACCTTGTTTGTCGGAACCTGATTGCAGCCGAGAAAGCACCTCAGTATGCAGCTCAGGAACGCCCGGCAGAAGAGGGCCGTCGCGCCTCACTTCGGGCGTATCTTGGCACGGTTCCTGACTACGCTCAGGGAGATGTCAAAGGGGTCCTGCTGTCCGGCGTCGCCAAAGGAGGCCCTGCAGAAAAATCGGGCGTACGTGGTGGCGATGTCATTGTCAGGCTTGCCGGAAAAAAGGTGGAGAACATCTACGACTACACCTTTGCCATTGAAGCCCTGAAGTCGGGACAGGAAACAGAAATCGTCGTGACTCGGGGTGACAAAGAGTTATCATTCAAAGTGGTTCCGGGGTCCCGTGACTAGGCGGGCTCGGCTCTGACCATGCGGAAAGATCTGCTTCCAACAGCATGCAGGTCGTTACCAGGGAAAGCAGAGGAAAATTGTTTCGGGCGGCAGTGGTCTGTTGTGCTGTCAGAAAACAGTCAAAAACTTCTGCATGCTCACTTTAAAGTTGTCTTTGCAAGCCGATGAAATAGTGATTGCTGGTCGGTTCTCGTGTTTTTCGGGCAATTCTGCTTGCTCACAGCCCGGGGGCGACCATTGCTGTGTGACGATGTGACTTCGGGGGTCAGTTCCAGCGGCCGAAACGAACTGTTGTCCGATTCAAAACCGTTGTATGGGACCATCGGCTCTTCAGACGGATTCTAATACTTTTCTGTCACAGAGTCCTTGTGTGTTTTTTCCTGACAAACCTCTCTGCCTGTAGTTCCTTGTGCCTGGCAGCAATGTTTGTCGCTGATCCAACAGTTATCTGATTCTTCCTGAAAAGTCTTCCATGCCTGTTCCTGCCGAAACTGTGTCTTTAATTCTGGATCCTCCCCGCAGCAATCCTTCCGTGGTAGAGTTCATCAGGATTCGGTCTAAGGAAGAGGATTTCTGTGTGGAAGAAATTCCTTCGTATGAACCCTCCGGAACCGGAGACCATGCCTGGTTGTGGGTTGAGAAGCGAGGGCTTTCGTCCCCTCAGATGATCTCGCTTCTCGGCCGGCACCTGGAGATACCGGGTAGCGACATCGGCCTTGCCGGTCAGAAAGACCGTTGGGCTGTGACTCGACAGTATGTGTCCATTCCGGGCAGATTCGCGACCGCGGCCTCGCTGATTGAGATGCCGGAATTGAAGGTGCTGTCAGTCACTATGCACCGCAACAAGCTCAAGACGGGACACCTGAAGGGAAATCGTTTTCGGCTGGTCCTGCGTCCTCCGGCGGGGACCGTCTTTTCTGCAGCGGATCAGGAAGCGGTTCAGGAACGGCTGCAGCAACTGCAGACGAACGGCTTTCCAAACTATTATGGCTCGCAGCGTTTTGGACATGGCGGCAACACAATTCAGGACGGACTGCGACTGCTGAAGGGCAAATTGCCAAAGGATCACTGGCCGGAAAATCAGTCCCGAACGATGAAGCGGCTCGCGTTGAACGCCGTGCAGAGTTCCGTCTTTAATCTCGTGGTTTCCAGTCGCGTGTCAGCGGGAACTGCGAGTACGCCGCAGCCGGGTGATGTGGTTATTCGAAAAACAGGAATCAAACCATTCCTGCTGCCGCCAGGAGCAAACCCGGACGAGTATGTTCCGGCGGGCCCGATGCCCGGTCCGGAAATGGTCGCAGCCGTTGGACCTGCACTGGAGTTGGAAGAAGAATGTCTGCAGAAGCTGGGAGTGCAATGGAGTGATTTTACCCGTTTTGCAAGGCTGACGTCCGGGGCTCGTCGTCGGATGGTTGAGTTCCCCCAGGAAAGTTCTGTGGAACTGCAGGATGACGGAAGTCTTTGCCTGAAGTTTTCTCTCACCGCCGGCACCTATGCCACAGCCATGCTGCGCGAGATTGCGTCATCGATTCACGACGTCGGCCCTGATGAGTCTGCTGGCAAAACCAGCAGTGCCTCAAATCAGGCCGAAGACGACGAATAGGCCGGTAGGTCAACAATAATTGGCTCGCGTTTTGCCGTGCTCACGCTCCGTTTCTGGAGCGTGGCACCGCAATTCGGCGGTAACTTACACGCCAACTGCGGGGGGTTGACTGCCTGACCGAATCTGCAGCCGCGACGCTATTGCGGGGAATGAAACTCCGGACCGTGTGCCGTCAAAGAGACGCCAGAGGTTTGGGGAGGACAAGGCGGGGATTCGTAGTTCGAGCCTGCTGGATCGCTTTTTTGGCTTCGGCGTTGTTGCCTTTTTTCAGTTCAAGTTCGGCCATTGCGACCCAGAACTGATCCATTTCCATGGCACCTGCCTGCAGCTGTTTCAGATCCGCTTCGGCTTCGGGCAGTTTTCCAAGTGCCACGCGGGCGCGGGCCAGAGTACGGATTGCGGATTCGGTGAGATCCGGCTGGAGTGTTCCGTTGCTGATCGCCGCCGCAAGTGTGGACTCAGCGGAATTGAAATCGCCTTCTTCAAAGGCTTTCAGCCCGGTTTCGTACCCGGCTTCAGTCTGTGAGACCGTGGATTCAGACGCGGGGCCGTTGCCGCATCCCGCGAAACAGCAGAGCAGCCAGAGGGGGACCAGGCTTCTGAGAAACATCTTCATCGAAAGAAACCTCTGGAAAACACAATAGGGTGTTGAATTTCCGGCAGTTTGTATGAGCATCAGGGCAGAATCAACTGATCAATGGAGGACCATCCTGAAGCCCTCCATCGAGACATCATCGGCCTCGAGCCCGGGAGACACAGGGCTGGACTGCCGAACATGCGGCCTGAATCTACCACTCGCCGACGGTTTCGCCGTTGCCGCGTGTGCCAACGTTTCTCCAGACACCCAGATCGATATTGTCGCTGGCAAACCGGACACTGCCATCTGCCAGCATCACATTGACGCCCCCGGTATGCATACTTCGAGCGGAGATGATTGCGTGTTCGCCGGGGGTGTCCGAGATGGCGCTCCAGTTACCGCAATCGCTTCCGCGCCAGTTGGGAGTGGCCACGTGATTGTACATGGTCCCCGAGTAAGCGGCAAAAGGCCAGCCGTTTGAGTAATCACTGCCAGAGGCCCAGCGACCAAAGGTTGTAAAATTGAAGCTACTGGCGACTTTGGGGGCGTTCAGGCAGTCGTTATACATGACATAGGGAGCGAGCATCAGATTCTGTCGGTTTGGAGATGTGATGATATCCGCCGGAGTTGGGGGACTTGACGCTGCTGCACGTGCGGAGCCTTTTGTGCGTTCTGCGAACATGGCAGTATTGGACATTCCGTCGGTAAAATCCCGATCGCCAAGTGCGGCACCGGCGGTGAAGGCACCGTTGCCTCCGCACGGGAAGGTCTGCGCACCGACACTGATTGTCCCGGTCCACACGTTCTGGCTTGTGGTATTTGTTGCTCCGGCATAAGGGGTGCTTCCTCCAAAATTGTAGACGTAATTGTTCTCTGTGATGATGACTCCGGTGTTGGCATCGGACGGACACAGGAACAGGCCTGCCGCCTGCGCATACGCCGTATAGTTGGGGTTCGACGGAGTTCCTGCGGTCGTCATGCGGGTAGAATTGGGTCCGGCAAAGTTGATCAGGTTATAAATATTTGCCTGCTCCATGTACGGCAGGACAAAGATGTGCACAGACCGATTGCCTGTCCAGATATTGGTGGCGTTGCTGCTGTAGCTTGTGTAGCTGGCCTGTACGGCACCGCCAATGGTCAGGTCCGGAAGCAAGCGACCGGGAGGGAATTTGGAATGGGTGGAGAGGTAGTTGTGCAGACCCAACCCGATTTGCTTGAGATTATTTTTGCACTGCGTCCTTCGCGCGGCCTCGCGTGCCTGTTGAACGGCAGGCAGCAGCAGTGAAACCAGAATCGCGATGATGGCGATCACCACAAGCAGTTCGATCAGAGTAAAACCGCGGCGGTATCTTCGCATTGAAAGAAGCTCCCCAAAGCACCAGTAACACATGGCAGAAGAACCAGGGCAAGGTGGAATTCCAGCCCTGGCGAGTAAGCACCACCCGCAGCAATATACATTCCTTTTACCAAGGAATACCATGCCTCCAGTGCTGCCGTGGGTTGCAGAAGTGAATTTCAGTCGAGAGAAACCGGCCATTTCCTGCGTCTGAGAATCCCAATAACCGCCGGGGCACTTCGATAAAAAATGGTTTGGCAAGCATGAAAAACAGGCAGAGGAGCGGTGAGTCACTGGTAGCGAGGATCTGTGAAGCCGTTTTGGGGGGAAGCCAAAAAGGATTTTCCCGTCTCAGGAAGGCTTTCCCCAAGCCCTCAGCTTTATTAGACTTCGCCAACGACGGCAGCTTACCGAAGTCCCTTGTCGTGCCAGCTAAACAGTCAGCCATTGCTGGTTGGTGAAGGACGATTTGATTACATTGAAGAATCTGAAACGTGTTCAATGTGGTTAGGGGTCGGTTTTACGTCATCGTTTGAAAACAGTAACGTGAGCGTGTTGGCTGACAACTTATCAAGGGAAGTCTGCAAGTCGTTCTGGTGTCCTTTGGGCAACGGCTTGCAGATTGCCTGACGGCAATGGATCGGCAGTCGGCTTGTTTGGAAGTCATTTTCAGATGACAGGGACAATTTCCCCGCCCGGGGGAAATGCACCCGAGGGAAATGCAATTGTCATGTTCTGTGCGAATCTGCCGTGGCGTCGTGTTTTCGGCGGTGGGCGCGCTGATGCCTTGATCGGAAGGGATTCTGTGCGATGGGCTATCATCCGCAGCGATTTATTCAGGCGGCGAATATCAGGCTTGATGTGCCTGTGAGTGTTCACACGGCCGATGTATTGAGTGACAAGCTTCGAACAGAATTCGAGGACGCAACACTGCAGGCATTCGACGAAGTGGTGGAAAATTGTTTTCGTCACGATGTGGATTTCCTGTTGCTGACGGGGAACGTTTTTCTGGAATCCGACCGTAGTCTGCGGGCACGGCTGACTGTGCTGAAAGGATTCCGGCGTCTGCACGAAAAGGGTATTCAGGTCTTTGTGATTCCAGGTGACACAGACCCAGCCGAAGCATGGCGAGCGATTCCCGAATTACCGGACAACGTTTCCATCTGTTATAGTTCCAGCCCTGAACCGGAAGAACTGGTAGTTGACGACCAGCCCGTCACCCTGATTTCTTCATCCATGTGGCTTGGGAACGTGGACGACTTTGGAATTCAGGTGATTGCGAAAGGCGGGGAATCGATCCAGCCATTTCGAATCGGCGTCATTTCGCGGGCAAGTTTCAAAGAGTCGCGCAGGATCGCAGCAATTGCAGCGACAGCCGGGGACGACGTCCTGGGCGCTATGACTTCCAACCCTGCGACAGCCGAATTGCTTTCAACGGGGTCCGCAGCTTCCGCGCCAGCGGACGACGGCAGTGTCACCGTCTGGCGGTCTCTGGAAACCGAGGGACGCGAGAGACCGGCCAGGCTGGATGAACGCACAGAGCGTCAGCATGGTCATTCGCGCGAAGGCCTCGATGCGGCTGCAGAGCAGGGAGCTGACGCCGAATTTCTGAAGTTTGCGGATGAAACATTACGAGAAGGGCAATTGCAGTTTTTGGCATTGACGGGTGACCTGTCCCGATCAACGTGGTGGCGAGACAGTGGCGTTATGCATTCCCCCGGGACGACTCAGCCACGCAGTCGCCTCGAAGCGGTCTCAGGCGCATGTTCTCTGATTGAAGTGGCAGAAGACGGCAAAGTCCGAATCACTTCACTGGACACCAGTTGCGTCGACTGGAAGCAGCTTGAAATTCGCGTGTCTGCAGGAACAGATCTGTCAACACTTCTGCAGCAGATGAAGACGCGTCTACTGGAGGTTCGGTCCGGTGCATCGGATCGAATCTGGTCTGTCCAGTGGATTCTTCGGGGATCTTTGCCACTGTTGCAGTCACTGCTGGAAAGCGACCTTGATACGGCCCTGGGAGTCGAATTAGACGAAGTGACCTCTTCTGTCAGGAAGATTCGACTGTTGCATGATATTCGTACGTTGCCGGACCCATGGCCCATGGCGCATCCCGTGGAGACACTTGCAGATCAGTATCAGCAGATCCTGACACGTCCTTCGATGCTGCGGGATTCCGAACTGCAGAGACTGATTGATGCCGACAGCCATCTCTCAACAGGCTGGAAGCAGCGACTAACGACTGTGCTGCCGTCCCTTGATCCGGAACAGATTCTTGCCCGGCTGAGGCGGGATGGAGCCGCCTGGTTTGAGCCGCGATTCAGCGTCGATAGAGCGGATGATGATCTGGCCTCCGCAATTGATTCGGACATGGAAGAGCACGAATATCTCGAAGGCACGTCCGCCCTTCAGCACTCCGACGGACAGTCGGCAACCGAGCGGCATCGTACCCGAGACACCCATCAGGCCGGCATGGTCGGCGACCAGGCTGCCGGTGATGCGGAAGAAGAAGAAGAAGAAGAAGAAGAAATGGACAATTAGGAAAATCCGCACACAACAATGTCAGCGGACAGTGGTGATGGCGGACAGCAGAGAGTGTTGAGGCGATGGTGATACAGGAAAACATCGAACTGAGGACGGCGGCATGAGGCTGACGGAAATTGACATAGATCGTTTTCGCATCTGGCGCAGTCTTTTGCTCAGGCTGGACCCGCGTGGTCTGAACGTAATTTATGGCCCGAACGAAGCCGGCAAAACGACATTGATGCGTTTTATTCGTTCGACGCTGTACGGCTACGACCCTCTGCAATCAGAGCCAGCATGGCATCGCCCGGATGCAAGTCAGCCGTGGCGCGGCGCAATCCGCTGTGAACATGGTGGACGAACCTGGCGAATATTCCGCCGAGCAGAACTCAGTAATCGCGGAAAGCTGCGTTTGTCCGGCGGCGCCGAGGGTGTAGACCGTGAACAGGCGATGAAGGCTATTCTGTCAGAGACCAGCGAGGAAGTTTATTCCGACGTCTTCGCTGTGGGTGTTCGTGAACTGCAGCAACTGGCCACGTTGGGAACCGGCCAGGTCGCCCAGTACATCTATGGCCTGTCTCTGGGGCCTCAGGGACGACAGATTCTGGACGCGCTGGCCTCTGTGCGAAGTCGGCGAGCCGAAATGTTTGGCGAGGATCAGAAAACCGGTCGACTGCCCGAGCTGTTTGATCAATATGCCAGACTATCCACTGCGCGGAAGACGCCTGGAGCGGCTCGTGATCAGCACACACGCGTAACAAAACGACGGAACGAGCTCACGGCAGAAATAGAGCAATTGCAGCAGCGCGAAGCCACGATTCGTAACGAGCTGAAGGGCCTTCGATATCTACAGAACTGCCACAAACCATGGAAGCGTGTCCAGGAGCTCAGGGAAGACCTCGCAAAGCAGCCTGTGATTCTCGTTGATCCATCAGACTCGCTGAAGCAGTTTGCAGCTGCTGAAAAGGACATGCAGGAAGCCAATTCCCGCCGTGACCGTCTGAATGAGCAGTCTGCGCAGCTGAAAACGCAGGCCGAGAGACTGCAGACGGATCAGCTGTTCGAGAAAGAACGCTATGCGATACAGAGTCTTGTTGATCAATCTGACTGGCTGAAGCAGATCGAGCAATCGATCCGCACGGCTGAGGATCGGTCGAGTGAGCTGCGTCGCGAACTGACTCATCAGATGGCTCAGCTGGGTGAGGGTTGGACGCTGGAAAGACTCGGCGCCGTTGATACATCTCCTGCTTCACACAATCGGCTCCTTGAAATGGCCCGCCGGTATCAGGACTCGCTGCAGCAGCGCGGCAAGCTCCGGCGCTGGACTCGCAGCATGACCCATCGCAGTGGGCGTGAACTGGTGGAGCTGAACGCTCAGCTCGACGAGCTGGGGATGCCCGTGGACGAAGCGATCGACCGCGAGCAGCAGCGTCTGAAGGAGCTGGAGAATCTGGGACGGCTCCGTCTTCAGGAAGAGCAGTTGGCATTGAAGATTCAGACTGTCCGCAGGGTACTTGATCGAGTGGACGTGGAAGACACGATTCCATCGTGGGTTGATCGAACCATCTCGCTGATGGGTTGGGTCGGTGCGGCGCTCTGCATGTTCGGAATTGCCACATTCTCCATCGGTGGGGAACCACAAAGATCTCTGGGCGGTGCGCTCGCAGCTGCGGCTTTCGGATTTGCCGGCATCATGTGGTGGGCCGTTCGAAACGGTTTACGCAACCACTTTGACTCAACCGTCGGAATCCGGCTTGACGATCTGGCCGACGAAGCGCGTCAGGCTGATCGTCAGCTGCGACAGTTGCAGGAACGCATTCAGCGAATGGCCGTTGCAGACCGGCATCACAATCACGACAGGCAGCTGGACCAGGAATGGAAGTCCTCGACGGCAGAAATGGTCGATAGAATTGGTGACTGTTCCCAGCGGATCGCCGATCTGGAGGTTTTGCAGCGAAAACAGTTCCGGGCGGCGGCTCGCCGTATGCGACTGCGTATGCTGCGGGATCGATTCCGCGCGTCGCAGCAGGCACTGAATGCGATTCGTCAGGAGTGGTGCCGACTGCTGCAGTCCATTGGGATGCAGGAGACGCTGCAGATTGAACAGGCATTTGAGTGGTGGCGTCGAATTCAGGATGTTCGCGAGCTTTCCACACAGTGGCGCAACTCGGCACCAGAAGTTGAAGGGCTTCGAAGAATGTTCGAAGCCATGCGAATTCGCGTGGAGCAGGTCGGAATCCGGCTGAATAATTCTAAGAAGCCCGACTTCACCAGGCCACTGGAAGTTCTTTCTGCGTGGCAGCTGCAGTTGAAGACGCATGATAGAGACAGGGCCGAACGGGAGCGACTCCTGACAGAATCTGAAAGTAAGGCCCGTGATGCAGTTCATGCTCAGCATCAGGCAGAGGCGGCTGAGTTACGCCGCGGCGCCGTGTTGTCCCGAACGGGCACGACCGGTCGCGAGGAACTCCAGAAGCAGCAGGAAACCGTCAATCGACGAACGCAGCTGGAATTGCAGCTGAAGAAGGCGAACGATGAGCTGCTGGAAGCGTCTCTGGCAGAACCCGAGTTGGCCATCACTGAAGACGAAATGCAAAAGTTTCAGGCACCGCTGACAAAGGATACGATCCAGCTGCGAACCGTGGAATTGAAAGAGGTGGAGCAGGGGCTTCACCGACATCATGAAGAACTCGGCAGCCTGAAGCAGGAAATCCGCCTGCTGGAATCCCGTCGGGACTCACATGTGGAATTCTTCAGAAAGTCCACGCTGGCCACAGAGATCTATCGAGCAACAGAGCAGTGGCTGGCCCTGCAGATGGAACTGGATGCGGTGATGCAGATTCGCCGTCGGTTTGAACAGGAAAACATCTCGGGAACGCTGGTCTCGGCGTCGTCGTATATGCACCGCATGACGGCAGGCCGATACCATCGAATCTGGGCGCCGCTGGGAGAAGATTTCCTGTGTATTGATGATGAATTCGGCCAGACGTTTCGTGTCGAGCAGCTGAGCGGAGGAACACGAGAACAATTATTCCTCGCGATTCGATTTGCTCTGGTCCGGGAATTTGCCCGCCGCGGGATCGAGTTACCCCTGGTCATGGACGACTTGTTCGTGAACTTTGATCAGGAGCGAACCGAAGCGGCCGCGGATTGCCTGATTGAGGTCGCCAAAGAGGGCCAGCAGGTACTGTTCTTCACATGTCATGAGCACATTGCGAATTTGTTCCAGCGGAAACAGGTAGAACCGCTCTGGCTGCCCGGTCATAAAGTGGCGTTTGACACCATGAAGCCGGAAAACGACGAATCTGGTGCATCCTCGGACAGCCAGGATTTTGTGGCCAATTCGGACGAACTTCTGGACGAACCCAGTCCGAAGTCCGGAAACGCCTGAGATAGCCCTGATTTTTCTGCGGACAGGCCAGCACGCCTGTGGCCTTCGGCAGCATGACTGCAGATCCGGTTCCTGTGTCCACAGGAACCGGATTTTTTTTGCTGCAGCAGAGCAGGAAATACTGGTAACCTGAACAGCACAGGGAACAAAATGATCGCGTCTGGGTTTACGGAACTCAGCCTGAGTAAAAAGCGGCCGTTTTTGCCTTTACAGAGAGCCTATTGCAGAAAAAGCCGCTTTGGGAGTAAAAAACGTGTTGTCTGGAAATGGCTGGATCCACATGGCTGGCGGGATCAAGGCGATAGATGGCAGGAAAACATTCACTGAAGCAGGCGCGGGAACGCGAATGCAGTTGAAGTCCTGAGAACACGGAAGCAGGGATGCTGGGGTGGCTTCGAAAACGACTGTGTGCGGATTTGGCGATTGATCTGGGGACAACATCAACCCGGATTGGTCTGCCCGGGGAAGGAATACGTCTGGACGAACCTTCAGTGGTAGCTGTTTTGAGGACTGGTCATCGCGTGGCCGGGCGAGGTACTGCGGTCGGTAAGTTGGCCTCTCAGATGCTGGGCAGAACACCCGATAGCATTCAGGCGATTCGTCCGTTGAAGCATGGTGTCATTCATGATTTCGCGTTGTGCGAAACCATGCTGCGGTATTTTCTGCGAAAGGCCACCGGCAAATCACGAGGCTTTCGGCCTCGAGTGCTGATATCAGTTCCCGGGGGAATCAGTGCGGTTGAGCGGCGAGCCGTTTTTAACAGCGCGGAGCGAGCGGGGGCCGGGCGAATCTGGTTGATAGAAGATTGCCGGGCAGCAGGGATCGGCGCCGGGCTTCCCGTTTCTGAGCCGATGGCCAGCATGGTGTGTGACATTGGTGGAGGCACCACAGAAGTGGCTGTGATGAGTCTGGCGGATATTGTGGCTTCGCAGTCGATTCGCATCGCGGGGGACGCCATGGACGACGCCATCGTGCGCTGGATGCGGCGGCGGTACTCCCTGCGAATTGGGGAATTGACAGCGGAGCATCTGAAGACATCCATTGGCAGTGCAGCACCTCTGGAACATGAACTGACTCAGGAAATCAGCGGATTGGATACTGCCAGTGGCATTCCCAGAAAGTCGCTGGTGACCAGTGAGGAGGTTCGGGAGGCCTTGTCGGAACCTCTGCTTGAGATCGTTGAGGCGATCCGCAGAACGATCGAGCGATGTCAGCCGGAACTGATTGCGGACCTTGCGGACACAGGACTGGTCCTGACCGGCGGTGGTGCTCTTCTGCGCGGAATTGATCGTTTTCTGATTCAGCACCTGGGGATTCCGGTCAGGATTGCCGAGTCGCCCCGAACCGCCGTCACTCGAGGAGCAATGATTTGTCTGGATCATCTGGATCGCTGGAAAAACGGACTGGATGATGGACTGAAAGCGGCCTGAGAGACAGGGACACAGAGAGACACAGACGGGTGACTGAGGGACTCTGGATCCATGCGAGCTGAGACCGAGAAATTACGAATGTGGCTGACAGCGACATGCCTTGGGGCATTATCGCTGATTGCTGCTGCAGCCGATCATCTGGGTATGTTGGGTGCCGTACGGCCTGTTCTGCACGATATTTTCTCTCCCGGGCGTCTTGCGGTGCTGGCTGTTTCCGGGCGGGCCAGTCCCCGGGATCAAAAGGTGTCCGACGGGGTAGAGCAGGACCTGCATGAGCAATCCCGCAGCCGTGATGCAATGTTACGACAACTGATGATCGAAAACGCCCGCCTCCGACGGGACATGAAGCGTGACCGTGTTCGATTTGGAGTTTTTGGAGTTACAGAAGGGGAAGATGTGCGTGAATCTCTGCTCCAGCTTGACATGATTCCCGCCAACGTGATCAGCAGTCGTGAGGGGATGCCTGCTGTACTGAAGGAACTTGTGATTGACGCAGGAAAGACGAGGGGCATTACGCGTTCGGAACTGGTCGTCCAGGGAACAGGCGGTGTGGTGGATGTGGGGAGCGACCATTCCGTGCGTCCCGGAGATCGCGTCCTCGACGGGCTCACTGTCATTGGTCGAATTGAAAAGGTTTCTCGCTGGGTCAGTTTGGTGCAGCCGGTCACAGCGCAGGGATTTCGGTCACACGTCATGCTGCTGCGACGCACGCAGGATGGACTGCATTTCGGTGCGAGGGGAATACTGGAGGGGACCGGTGAAAAGGAATGTCGCCTGACTGGTATATCGCACACAGAACCCGTTGCAGCCGGCGATGATATTGTCAGTGCTGGAACCGAGGGTTTGAACGGTCCGCAGCTTTACTTTGGCAGCGTCGTCAGCGCGAATTTTCTCGCTGGTGGGCAATGGGATATTCGCGTCGCCCCGGCCGTGGATCCCGAAGGCGTACAGCAGGTTCAGATTCTTCGTTGGGAGCTCGATTCGGCGGAGCCAGCAAAGGCCCCCCTCAAAAAGGCGCCAACAGCACGAACGCAGAACCGGGGAACACAACCCGTGCCACCGGGATCTTCCGGAGAAGGACCATGAAGTTTCTGACGTGTTCACTGCTACTTTCGTGGTGCTCTATCGTCCTGGAAATTGCTTTTCAGGACACGGTTCCGCGCGGAACGCTGTTTCTGCCCATCGTGTGTGCAGTGTTGCTTTGGGCCCCTGCTGCGCCCGCGCTGCTGACCGGAGGACTATTGCTGCTGGCCGACTGGACAGCAAGACCCACATTGCTGCCCATTGTGCCTTTTGTGATTCCATTCCTGACCGCGGCCCTGTTTTCATCTCGTGATGAGACTGGGGAGTATCGCCGAAGTCGTTTCGGACTGCGCCTTCCAGAAGCATTTCAGCTACCGGTGTTCGTTCTCGTGGCCTTGACACTGGAACAGTTGAGCGGAATTCCGGTGCGTGACTGGCCGTCAGGACCTCCGGACATGATGCAGGTTCTGCAGAGGATGCAACCGCTTGTTCTGATTGCAGTACCCGTCAGTGCCAGCCTGACATTTCTGATGAAACTGGCGGAAGAGACCGGACTTCGACGAGTCACAGCTTGAGAGGCCAGGCAGACGTTTATGCGAAATTCGCTGCTGCATCCGATTTTTTCAGAGTCACAGTGTTCCCGGGAACAGCTGTGTCCAAACAGTGCGTGGCGACTTCTGCTGCTGGGTGGACTCTTCAGTGTCGGGATGTTTGTGATTTTGCTTCGGGTGGCGGTTGTACAGTCAGAACTTTCCGAGTCTTATCTGGATGCACTTCGAGCGACCACCGTCGAGGAAGAAATTCTGCCAGCGCGGGATGGTCGCATCCTTGCTGACTCCACAGTGCTGGCCGTGGATGAAGAGCATTTTGCGGTTCAGGTTCATTATCGCTGGCTCGAAACCGAATCCAATTCGACATGGCTGAAGCTTCAGATCCGGCAGCGACTCAGCCGGGAGGAACGCCGGAATGAAGACCTTGTTCGTCGCACGGAGCAGAGAATCCTGCACGAAAAAGAGACAATGATTCAGACACTTTGTGATCTGACAGAAACTTCCGTAGCCGAACTACTGGAGACACGAACCCAGATAGAGCAGCGGGTGCAGAAGATCATTGACAATGTGAACCTGCGACAATCGCGCGAAACAAAAGCCGCCACGTCTCTGTCAGACGACGAGGATTCCGCTGAGTCTGAATGGCAGCCAGACTGGATTCTTCGCTGGGCCTCATCCGTTCGTGATGCACTCACAACACCTCCGCAACGCAACGATGCAGATCGGATTATCGTTCGTGAAGAGGAAGCATGGCATACGGTCCTGGAAAATGTTTCACAGGATACTGCCGCCCTGATCGGCGAACATCCGGAGCGATTTCCGGGAGTGCGTATTCAGACAGCGACGCGCAGAAGTTATCAGGCACCGGACGTAGCTGTGCACCTTGTGGGCGCAAGAACACGCGCTGCGTCTGATGACTCAGAAACTATGGGAGTTGCTGAAGGACGAACGGGCAGATTTGGTGTAGAGAAAAGTTATAATCATCGAATATCCGGCGTGTCAGGACTTCAGCGCACAGTCAGAGATCGTCGACAGCGAATTGTTTCCAGCGAAATCGTGCGGGAGCCTGTGGGTGGGCGTGATGTTCTGCTGACCATTGACCTGCCACTGCAGCTGCTTGCAGAACAGTTACTGGCGGAAGTCCTCGGTGATGCCGAACGAGTTCTGCTGAAACCGGCAACTCAGGCCACATTGGAAAACACGGAAACACTGACGCCCCCGGAGCCGGAACACATTCCGGTGGGTGGTAGTGTTGTGGTAATGGAGGCCGACACCGGGCGTTTGATTGCTCTTGCAAGTGCACCAGACTTTGACCTCTCCATGTTCAGTCATGGGACAGAGGCAGAGTGGCTGGCAGTCAACAGCGATACCCGCCGCCCATTTGTTTCGCGGTTTCAGGCCATGGCATTGCCACCGGGCTCCACATGGAAGATTGTCACGGCCCTTGCCGGTCTGCAGACACAGACCATCACACCACAGATGCCGTTTGATTGTCAGGGGTTTCTGAAGAATCCGGATGAACACCGGTGTCTGCTGTTCCGACTTCATGGGAGGGGCCATGGCACGGTAACACTGCGAACAGCAATGGCCCAGTCGTGTAATGTGTATTTTTTCGATGCCGCTGTACGTATGGGAACAGCGCCGCTGATTCAGTGGAGCGAACGACTGGAATTCGGCCAGAGAACCGGTGTCGACCTGCCATTTGAACGCAGCGGCACCGTACCGCATCCGCCTGGTGATCCAGCCACAATCTCCGAAGCCGCACGCAGACGATTTGAGCGGGAAGCGCCCGGCCTTGCAATTGGGCAGTCCCGACTAACGGTCACGCCACTTCAGATGGCCCGACTTCTGGCATTTGTTGCCAACGGTGGCTGGCTTGTGACACCCCATGTTGTTAGCGACGAAGGGTTTTCAAGAAAAGTTGATGAAGCCGACGACTCACCGCGCGGGTTCCTCCGAAGGCAGATCCCGGGGGTATCTTCCGAAACACTCAACGCGATACGCGATGGACTCCTCGCAGCCGTAGAAGACCCAATGGGGACAGGATTCAGGACGATTCGCGTGCCTGGGGTCAGCCTCGCCGGAAAAACGGGAACGGCAGAATCCTCACCGGGAAAGCCCGATCACGCCTGGTTCACAGGGTATTTTCCCGCAGAGCAGCCAAAGTATGTGGTGGTCGTCGCTCTGGAACACGGTGGTTCCGGCGGACGGGCAGCCGGGCCTGTAGCAAGGGAACTGGTACATTCCATGCATAATCGCGGCCTGCTTGACGAACCGCATGTTACGCATTCGGGGACTCACCGCAACGCCCCCTGACTCCACTGGACTGCCTCACCGGGTCTCCAGGCCTTCAGCTTTGACAGACTCTCCGGCATTCCCGAAGATAAACATCGACAGCCCCACCGGCGTTTTCTCACGCAACCGAATTTCTTACCAGCCTTCCAGCGGAAATATATGCCATGAAAAACCACCTGTTCCGGAGTTTTCAACCCGCCGGGTTGCCGGGGCTTATTCTTCTGCTGATTTCATCAGCCCTCATGGCAGAGGATCCACTGCATCTGACTGCGCGCGTGCGAACCGAAACTGCACCAGAGTCCGGAATGTGGCACTCCACCTTCCGCCCGTTTGACTGGGCACCCAGGGAAACGTGCATCGTTGTTTGTGACATGTGGGACAATCACTGGTGTCAGCCATCAGCTGCCCGGGTTGCAGAGCTGGCACCGGAAATGAACAAGGTCCTTATCACAGCTCGAAATCGCGGAGTCTTTATCATTCACTGTCCCAGTGACACCATGGATTTCTACAGAGACACTCCACAAAGAAAACTTGCCCAGGCGGCTCCCGTGGTTTCAACCGAGCGACCTCTTGAACGATGGATTCGACTGCTGCCCGAACGTGAAGGCGATTCACTTCCCATCGATGATTCCGACGGCGGTTGTGACTGCGATCCACCCGTAAAGAACTATCGAGCATGGTCGCGACAGCACCCGGCAATTGAAATCCACGACGACGATGCCATTACGGATAATGCAGAAGCGTTCTATCTGATGAAGCAACGAGGCATTCGAAATGTGATCGTTATGGGAGTGCACACAAATATGTGTGTTCTGGGACGCCCGTTCTCGATCCGACAAATGGTCCTGCAGGGCCAGAACGTGGTCCTGATGAGAGATATGACAGATTCAATGTATAACCCCGCAAAAGCGCCCTTTGTTTCACACGTCTGGGGTAATGATTTGATTGTTCGACACATTGAACAGGCATGGTGCCCGACGATCCTGAGCACAGACTTCACCGGGAAACCGGCTTTTCGTTTCTCCGAAGATAAACGAAAACATGTGGTCATCGTGACTTCCGAGCCTGAATATCAAACGGAACGATCCCTCACCGATTTTGATCAGGACCTCCGGCGGGATTTCCGCGTTTCGATCGTCTACGGAGATAGTCAGGATGGCAGCCTGCTGCCTGGACTGGAAGTGCTGAAATCAGCCGACTTGCTGCTCCTCAGCACTCGTCGCCGCACATTAAAACCCGAGCAGTTGACGATTGTCAAAGAGTTTATTGCCTCCGGAAAACCTGTGGTGGGAATACGCACCGCCAGCCATCCTTTCCATCTGCGAAATCAAAACGCTCCGGAAGGACGTGCCGACTGGTCAGATTTTGATGCCGAAGTGAATGGCGGACATTACACCAACCATCATGGAGCCGGGCCGCAAACCATAATTTCAGTCGCCAGCGATCAGATGGCACACCATCCAATTCTTGTCGGCGTCGACGTTCTGGCACTGAAGGGCGTTGGATCGCTGTACCAGGTCAGCCCCCTGGCAAACTCCACACAGCCTCTGCTGATTGGACAGATTCCAGGCAAATCTCCAGAACCCGTGGCATGGCTTAACCAGCGTCGCGATGGTGGAACGACGTTCTACACGTCGCTGGGGCATACGGGCGACTTCGAACAACCTGCGTTCCGACAGGTACTGCTAAATGCCTGCAGATTTCTAACCAGAGACCTCGCCCCCTGAGTCTCTGAGATCCGCAGACCCACTCCCGATACAGCAACCACGGTGCGGAATTCGAACGCACAAAAATTCCACCCGCCGCATTACCGCATTAGGAAACGTCGTCCGAAACCTTCTCTTCTTTGAACGACTGCACAAAAAGCATCGCCGCTCCAATCACCAGAAACGAGTCGGCCAGATTAAAAATCGCCCAGTCGAAACTACCGAACATGAAATGCAGAAAATCTCTGACTGCCAATGCCGGCCGGTCTTCACCAGGAAATGATACACCATGCAGACCCAGACGGTCGTAAAGATTTCCCAGCGTTCCTCCGGCAACCTGCCCCAGGGCAATCGTCAGCCACAAACTTTTGGCTGCTCCTCGGAGGAACAACCAGTAGACAATCCCGATAAACGCACAGACACTGAGGGCGGCAAACCAAAGTGCAAATCCCTGTCCCAGTCCCCACAGCGCCCCACGATTCAGACTTGTATGAAGTTCGAATCGTACCCACGAATCCAGTAACCACCCGGTCCGCTGAAAAGGCCCCCCCATTTTTTTAAACACCAGGGATTTGCTGCCAAGGTCGATTACCAGGCAGACCACAGTCAATGCACTGAAGACCGCGATTCGGCTGCGAGGATAGAGTTCCATCAGCGGCGTTTTTCCTTCTCTCGCTCGCACTCAATGCAGTTGCGTGCATAGGGAATCACCTGCAGACGATTTCTGGGAATTCGAGCACGAGATTCTGGCTTGCCCTGCTCGGTGCACATCTCGCACTGCCCGTAACTTCCATCATCCAGCTTCTTCAGGGCATAGTTAATTTCATCCAGAACACCCTGGTCACTTTCCACCAGCTGCAGCGAAAATTCCAGATCCCATGCGTCCGAGCCCATCTCGGCCATGTGATTGGACGACCGCTGGTCGCTTCCGGACTCTGAGCCCGAGAATACTTCTTCCTGCAGTTGCTCCACATCACCTCGAATCCTCGCTCGCAGGAGTTTCAGCAGCGCTCGGAATTCACTGAGTTCTTCAGGCTTCATTTCCAGATCGACTCCGTATGTGGCAGGATGCCGGGAGAATACGCCCGGCGACAGAGGCGGATTATTGAAGTTGGCCAGCCTGTGGTCAAGGAACAGCACCGTGGCCTGTGCCATTAGGGCGGAAAACAAGGCCGTGTCCGCCGGGATCCCCCGAAATGCTCCCCCAGATTACTGACAGGGAAGCTGACAGGCCCCACCAAAATACTTCCGCGGGATGCCATTCTGGCAAACATCACAGCGACAAAAAAAAGCTGAACACAGATTTCGACTTTGTTTTTCACAGCAGGTGAAGCGTTCAGGAGCCCCCCCATCTCCGAACATTAGCCCACTGTATCCCCTGGATTCATCAGAATCCCTCTGCACGCTGAATGCGACAGCAGATTTTCGCGTGCAGCCTCCCGCGACCACGCGACCAGACGGTTACAGGCAATTGTCCATGCGAACAACCGCTATAACCATTCCGGCGAGTATTGCCGGTCTTTTTACTACGTCTGCTGCAGGCGGTTCTCTGAAAAACTCAGCAAATTTCCGAATCCCATCCATCCGAAGACAGACAAGTGATAATGCAGCAGTCGTTTGAATTTGAGTCTGCAAACAGCACTCAAAGGCAATACGACGGAATGGTCCGAAAAAAACGGCGTAAGTCTCGGAGACCAAAAGAACTTCTTGACTACACCGCAAGGACCGTTATCTTCATCGGACATTGCCTGTTTTTCCTGTTTTCCGCAGGATTTGCAGTGCATTTCTGATGATCTGACTGCATATCAGTGCCTCAGGGATGGACTCCGGGGTTGATTCATGGTCAACGAAGAACTTGTCGTTTTCCAGAGTGTGAATCGTTATTCCTGACAACTCTTCGCATGGTCGCGTTGATTCTGTTGGAAACCTTCAGCTTTTTCAGTGCGAAATTCGCTTTAACGGCGTTTCAAGCAGGCTGCAGGTGCCCGAGTGTTTCCTCCGATCGTTTTTCCGGGATGATACCGGAAGAATGCCTCTGGTATGTCCCGCAGGGGATGATATTGAACGGCCTGTGTTGGCCGTCTGGAATGAGGTTCAGTCATGGCGTCAAAAGACAGCAACGGCTTGGTGATTTCCCTGTCCGTCTTCGTTCTCCTCACCTTCGGACTCTCCGTTGCATGGTACATGACATGGTCGCACAATACGGATGTCGAACGTGATCTGGCCGCGGCCAAAAAAGCGGAATCAGACGCAAAAGGCGTCATTAATGGCCTGAATCAGGATCTTACCAGCCTGAAAACCACAATTGGCCGTCCCGAACCTGAAGTCGATGACATTGTGGCGAACGCCAAACTGGAAATCGCCAAGCGTGCCGGTAATGGAACAACCGTTCCCGATACCATCGAATCTGCCATGGTAACAAATGCCAATGACCGCGACGCAGAGAAATCCTCTGCCCAGGAACGTCTCGTTCAATTGAATGTCAAAGTCGCGGAATTGAATCAGGCTGCCGTAAGCCATCAGAACTCGCTGAAATCGCTCGAAGACGCTTTGAAGCAAAAAGACGCCAAGCTCTCAGAACAGGAAACGATTCACGGCGAACAATTGAAACAACGGGAAGATCAGATTGACGAATTGAAGTCGCAGCTGACCACCGTGCAGACAGAATTCTCCGATTTCCGGGAAGAAAAAGAACGTGAAATCACCACTCTGCGAGAAGAAATCAGCCTGCAGAGAGACACCCTGAAGAAACTCCGAGCCGCCAAATTCAGCCTGGAAAATCTGAATTTTGAACGCCCCGCCGGAAGACTGACGTTCATCGACCAAAACACTCAGACCGCCTTTGTGGATATCGGTAGCCGCGATAAACTTCGAGTCGGCACCACGTTCTCTGTCTATAGTCAGATCAACTCCGGAGTGGGGCTTCCTCAGAGTGACAAGGACCTGAAAGGGAAATTAGTTATCACCGAAATCCTGGGACCAGGTCTGTCGCGTGCCGATATCGTCGACCCGAAACTGGGCGAACCGATGGCGGTCAATGATCCGATCTATTCGCCGATCTTTTCTCCCGGCCAGCCTCTGGAAATCGCAATTGTTGGCGGTCTCGATTTCGATGGGAATCCGGGAAGTGATCGTGAAGAATTCCGCCGAATCGTGGCTGCAAACGGGGCCAGTATCTCGCTGGAAGTGAATGACGAAGCAAAGATTCTCGGACGAAACTCAGAACAACTCAGCGAGTCTGATATCTACAGCAGCATCACCTCCAGTACCCGCTTTGTACTCGTTGCAGACCTCGGCGACGAAAACACTCAGGACACTGTTCAGAAAGAATTGAACAACAAAATCAGGGCGATCAAAGTAAAAATGGAGCAGGCAGCAACTGATAATGGCGTCTACGTTCTGAGCCTGTCCCGCTTCCTTGATTACATCGGATACTCCCGGAAGAGTCTCGCGTGGAGCCCAACCAAGCCGTTCCCTGCGAACCTGCCAAACGGAGCCAAAAGTACGTCCGTGAATGCAACATTCGGATCCCGGTCCAGCTCAGCAGCAATTTCCGGATCTGTAAGCGGACGCTCGCGAAAAGTGTTTCCATCCACTGGTTCAACCAGTGCGCTGTATAAAAACACCAATAACCAGGAATAAGCTCCGGCCTCGTCTCCCGCAATCCCCCAAACGCCTGCCAGACGCAGGCGTTTTTTTGTTGTGGGCTCCATCAAAAAACTTCTCTCTTCCCCCCCTGCTGCTCTTTCAGGTTTCCGTCAACGCGCAGGAGTTTCTTCCATGATCTGTATCACCGTCACTCCAACGTCCCGAACGCTGGCACCTGCTGATCTGCTGAACGCCAGCAGACGATGCGACCTGATTGAACTCTGCCTTGACCACTTTATCGCAGAACCTAACGTGGGCGACCTGCTCCGCGTCGTGGATAAACCCATTATGATCTCCTGCCGAAGTGAAAAAGACGGGGGGCAATGGAAAGGCACCGAGCAACAGAGAATTCAGCTCCTGCGCGAAGCTATCGTTGCAGGGCCCGCATGGGTCGAACTCGATCTTGATATCGCTCAGAACATACCCCGCTATGGAAACACCAAACGCCTCGTTTCCTTCGCCAGCCTGAATCGCCCCCTCTCAAAAATCGATGACATCTTCGAACAATGCCGACAGGCAAAAGCCGATGCCGTCAAGTTTACATGGCTCACCGAAGACCTCGATGCCGCATGGCCGCTGCTCGCTGCCGTTACTCAACCCCGTGAGCTCCCCGTCGTTGGTCTGGGACTTGGAAAGTCAGGTCTCACCTTCTCGCTGCTCGGACGAAAATACGGCTCCCCATGGATCTATGCCGCTCTCGAACGAGGCATGGAATCCTTTGAAAACCAACCCACCGTCTGGCAGCTTAAGGAGGATTACCATTGGGATGAAATCAGCGGTAAAACCCGATTCCTTGGGATCATC
The DNA here is from genome assembly GCA_903871805.1 of uncultured Planctomycetaceae bacterium. Classification (GTDB taxonomy): domain Bacteria; phylum Planctomycetota; class Planctomycetia; order Planctomycetales; family Planctomycetaceae; genus SXXK01. The sequence goes on along the minus strand of CAIQIE010000383.1, from coordinate 4,845 downwards.
GGCAGCGGCGATTCTGAAAATATCGCAGCACGCGTACTCAATGCCGCCTTCCAGGAGATGGACAAACCCATTCGGTGCCTGCCAATGCTCCCGGGAGATCTCTTAAAATTCCCAAAAATGCTGGAAAAAATGAAGATCAATGCACTGATCGTGGATCCTGAATGGCGAGGAGACCTGTCCTCCATGGTGACAGCGCCGGATCCCTCTGCTCCTGCTGCACACCCCATCGATGTCCTCCTGGAAACCCCTCAGGGCTGGAAACCTGTCCGTAACGCATATTCTGCAATTGATCTCGCCGGTAGACGTCTGACCGGTGTCGACGACTGGACCGGACGGGGCGCAGTCACCGTTCTCGGGCAATCCACAACTGCTCTCGGTATCGCAGAATACTTTGCCCAAAAAGGCGCAGCAGTCAGCCTCGCAGGATTCTCGGATAACTCCGCAGCGGCAATCGCGCGACAAGCCGGCGTCAGACACGTCCAGTGGAATGCCGTGTTTGACCTTCGGGCGGATACCATTGTCATCGCTGACTACGGTATGCCCTGCGGCCTTGGCAAAGGTCAACTGAATCCATCAATCATTCGCGAACGCCAGACGGTCGTAGATCTCAGTGCCGGAATTACGGGTTCCGAGTTTGCTGAAGAAGCCCGACTTCGCGGAGCCCGATACGTTGATCCCACGTCTGTCTTTGTCGAACAAATCAAACTGCACTTTCGCCTGCTGACCGGCAGGGAACTGCCTGAAACCGCCTTCCAGAAAGGACTCGGTTCCTGATTCCCAAATTCGGTGCCACGACAGAGACCAGCGGTCGACACATCTCTACAGCGGCCTTTCGCCAATGTGCGATCAGTCAAAGAGTTAAGTCCCGTCAGTCTGCCGAACCGCTGTCACTTGCAGCTCGGACGACGAAATCATCTGAATCCCAGTCACCGACATTCAGCACCGCAACCAGGAGACCCGGCGGTGCCTTAGGAGTGTGCGTCTTCAGGAGATGGCCTGTCGCCGAACCACGCTCCACTGGACTCACACACTTCAACGGTAAACGGCAATCTGTATCGGCTCTGCCATAACCGGCAGAATTTGCTGCAGCCCTGAAACACCGACAGGTCCAGGACCAGCCATGGATCCCAGACTTGCCGTCGGATCTGCCTAACCGCTTCCAACAAAAAAAAAGGCCGATGCGACAAGGCAGTCCAGTCTAAACTTTGCCCGCCCCGCAATTTGCCAGGCAACACAAAGTTCAACCACAGCCCTTTCACACCGGCCCGTTGCCATGACCACTTAGAATCATGACACAGAACACTACAAATAGCGGCGGAGGGATTTGAACCCCCGACACGCGGATTATGATTCCGCTGCTCTAACCAACTGAGCTACGCCGCCACAACTGGCAAATACTGCCGGACGAATCCAGCATCTCTGACGACCTCTGTATTCGTCGCCTGAAACACTCGCCTTGAGGAAGTTTAGCAAAATCCGCCGGGTCAACAACTGACCCGGCCCAATTTGCCGACGAAGCGAATCCTCATTCCCAGACCCCAGGGGAATACTGGTCAGATCCGGCATTTCAGTCGAGCAGTAACTGGGCCTTTTCGAGTATCTTCGGGCGTTGAAGTCTGTCAGAGGCTGACCTCGGGCTGGCGTCGTCGCCTTCGCCGTTACTGCCTGGAAAATACCCTCCGACAACATGGTTGAATCACGTGGGATTAAACCCGCCCGGCATTCACAGACAATGAATTTCCGGTTTGTTTCGGTCCTTCGGATTATTCAGCGGCAGATTGTGCTTCTCGGATAACCGCGACGCACATCACTTCCGAAAATCAAGTCGTGTAAATACGAGCGACGAAAGAACGGACAGGACTCCGTGTCTTCTCGGAGATCGTGTTTCACTCATCAGAATTAATTGAGGTAAGGCAATGAAAAGGCTCATGCTGGGAGCCGCTGCTGCAGTTGCCGTGCTGCTGAACAGCGGAATTTTGATGGCCGGACTGCTCGGACAGGGCGGCTTTCTCGGCTGTCCAACATCTGCTTGCTCTCCCTCCGGAGATTTTGTTGCGGCTCGCTGTGGCGCTGAACCCCAGGGTTGTGGCGTTCAACAGGAAGTCATCTGGGAAACAGAACAGTACACCTGCACCAAGACTGTCTACGACCAGTGCACGGAAACAATTCCCGTGACCTGCACGAAGAACGTCTATGAAACCTGCTACCGTGATGAGTGCTATACGGTCTGCAAACCTGTCTACCAGACCTGCTTCAAGACCTGCTCCTACACGGTCTGCAAGCCCGTCTATCAGACCTGCTATCGAGATGTCACCTGCCGCGTGCGAAAGCCCGTCTATCAGACGTGCTACCGCGATGAATGCTACACGGTCTGCAAACCCGTCTATCAGACCTGTTACCGCACCGTCTGCTACAACGTCTGCAAGCCGGTCTACCAGACCTGCTACAAAGATGTTTGCAATACATCATGGAAAACAGAAACCCAAACCTGCTACAAGGACGTCTGCTACACCGTTATGCGGCCCGTGACAGAATGCCGAACTGTTAACGAATGCTGCGGAGAATGGGTCACCGAAAGCCATTACATTCCGGGACCAGTTGTCGAAAAATGCGTCTGTGACCCATGCAACCCATGCTGCTGCAAAAAGGTTCGCGTTCAGTGCCCCGGACGAACTGTCTGCTGCCGCAAGTGGCTTCCCAAAGTCATTCAGAAAACGATCACCTGCACAAAGATGGTTCCAGAAGTCTGCCACAAGCAGGTGCCTTACACTGTGTGCCGTCAGGTACCTGTGCAGTGCATCACGAAAGTTCCTTACACCACCTGCAACTTCGTGACAGAAACCTGCCAGAAGCAGGTTCCCTATACTACTTGCTCAATGTCGTACCAGACCTGCACTCGCAAAGTGCCCTTCACAACCTGCTCATGGACAGAAGAGTGTCACACTCGTCGTGTTCCCTACACAACCTGCAAGATGGTCTCTCAGACCTGCACAAAACAGGTTCCTTACACCGTGTGTCACATGCAACAGCAGGTATGCACCCGCAAAGTGCCATACACTGTCTGCCGTCAGGTTTGTGAAACTCGTCATGTCTCCAGAATCAAATGCGTACCCCGCCAGGTATGCGTTACGATGACACGCTGCGTTCCACGAGTTGTCTGCCGACCTGTACAGGTCTGTGCAGAACCTTGCGGCGATGCCTGCGGTGACCCAACCTGTGCCGTTCCAGCGGAAACAACTGCACAGTAAGGTTCGCCCGAACTTTTCGAACGATGATTTAAGGGGATCAGTTTGCTGATCCCCTTTTTCGTGCGCTGCCAGTCACACTCTCAAGGTAAAACCACACGCAGCTCAAAAGGGCTGTAGCTTCTTCAGAATCTACCCAGCCACAGGATGACAACTAAAGCCAAAGCCCGATCCGTCCACACCCATACGCGAAAATGCCGATCCTGATGCCTGAATCCAATCCGGAGACGTCCTTTACCAAGGTGCCGAAATGGGCGAAAAACCACCACAAAACAAATCTGACCCGATGGATTTCAGCTTCCTTACCGGCAAAATTGCTCCCGAAAACGAAGATGTTCCCGCTGCTTCCACGTTGCCCGAACTCATGCCGCCAGCAGTACACCCTGCCAACAACCCCGAATCTCTCCAGACAACTCCCGCTGCCACAAACCCAGAGTGCTCCCCCGGCCCTCGAAAAAACTCGTCACTGGCAACTATCTCCCCCCACACAAACAACATCGAAAAGAACAGTCGGTTGAACTTTCTGCCGGCATTCCTTCCCACCTATGCCATCGCAGTGACCGCGATCCTGCTCTACCTCGCACTCTCGGGACGAATCCAGCTTTCCGGAACACATCCCCTTGAGAGCCTGCCAGACGTCCGCCCACTCGCTCCCAACGAGTTCCAGAAAATCCCCGAGTCCGCCTCACTACCAGCAGGTCACCACCTTAGACTGGGCGAGTCGCGACGATTCGGCGATGTGCTGGTCACACCAGTGAAAGTCACCATCGAACCTTTGGAATTCGAACAATTCCACAGCGGCTTGCCGGAACCTGCACTACGGACTCCGCCTGTACTCAAACTCTGGCTACAGTTCAAAAACCTCTCTCAGAACTATGCCTTCCCACCCATCGATGCAGCAATCCTCTCACACCGCTTTCCGGATCATTCCACTGATCCCAACACACTCGCTAACACGTTCCTCCTCGTCAACAAAGCTGCCCAAAAGCCCATCCGCCTGCTTAACTTCCTGCAGGATCCTGACAGCAACTTCCTGCTGACTGATCAAAAAACAGGTCAGACGCTAAAACCCGGCGAGCAACTCCTCACATGGATACCCTCAGCCTCACTACCGGACGAAACACTTCAGCCCGACAGCTACCTATGGAGAATCCAGTTTCGAAAAGGCGTTCACATACCATCCGGACGGGGGGTCACAACCCTGGTTGACTGCGAGTTCAATCCCACGCAAATTGAGTCATCCAGTGCAGTGTCACCAATCCCTAACAAAGATGCCCTCTGACACCACTGGGCCCACACTGTCGTTCTCGCGCATGCAGAACTCCAGTGCCTGTGCAAAAAAACCACCCAAAACCGGCCCCATGCACCCAGAATGAAGGACGCCAGAAATTAGCCGGTACTCAGCGCAGTGCCACCACCGGAACCGGTCCACCCATAATCGTCTGAATTCCAATCCGCAGGGATGAATCCGCCGCAGGCTGTTTCAACAACCGCGGATTCTGGGGGCCGATCGAGAATCGAGACACGTCAGCGGTTTTCTGTCACTCCGTCAGAGTGAAATGCATAAATCTGCCAAGTTCCGATTGCGGCGTGAGGCTCG
>CAIQIE010000382.1 GCA_903871805.1 uncultured Planctomycetaceae bacterium | reverse complement strand
GATTTTGCAGCAGACCCTGCGCGCCCTTTCGGACCAGGAAGCCGTCCGGAAGTAGTCAGCGGACCAATGCCGTGCCTCACCCCTGACCCTCGCTCTGACCAGCGTTCTGTGATTGCAGCCCCAAAGACGGGCCGCTCCAGCACCGCAGGTGCGCATCGTCCGTGGACGGCGACTCCAGCCAACCGTCAACCGCCTCTTCTCGACGCAGTCGGCGTGATACAGCTTTGTGTCTGACAACAAACCAGCCAAGCACCAGCTCCGCACGCAAAAACAGCCTGCGCCGAGCCAGGGAGAATACGCGCGTTCGTCGTACGAACGTGAGTGCTGACCCTGAATGTGGTGATTTTGCAGGCGACGAGCGTGGTGCTACCAGGTGGTTCTTATTTGATTTGATGGTCTTGAATCGGCTGAAGCCGCGGCCATCGTCCCCAGCACACTCGATCCAGGCACCATTCGTCCTGACCTTCGAGAAATCAAATTGGTTCCGATTCTTCACGACGGCATCCAAATTGATTTCAGTGACAACAGGTTGTTCAGTGTCAGAATCCCAGGATGTCACCATCTCAAATAGCCTGGGATGAATTCGTCCGACGACTGCTGAAGCGTCCGTCTCTGAAGCAGCGACCGAGGCGGACACGCATATTGCCATGAAGAGAAAAGTCAGAAACGTTGTCATCTCAATACGATCTGTGGAGTGAGTTACCGAACGACCGGGATGAGCCGGTTGCCGCGACTGGTTTCTCCAATGCGTGTGCAGGCCGACGGGAACTCGGCTGGATTTTGTACGCCCAACGTGGGCGTGAACTTGTGGGGTGCAAGTCCGCTGTACGAAAACAGGAATTGATTTGAAGGCAGGATACCCTATGTAACCAGTCAATCGAAGTACGAGGCGAGGGCAGTTGCGGCAGGCAACGCGCCGTGGATAGGAAGCCTGCGAAATGTGATGCGTAAGGGCCGGACTGATTTGTCGCTGCCGGACAGATGCTTGCCAAAGTTGCGAGGCTACGAACAGAAACGTCATAGAGGCTCAGAGAGTTCCTGACGTGAGGTGCCCGTGCACAGCAAAATCGTTCCCGATAGGCTCAGGGGTAGATGATCCCGTGTGCCACGCACCTTGTGCAGATCCTCACTGGACAGCGCCATGGTGGGGCGGATGTTCGGGCTTCAAGTGAGGCTCTGCCTGCGGTTTACATGGTGAAATCTGAGCAATGCGTGGTCAAAAACATAATCGCATTTTTACCACGGAGGACACGGAGTTCACGGAGGAATCGCAGAGGCCACAAAACGGTTGTTCGTATCTTAAAAGACTCGATGTTTTTGCGTTTCCCCACTATGCGGGACGTGCAAACTGCACCCCGACCATGACGCTGTCCCGCTAAGCACCCCGAACCGGGTATCAGAATTCGAGTCACGTGCAGATTTCGGTTCTCTGCCAACACCTCACGGGGTGGAATCGCATTTTTGCTGTGTTCCCGGTGACGGGAGGCCGGGCCACAAAAAATCCGACTGTTTTGTGGATTCGGGGCTGGGATTGTGGGTGACAGGAGTGCGGTGACGTTGTTAATCTGGGGGTCCCTCGGAAACGTCCTTCGTTTCAGCATCCCCACCATGACTTCTGGTTGTCCCGCCATGGCAATGCGTCTTCCGTTTCAATTGCTGCTGTGTGTGTTGTCCTTCGGGGCAGCGGGTGTGCAGGCGCAGCAGCCTGTGGATTTCGACAACGACATCCAGCCGATCCTGACGCGATTTGGCTGCAACAGCGGGCCGTGCCATGGTAAGGCGCGAGGGCAGGGTGGTTTCCAGTTGTCGTTGCTGGGCTTTGATTCTCAGCAGGATCATGATGCGATTGCCAAAGAGGGGCGGGGTCGTCGAGTCTTTGCGGGTTCGCCAGAGCAGAGTCTGATGATTACAAAGCCCACAGGTCTGGTTCCGCATGGAGGTGGGCGACGTCTGGAGCCTGGCGGATCGGAGGCAGCCACGCTGCTGCAGTGGATTCGCGAAGGTGTTCCTCGCAAGGCCCCTGGCGCGCCGACGCTGCAGTCGATCAGCGTGGAACCGTCCTCAGTCACGCTGCGGCCTGAGCAGGTGCAGCAGCTGAAGGTGACAGCGGTGTACAGTGACGGAAGTCATCGAGACGTGACTCGGCTGACGGCCTTTCAGTCGAATGAAGCGCCGATTGCTGCTGTCAATGACAGCGGGCTGATCACAGCGGGGAAGATTACCGGCGACGCCGCCATTATGGCTCGATTTCTGGGTCGCATCGCGGTGTGTGATGTCCTGATTCCGCGACTGGAACCAGTTTCGGCTGACGTCTACGCCGCACTGCCTCGCAGGAATTTCATTGATGACTTTGTCTGGCAGAAACTGCAGAGGCTGAACATCGTACCATCGGTTGTCTGTGATGATCACACATTCATCAGACGCGTTACGACGGACATCGCGGGACGAATACCGACGTCAGACGAGGTGACGGCTTTTCTGTCGGATCCTGCGGCTGACAAGCGATCCCGACTGATTGATCGACTTTTGCTGGAACCGGAATTCGCGGATTTCTGGGCGAACAAATGGGTGGATCTGCTGCGTCCAAATCCGTATCGGGTTGGGATCAAGGCCGTGTTCAATTACGACCACTGGATTCGTCAGTCCTTCCATGATCGGAAGCCCTGGGATCAGTTTGTGCGAGAGTTGTTGACGGCGCGTGGCAGTACATTTCGTAATGGGGCGGTCACGCTGTTTCGAGACAGGCGGGAGCCCGAGGAAGTGACGACGCTGGTGAGTCGCTTATTTGTCGGAGTGCGTCTGGAGTGTGCGAAATGTCATCATCATCCCTTTGAAGTCTGGGGGCAGGACGACTTTTACAGTTTCTCTGCGTACTTCGCGAAGATTGGTCGCAAGGGTACGGGTTTGTCGCCCCCGATTTCGGGTTCTGAAGAGTTCTTTTTCGCGGGGACACGGGGCAGCGTCAAGCACCCGGTGACAGGAGCCGAGATGACTCCGCGACCACTGTTCGGTGAAGCGCCTGCGGCCGACAGTCATGACGATTCGCGTGAGGCACTGGCGGCGTGGATTACCTCGCCCGAAAATCATTTGTTTGCCCAGGTGATGGCCAACAGGGTCTGGGCGGATCTGATGTCACGAGGACTGGTAGACCCAGTGGATGATTTTCGAGCGACCAATCCGCCATCGAACGGGCCTCTGTTGAAGGCACTTGGAGAGCATTTTCGGGATTCCGGTTTTTCGCTGACCGAGATTATTCGGGTGATTGCCAATTCACATGTGTACCAGTTGAGTTCGTTACCGAACGAGACGAATTCGGGGGATACGCGGGCCTATTCGCGGCATTACCGGCACAGGCTGCGGGCTGAGATCCTGATGGATTCGGTCAGTCTGGTGACGGGGATTCCGCAGGAGTTTGAGGCCATGCCGCCGGATTCCAATTCGAAGCAGATCTGGACGCATCGCTCGGATTCGTTGTTTCTGGACACCTTCGGCCGCCCGGATCCCAATCAGGATCCGCCCTGCGAGAGGACGACTGATTCAACGGTTGTGCAAAGTCTGCACCTGATGAATTCAGAAAAACTGTATGGAGAAGTTACAAGTGACAGGGGAACGGTCAAAATGCTGGCCGAAACTCAGAAGACAGCGGATGAAATGGCGACAGAGTTGTATCGCAGAGTTTTCAGCCGGGATCCGAATGTGGAAGAACGGCAACTGGTGGTAGAGTTGTTGGGGGCAGAGGGAGCAAACCGACGGCAGGTTCTTGAAGATCTGATGTGGGCGATGCTGAATTCTGCGGAATTTGTAATACAGGATTGAGAGACGTTCGGTGGAATTTTGTGCCGTGCATCATCGCCGGCAGACTTGGTTCATGACAGGAGAAGGACATGACTTCGCTTCGAAGATGCGACGGCGTAACTCGTCGAAATGCCTTACAGCTGGGTCTGGGAGGATTCTTTGGGACGGGCTTGGTTGATGGTCTGCGGGCCGTCGCGGAGACTCAGCGGTCTGGTGGTCCTTCAGCGACGGCGAAGAGCTGTATTCTGATCTGGATGGACGGTGGCCCCACGCATTTCGAAACGTTTGATCCGAAGCCTGATGCGCCAGCGGAATACCGTGGAGATTTTTCAGATATCGAAACGGCGGTCTCGGGCGTTGGTTTTTCCCAGCATATGACAAAGCTGGCGGCCAGCCTGAACGACTATGCGATGATTCGTTCGATTCGGCATGATCAGGGCAATCATGGTGCGGGCAATCACTATATGATGACAGGCGCCCCGCCACGGATTCCGGTGGGCTGCGGGGCCTTCGTCAGTTTTCATCCGAGTATCGGTTCCGTTGTCGCCCGAGAACTGGGCAAGGACAATGGTCTTCCCGCGTACTTCAGCATGCCTCAGATGTCACGATCCGGAGGACCGAATTTTCTGGGGGCGCGATATGCTCCTTTTGTTGTGGGAGATGATCCGAACAACCAGCGATTCAAGGTTCGTGACGTTGCGTTGCCGCGGGATCTAAGTGAAATTCGTTTCACATCTCGTACCGATCTACGGGCGAAGGTGGACCGGATGGTCCGCATTCAGGATGAGGCAGCCGGCGATCCGGTACTGGCTTTTGACGAGTACTACCGTCAGGGGCATAATCTGGTGACCTCACCGGAGGCGCAGAAGGCCTTTGATGTGCATCAGGAACCAGAGGCGATCCGGGATCGATATGGACGCAACAGTTTTGGGCAACGCTGTCTGCTGGCTCGGCGTCTGGTCGAAGCGGGCGTTCCATTCATCACAGTTTATGATGGGGGCTGGGATCATCACAGTGACATCTTCGGAGCGCTCGGAAAGCGACTTCCACAATGGGATAACTCTGTTGCGACGCTGATTCAGGATTTGAAAGAGCGAGGTTTGCTCGATTCCACGCTGGTGATTGCACTGGGCGAATTTGGAAGAACGCCGAAGATCTCGACACTGTCTGGTCAGAACACTCCGGGGCGAGATCACTGGGCCAACGCCATGTCGGTTTTGATGGCAGGCGGAAAGACGCCGGGGGGCACTGTGATCGGGGCCACGGATCGCAAAGGGTTTTCTGCTGTTGATCGCGTGCTTTCGCCCGAGAATTTTGTTTCCACGATTTACCATAAGATGGGAATTGATCCAAACAAGGTGGTGTACACACCGGAAGGACGTCCCACGCATCTGGTCAGCGATCCGACACCAATTCGTGAATTGATCTGACGAATGCAGAGCAGGGCGGAATGCTGATGAAGAGACTTAATCTGGTGGTTCGGGCGATTGTTTGTACAGCGTCGGTTCTTGTTATGGGCGGGGTAAACTGTCCTGCCATTAACGCTCAGACAGCGCCCGCCGTCGACCGTTTGTTTCCGGCAGGTGGCCAGCGAGGCACCACGGTGGCTGCCAGTATCGCTGGCAAAGTGGGGGACGGCGATATACGCTGGATTTCTGATTCAGGACAACTGGCATTTACGCTCAGCGAAAAGCGTGACAGTGTGAATGTGGTGATTGCCCCCGATGCACGATTGGGAGTTCACTGGGTTCGGGTAAGCAATGCCGTTGGCGCCACGGAATGGAAGCCGTTCCTGGTGGGGATTGTTCCGGAACAGTCAGAGACAGAGCCCAACGCCAGACTTGCGGAAGCGACGGCCGTGACCGGGCCCAGTGTGACAGTGAATGGAGTGCTTGAGAAGGCCAATGATGTCGATACGTTTTCGGTGACGCTGAGTCGTGGGCAGACGCTGGTCGCCAGTATGCTGGCCAATCGGATTCTAAGTTCACCGATGGATGGCGTACTGCAGATTGTGGACCGACGTGGAACTGTGGTCGCGCAGAACGATGATGATGCCGGTTTTGATCCGCTGGTAACGTTTACCGCCCCCGAGGACGGGCAATGGTTTGTCCGGGCCTTTGCCTTTCCGACGGCCCCGAACAGCACCATCGGATTTGCTGGCGGGGCTGATTATGTGTATCGGCTGACAATGACAGTGGAAGGTTTTGTCCATCATACGGTTCCACTTGTTCGTCAGGTGGGAAGCGGCGAACAGCGACTTCAGCTGCGTGGGTGGAATTTGAGCGTTCCGGAATCTGTGCTGGCTGCGGGTCAGTCGATGCTGGCGGGGCAGTTTGCGGTTCCATGGACGGTCCACGAAACTGAGGAACCGGTGAATGAATTGTCAGAGTCGGCGGTGCGTGTGAGGATTCCTGTTCCCTCTGCAAGCAGCGGCCACATGAAGTCGTCTGCTGCCGACGAGTATTTGATATCGGCGGTGAAGGGGCAGAAGTTCCTGATTCGTGTGGAGGTGCAGCGATTTGGTTCACTTCTGGATCCGGTGCTGACTGTCCTGGATGCTGCAGGGAAGGTTGTTCAGGAAGCGGACGATATTGATGGAGAGAACCCTGATGCTCAGCTGGAATTCACGGCGACGGCTGATGGAGACTTTACGATTCGTGTCCAGGATCGGTATCTTGCGTCAGGTGAGCGATATTTTTATCTGCTGCGTTGTCTGGAGAGTCGTCCGGAGGTGCACGCGACCGTCAAATCGACGGCATGGGTACTTCCCGCCGATAAGCCTCTGGAGATTCCGGTGACGGTGGACAGAAGAAACGGATTTGCCGAAGTGCTGAGTTTTCAGGTGGCCGGACTTCCTGAGGGACTGAGCGCCGAATGTCCCCAGTCTGCCAAAGACGGCGATTCGGCAAAGGCGGTAACGCTTCGCATTTCCGGAGTTGTTGCCCAGCCATGGTCCGGAGAGTTTAAGATTCTGGCGGAATCAGATGAGACAAAGCAAGTGCTGCCGGTGACATGGACAGCCCCAGACCGATCGGCGATTCAAAGTTTCTGGCTGACGGCACCCGCGGCGATGCCTGCCGCACAATAAGTCCGTTATCGGCGATCCAGAACAAGCAGGCCCGAGATCGTCAGTCCGATTCCGAGCAGAGCGAGTGGCGCGAGAGATTCGCTGAAAACGAGCACCGCGCCGATTGCGCACAGGGCATTCTGGGACGCATTGATGACATTGGCCCGGCTGATTGTCAGAGTCCGCATGGCATGGGTGATTGCAAAGAAACCGATGGCATTGAAGATCCCGGCTGTGGCAATCGTCACCCATTCTGTCGGGGTTGTTCGGGCGATATCTTCGAGTGGCAGCAGCAGCAGGCTTCCTGGGCACAAAATCAGAAATCCGGCTGCGCTAAACAGGAACAGTGTGGCCGCGACCGGCATATGGGATCGCACCGCTTTTCGAATGAAGACTCCTGTCACGCCGTAGCACAGCCCGGACAGCATTGACAGTGCCACTCCTGCGGCAACCCCCATTGGCGGATTCGTTTTCAGAGTTTGTTCAGCAACCCTGTCGACTTCTACGGAGGTGTCTTCTGACACCGCTGCATTGTCAGGCACTGGCGCGGATCGCGACTGAGCAGCAGTGGAAAGAAATACGATTGAGGCCACCATCAGTCCCATGCTGATGGCCGTTCGCACGGTGACCTGATCGCCCAGCACGATTCGTCCGACAACGGCACCACTGCAGATGATCGAAGAGAAGCAGATGGGAACAGAGATGGCCAGCCCGATGGCTCGAAGTGACATCTGGAAGGCAAAGTTACCACCCAGCTGATTGAACAGGGCGGCCACAGCGATGGGCCACACGAAACTCCATTCGGCAAACGATGTCTGACCGTTCCATCGGCGCCATGCAATCAGGACAATGGCGACAAAGAATGTTGGGAACGCCTTGGTACCAGCGACCCACATGTCCCAGCCCGGGCCTCCATCGGCCTTTGCAAGTCCGCGCAGTGCCATGTTGGCCACGGAATATGCGGCGGCAGCAAACAGGCCCAGCAGCAGAGCACTGGAATCCACACTGCCTGTCGGGGACTTTGGCGATTTCGCCTGAGTTTTGTTCCCGGTGTGCGCAGGATACGGCAGTGTCAACAACTCTGACTTTTCGGACATCGGGGGGAGAATTCTGAATGCTTCCAGACTCGAGCCAAACCAGGGGCAGGCGGAGGAAACCTGATGATGTAAAAATCGTTCTCTGTGCTCAGTGAAAAATCTTAGGCATCATTCTGACCAGAGCGAGAACAACCTTTGGTAATTGTCCGGATTCTCATTTCCCCGCATTGAAGATCACAATCTCTCGGCCGCTGACCGGCAGAAAGCTCCTGTTATAGAAGGAGCCCGGAAAGGGATTCTGGCGACGTGGCGGGCATGAAACGACGGAATTTCCGGGGTTCTGAGTGGCCTATGGGGTGGTTTCGACAGCCGATTTGACCACGTGCATCGCTTTGTCGATCAGGCACACGGCGTCTTCGGTCTGTGGCGCCTCTGCGATAATGCGGATGATCGGTTCGGTATTACTTGCCCGGACCTGAACCCAGCGATCCTTCCAGTCCAGTCGCAGTCCATCGCCTTCCCGAGCTTCTGCGTCGGGGAAGGCCTTTCGCAGGGCCGCACAGGCGAGCGGAACAGCAGACGCGGGACAGATAATCTTGTCTTTGACGATGGTGTAGAAGGGCAGCGAGTCCGCCCAGGCTTCGAGAGTTTTCTTTTTTCCGGTCAGGCCGGCAAGGACGTAGGCCATGGAGACAAGGCTATCACGAACATAGCCAATCTGCGGTTCAATCACGCCACCGTTTCCTTCTCCTCCGAGAACTGCATGCACAGCCCGCATTTTTGTGCACACATGGGCTTCACCCACAAAGCTGCGATGAAACTGGCAGCCATGTTTTGCGGCGATGTCGGCAGTAACGCGACTGGTGGAACCGTTGACTACGAACGGGCCTTTTCGGCGTTCCAGAACGAAGTCCGCGGCCAGCGCGAGCGTCAGTTCCTCGCCAATGAAGCGTCCGCTGTTGTCCACAATCGCGAGACGGTCGGCATCGGGATCCTGAGCAAATCCGGCATGGGCTTTGTGCTTCACGACTTCTCTGCAGAGATCTCCCAGATTTTTTTCGACGGGTTCCGGAATATGTTCAAAACGACCGTCAGGTGTACCTCCCAGGACGATGACTTCGCAGCCAAGAGCCTGCAGCAGTTGCGGACCGCCGACAGCGCCGGATCCATGATTGCAGTCGATCACAACACGGAATTTCTTCTTTCGAATGGCATCAACATCGACGAGTTCCAGTACCTTCCGGATATGAACTGCGGCGGGATCCTGGAGCACGGTGACTTTTCCAAGTGCGGACCAGTCTTTCCATGCGATGGAGTCGTTTTCAAGAATCTGAATCAGCTGCTGGCCGAGGTCTTTGTTAAAGACGGATCCATCCGGTGCAAAGGGCTTCAGTCCATTCCACTCAATGGGATTGTGGCTGGCGGTAATCTGCAGTCCACCGGCTGCTCCGTAGTGCTTTACCAGGACGCCACAGGTTGGCGTTGTGCAGATACCGGCATCGAGGACTTCGCATCCTGTGGCGAGCAGTCCGGAGACCACGGCATGGTGCAGCATGGGACCGGTCGATCGTCCATCCCGAGCCACAACAACTCGGCCGCCGCAGAAGATTGTTCCAAGCGCGGCAGCGAACTTAGTGGTATAGATCGGATCCAGACCATTACCAATCACTCCCCGCAAACCGGAAATGCTCAGAATTCGAGTGGTCATCGATGCTTCCTGAAGAGTAGACGGAGCGAGACTGCCTTCCATTACGCAGTGTGTCGGATTCTACCGCACTGTTGGGTAAATCTGTAGATCGACTCGCCGCATTTCTGGCCGGGGGGAGTTGTGTGTTTCGGCAGTTTCTGCCTGTTTTTTAAGAGACTGTGAAGTTACCAGTGCATCACGCATCCGCCGTCCACGTTGATCGTCTGTCCGGTGATTTCGGAGGCTTTCGCACTGCACAGGAACACAATCATCGCGGCGATATCTTCGGCCTTCTGCCATCGGCTCAGGGGGATTACTTTCCGGATTTTGTCGTCTGCCCAGTCCTCCCATGAACGTTTCTGGTCCTCTGGTTGTCGTTCGTTCCATGATCTCCAGACGGACTGATTCAGTGGAGTTTGTACCATTCCCGGGCACACGGAATTGACGCGTACGTTCCATGGGGCCAGATCCTTCGCCATGCACTGTGCAAAATTAATGTTGGCTGCTTTGCTGGCGCTGTACGGAGGATCGGTCGGGGATCCCATTTGTCCGGCGACGCTGGACAGGAAGACCATCGAGCCGGAACGTCGACGACTCATTGCCGGTCCCGCCACATGAGCGATATGTGTCATGCCAAGGATATTCACCTGAAGGACTCGTTGCCACGCTGCGACCGGCACGTTCGTATAGGGGAAGCCGAAATGCCCCGATCCAATCGCTGCGCAGTGCACGACGATATCGATCGGTCCGCAGTTGGATTCCGTCCTGTCCCATGCGTTCTGGAGCTGCACAATGTCGCACACATCAACAGTTTCCAAAGGCAAGTCGATGACGCAGGAGTCTTTATCCGGGGGATGAATGTCCCAGAGAATCGGACGCGCGCCTTCCTGACGCAGAAGATCGGCTGTGGCTGCGCCGATTCCACTGGCGCCTCCGGTCACAACGGCAACGAGTCCAGTGATTCCCAGGTCCATGGATATCTTTTCTTTAGTGTTTTGTTTTCAGCATTTCGGCGGGACTTCAGCAGGATCAGTCTGCGAGGAATGAAATGATTGCTGGATAGCCGATGGAGATATTGGTGCGACTGGATTGTTGCAGAAACCGGAGTTTCGAGAACATCTCTTTTTGGAATTGTTTAAGCCACATCTGCGGTCGACTGGTGGTTTGCAGTTGCGCCGCCGGGGATTCCTGTCTAAACTTCCCGGTGTCGTATTCGGGTGGCCGTGATTTTCGGCAGGCTCCCGATTTCGAAATTCACTTCAGTCAGAGACAGTGAGGGGAATCATGGAGATCAGTCGACGAGGCTTTCTTTCTGTGTCTTCGGCACTTGCCCTGTCAGCGCATCAGTGCCGAGCCTCGGCCGATGATCCCACGTTGCGGTGGGCGGACGTGCGTGATTGGGGAGTGGAGGGGCGTGCCTTCCGTGATACCGAAGCGTTTTATGACCGACTTCCTCTGCGGGCGAAGGGCGTCGTTCGTGAGGCCGTCTGGAATCTCAGCCGCCACTCTGCCGGAATGATGGTGCGATTTCGTACTGATGCCACGGACATCCATACTGATTATGCGGTGACGTCTTCGAATCTGGCGATGCCGCATATGCCGGCGACGGGAGTGAGCGGTCTGGACCTGTATGCGCAGGACGACGACGGCCGTTGGAAATGGGTCGCTGTTGTGGCTCCTAAAACACAGGCTGTTCGGCAGCCCATCGTGACAGGACTTCGGCAGGGGCTGAGGAGCTACGCTGTCTATCTGCCACTCTACAACGGGACGGAATTTCTGAAGCTGGGTGTGCCGGCTTCGGCGATGTTTGAGCCAGTCAGGCCCCGGGAAGACAAGCCCATCGTCTTCTACGGGACGTCCATCACGCACGGTGCCTGTGCGTCCCGCCCGGGAATGCCGCATCCATCGATTCTGGGGCGGCGGCTAAATCGTCCCGTGATCAATCTGGGATTTAGTGGCAACGGCCGAATGGAAGCCGCTGTCGGTCAGTTTCTGACAGAAATTGATGCGGCGGCCTTTGTCATCGACTGCCTGCCAAATATGAATGCTGAAGAAGTCACCGCGAATACTCTGCCGCTGGTCCGCCAAATCAGGATGGTTCATGGCAGCGTGCCGATTATCCTTGTTGAAGACCGTAGTTACTCAGGATCATGGCTCCTGGATTCTCAGCGGCTTCGAAACGAATCCAGCCGCAACGCACTGCGAGCACAATATCAGCAATTGCTGGATGCCGGCGTTGAAAAGCTGTCCTATATCGACGGCGAAAGTCTGCTGGGGACAGACCGGGACGACACGACAGATGGGTCTCACCCATCGGATCTGGGCTTTCAACGCCATGCAGATGCCATGGAACCTGTGTTGCGCAACGCTCTTGGGGCTGCGTAAGTTATAACAATGGGTGCCTGGTAGTCGCCGCTTTTATTACGTGACGGAGTTACCGCGACGCCAGTGACTGGAGCAGCTTAATGGCGCTGTCACGATCCTGGATCTGTTCGTCAAGCTGTGCATTTCGCACAGTCGCCAGCAGATTTCGAATTGCCGGACCTTCGGGAATTCCCAGGGCCATCACATCGCAACCATTAATCAGTGGTTCTGGTGCCAGAGATTCCGGTGCGTGCGTACTGAGATAATGCCATGCGAAGGCTGCGTCATCGGCGGGTAGCCCCCGGGCGGCGGCAAGTGCTGACGAGACAGAAAGCAGTTGTAAGGCATAGCGATGTGCCAGCAGCGGTTTCCGTACATGAAGTGGTTTGGATACCAGATGGTCCAGCAGTCTTTGAGATTCAAGGATCCAGCAGATTGCTTCTATCTCTTCGTTAGCCATCTTCAGACGCCGACAGGTTTCCCTGACCGCACCCAGACGCGCTGTACTATCCGTCTTGTCAGGGGCATGCAGATTGCTCAGGAGTATCGCCATTGCGGGTTCAAAGTGAACGGATTCCAGGTTTCGCAGAGCTGTCTGGAGAAAATGTATGTCGATAGATACGGGGCTGTTGTCGTGAAAGAGTTCCGGTAGAATCTGCTGTAGAAGGCCTGTGGAATGCAGCATCGCCAGGGCGTCGTGCCGAGTCGGATGAGCCAGCATGCGTTTTAGTTCCTGCAGGATGCGTTCCACGCTCACTTGAGTAATCTGGTGATGCAGAGTATCGATCGCCAGTTCGGTTGCCTCATCCAGATGAAATTGAAAGGTGGCCGCAAACCGAACGGCCCGCAGCATTCGCAGCTTGTCTTCCGAAAAACGGGCGGAAGGGTCACCGATAGCCCGGACAATTTTTCGGTTTAGATCTTCCGTACCCCCGACATAATCAATCACGGTTTCAGAGATCGGGTCGAAAAACATTCCATTGATAGTGAAGTCGCGGCGCTGAGCATCTTCCCGGGCAGAACAGAATCGAACTGATTGGGGGTGGCGTCCATCGAGATACTCGCCGTCGCTGCGAAATGTGGCCACTTCCACCTGGCCCTGCCTGCGATGAGTGCCGGGGATCATGACCACACCAAAACTAGCTCCAATGGCTACGGTGCGACGTTCCCCGAACAGTTGAATGACCTGCGCCGGAGTTGCGTCGGTAGCGACGTCGTAGTCCTTCGGCTCCTTTCCAAGAATCTGATCGCGCACACACCCGCCAGCCCAAAGTGACTGGAATCCTGCATCTCGCAGTTGTCGAACGATCGACAGAGCAAATTCGTAGCGGGCGATAGTAAATTGAGAATGCGGTTTCGTCATGTCGGTCTGGTGATCCGGGGGGTACTATCAATGAGCATTCCAGCAACAAATCTAAATTGTGGAGTGTCTGAATAGTTCGCACAGTTCGATTTGGTGCGGGACTGAAGCGGTGGAGAACGGCTTCAGATGTGACTCGTCAGCTGAGGATTTCTGTGACCAGTTCACCATGAACATCTGTCAGCCGGAAGTCTCGCCCCTGGAACCGAAATGTCAGTTGTTTATGATCTAGTCCGAGGAGATGCAGCATTGTCGCGTGCAGATCATGGACGTGGACTCGGCCATCAGTCGGTCCGAATCCCAGCTCGTCCGTGGCCCCGTGAATGTGTCCGGCTTGAAGCCCGCCGCCCGCCAGCCACATCGTAAAGGCATCGACATGGTGATCGCGGCCCGTCGTTTCTCTTGGCTCGCCCATGGGAGTGCGGCCGAATTCGCCGCCCCAAATCACAAGGGTGTCATCCAGTAGTCCACGTTGTTTCAGATCCAGCACCAGCGCTGTCGCCGCCTGATCGACCTCGCGGCACACTGTGTCCAGTGCTGTATCAAGGTCGGCTCCCTTGCCACCATGGTGATCCCAGTCAGTGTGATAAAGCTGTACAAATCGGACACCACGTTCCACCATACGTCTCGCCAGCAGGCAATTGTTGGCGAATGACGCCCCGCCGGGAATGGCTCCGTATAAGTCAAGAGTGGACTGTGTTTCGTTTTCCAGTTGCGTCAATTCCGGCGCGGCTATTTGCATGGCGAAGGCCGTTTCGTAGGCCTCGATGCGTGTTTGAATTTCCGGATCACGAATTTCAGCAAATCTCAGGGAATTTAACTTTCCTACAGTGTCCGTGAAGTCCTGCTGAGATTCGCGAGAAATCCCGGGTGGATTTGAGAGATTCAGAATAGGGTTGCCTCTGCTGCGAAAAGGGACACCCTGAAATGATGTTGGCAGGAATCCACTGGACCAGAGCGTGTTGCCAGCACGAGGACCTCGCGGGCCCGATTGCAGGACTACAAATCCTGGCAGATTTTCGGATTCACTTCCCAGGCCATAGGTGACCCATGAACCCAGACTGGGGCGTCCTGGAGCCTGAAATCCCGTATTCATAAAGAGCTTGGCCGGCCCATGATTGAACACATTTGTTGCCACAGCACGCAGCCAGCAAACCTCGTCAGCGATGCGTCGGTGGAAGGGCAGCACACTGCTGATATCCATGCCACATTCGCCCCAGCGGCTGAATTTTCTGTTGGTACCCAGCAGTTTGGCATCATTCGGGAGAAAGGCAAATCGACGCCCCTCCATCATCTCTGCTGGTGGTGTCTTGCCGTGAAATTGATTCAGGACAGGCTTTGGTGAAAACAACTCCAGCTGACTGGGGCCGCCCGCCATGAACATGTAGATCACGTTTTTGGTACGTGCAGGAAAGTGACCGTCCCTGATCGCCATGGCCCGATCCGCAAGGGCCTCCCCACCCCCCAGAAGGCTGGTCAGAGCTGCCGCCCCGACACCGATCCCGGCCTGCTGAAGGAACGTACGGCGACAGAGTTCGGAAGTTGATTGCAGAAAATGGCTGGCAGTCATAATGGGAACTCTCTGAGGAAAGTCAGAATTCCTCAGTATTGTGCCAACGGAAATCAGCCTCTGTCTACCTCCCTGTCATATTTCGAACGATTGCCGGGGAAACAGGCCGACGAGAATCATTTCCTTGTGTGATGACTGCGTCTTCAAGTGCCAGGCACCTTGACAGAGGATATGAGTCTTTTTACAATTATGTAGCGGGTTTTCTATTAGCGTTTTGCGGAGCGACAGGTATGCCACGAGTCAATCGGCGAGAGATTATTGCGGACCGGGAAATTCAGGTGTTCCATGTCGTCAACCGCTGTGTCCGCAGGACGCATTTGTGCGGGAAGGATCGGCAGTCGAAAAAAGATTACTCGCATCGCAGGGAATGGATTCGTCAGCGGTTGGAATTTCTGGCAGGCGTTTTTGCGATGGATATTCTGGGCTTTGCGGTGATGAGCAATCACCTGCATGTGGTGGTCAGAACTCGGCCGGATGTTGTCATTCCCTGGTCCGATGACGATGTGGCCAGACGGTGGTGGAATCTGTTTCCGAAGCGGAAAAATAAAGATAAATCGCCGACAGAACCCACCAAAGAAGAGTTGGCAAAGATTAACAACAGCCCCAATGGAATGAAGGAAAAGCGTCGGCGGCTGTCGAATTTGTCGTGGTTCATGAAGTGTCTGTGTGAGCCGATTGCGAAGGAAGCGAACCGCGAAGACAAGGTGAGAGGGCACTTCTGGGAATCTCGCTACAAGGCTCAACCGCTGCTGGATGAAATGGCCATAGCGGCCTGCATGGCGTATGTGGACCTGAATCCCATTCGAGCTGGCATCGCGGAGGCTCCTGAAACCAGTGATTTTACTAGTGCTCAGACGCGTATTCAGGATCGCCAGGAGGCCCAATCCAGTTGCACAGCGGAGGCTAAGGCGGTGAACACAGAGCAAGGCCAGCGCGCCGGTTGGCTGGCTCCGCTTGAACTGGAGCCAAAGCAGAAGCAGGCTCGCGAAAAGCAGACGGCACGGCGAGCCAGCAACAAGGGCTGTCTGTTTATGTCACTGGATCAGTACCTGCAGTTGCTGGACTGGACCGGGCGACAACTGCGACGGGACAAGCCGGGAGTGATTTCGGGCGATCTGAAGCCGATCATAGAGCGGCTGGACTGCACCGTGGAATCCTGGTTGGACCTTGTGCGGAACTTCCGCCGTCGTTTCCGCACGGAAGCCGGGCGTCCAGAAGTTCTCGCGGGAGTCAGTGCGCTTCGACGAAACTGCCGAACGAGCACTCACACAAGCTGAGGGTTCACGCGTCGTAAGTACCATTCTGTGCGGTGCTTGCGACGCACGGTGCCTGGCACCTGGAGGCCGGGAACGTGGGGAGTTTCGCTGGCGATTCCGTAAGGAAGCCGGGGGCGTACCGAGGTATTTGCAGGAGTCAGTACGCTCGGGCGAAACTGCCGCGTAACGAACCAAAGATACTGAGTAATCGTTAGTTACAAGTTGTTGCAGGGAATGGTCTTGTGAGTTCAGGTGCATGGCACCGAGAGGACATGGCACCCAGAGGACAAGGATACGGAGGAGGAACAGGGCACTGGAAAAATTCTTTTGGGAAAATATCCCGTGGGGGGATTAATTGTTGACTCCAGTTAGTGCTTTTGGCTGAGATGGTGAGTGACGGGACTCATTTCCTTTGTGGTTTCGTCAACGGTACTGTATGGGACTTGTTTTCCGTCACGGCTGTCGGCGTTCTTCACGGCTGCCGGGACATTGTTTGTTGTTTCCCGAATTGTCTGTATTGGCTATGGCATCAGGTTCTGCGAAAGCACGTGCAAAAGACGGATCACAGCGGGTTTCTTCCGTGGCGAGCGGAGGTGAAGACGTCACCGAATTGTTGCGGTCGCGACTGCAGCAGTGGTGGGGTTATCCGGATTTTCGGCAGTTGCAGAAAGAAGCGATGTCCCTTGTGATGCAGAACCGGGATTCGCTGATTGTATTGCCAACTGGTGGAGGCAAGTCGTTGTGTTATCAGGTCCCTGCACTCGCCCGAGACGGGATGGCAGTAATAGTTTCCCCATTGATTTCGCTGATGAAGGACCAGGTCGATACGCTGCAGAGTCTGGGGATCGCTGCTGCCTGTGTGAACAGCATGCAGACAGGGCAGGAGAAGTCTGAAGTCGCTGGAATGATCCGCAGGCGTGCACTGAAACTGCTTTATATTTCTCCGGAGCGTCTGGTTCAGCCGAAGACGATTGAGTTTCTGCGGGATGCCTATGTTTCGTTCATCGCTGTGGACGAGGCACACTGTATCAGTCAGTGGGGGCATGATTTTCGCCCGGAGTATCGTCAGTTAAAGACGTTAAAGCGGGAGTTTCCCGGTGTGGCGGTTCATGGCTACACCGCGACCGCGACCGAGCAGGTGCGTCTGGACATTGTGGAGCAACTGGGTCTTCAGAATGCGGAAGTGCTGGTGGGGTCATTCGATCGGCCAAATCTGGTCTATCGTGTAGAGAGGCGAGTGGACGCGATTGGGCAGATTCAGCGGATTCTGGAACGCCACAAAGGCGAGTCCGGGATTATCTACTGCATCAGTCGACGCAATGTGGAAGCGACCAGTCAGTCTTTGAATCGGCTGGGTCTTAAGACTCTGCCCTATCATGCCGGATTAGCTGATGAGGAACGTCGGAAGGGGCAGGATGGGTTTATCGATGAGACGGCGGATATCATTGTTGCCACCGTGGCCTTTGGTATGGGGATCGATAAGAGCAACGTGCGATTTGTAATCCATGCAGAGATGCCGAAATCACTTGAGCATTATCAGCAGGAAAGCGGGCGAGCTGGTCGTGATGGACTGGAAGCTGAGTGTACGTTGCTGTACTCCCCGGGAGATGTGGAGACCTGGAACTACCTGATGCGGGATGTGGAGGACGAAGGGGTTCGCAGTTCCTCGGACGAATCTCTGCGGTCGATGAAGCAATATTGCAGCAGTACTCAGTGCCGACACCGCATGCTGGTAGAGCATTTTGGTCAGACTCTGGAAAAACCGTCCTGTGGTGCCTGTGACGTCTGTCTGAAAGAGATGACGGAGGTAGAGGATGCACTCGTGGTTTCTCAAAAGATTCTTTCCGGAGTGATTCGTCAGGGAGAACGCTTCGGAGCTGGCTATACGGCTCAGGTGTTAAAAGGATCCAAAGCCAAACGCATCCTGGAGAATCGCCACGATTCGCTTAGTACCTGGGGGCTGCTGAAAGACGAATCCGAAACTCAACTGAAGCACTGGATAGACCAGTTGCTGTCGCAGGGGTATCTGCGTCAATCCGGTGAATTCAATTGTCTGGAGGTGACCCCAACTGGGCGACAGGTTCTGAAGGGGCAACTGACGCCGACGCTGTTGAGAGTTCGCCGAACGGAAGAGTCTGAACGCCGTGAAGATTCATGGGAAGGCGTGGATCGCGGCTTGTTTGAGGAACTACGCGGACTGCGAATGCGTCTTGCTGTAACACGAAATCTGCCTCCTTACATTATCTTCAGCGATGCGACCTTACGGGCGCTGGCAAAGCACAGGCCCACGAAGGCGAGCAGTCTTCAGCAGATCCCCGGGATTGGAGCAAAGAAACTGCAGGACTTTGGTCCAGTGGTTTTATTTGAGATTCAGCAGTGGTGTCTGAGCCGCAAATTGCCCACTGACGTGGATTTCCTGGAGGGCAGGACGGCTATCGCTGACATCTCTGAGCGTCCTCATTCGTCAAAGCCCGCTACTGATTCCGTGACTGCAGCTTACTATGACCTGTTTGAACAGGAGTTGTCGATGGAAGAAATTGCAGTGCAGCTGGACAAATCTCTTGATACGGTGAGCAGGCACCTGGCAAGCTGGCTGCAGTTTCAGCGTCGAAGTGATATCAGCCCCTGGGTGTCTGTTGCAGTACAGGCACGGATTGAGGATTCGATTGGGCGGCTGGGGCCGGAGAAGCTGAAACCGCTGTTTGAGGATTTGAAGGGGGAGATTGCTTACCATATCCTACGGACTGTTGCGACGGTTTGGGAGTTCTGTCAGCACGAAGAGGAATGAGTGCATTGCGTTGAAGTCGCAGTAGACCAGGTGGCGGGTATGGTGATCGCTTGTGATGGGGGATTCTGAACAGACCGTCGGTCTGAGAGAAATCGTCGATTCCACTACAGAAGGTCTATTCAATGCGGGCGCCGTGAAGTACTCTGCCGGCAGACTCCACCTGTCTGTTTTCTCTGTCGCGCAGCTTTTGGCGGGAGATTTCCGTGAATTCGCATCGGTCTCAGGCTCCGCCGAAGAGTGGCCAGCACCGTTCTCGTCGGTGGGCGATTTCCGCAGTGGCAGGACATGCGACGGGTCTGGCGGCGACATTGTCCAGCCTTCAGGTTGGGGCGGTTTCTGCGGACAGACCGGAGGCATTGAATCCTACCCCATTGGCGAAAGCTAAGTCAGTTATCCTGATCTTCAACTGTGGGGCTCCCAGTCACACGGATTTGTGGGACATGAAGCCTCTCGCACCAGCAGAGATTCGTGGTGAATTCCGACCGATTGAGACCAGTGTTTCAGGTATCGAAATTTCGGAACTGCTGCCTCGGCTTGCCACGCGGATGAAAGATCTGTCGATTATCAGGTCCGTTTACCATAACCACGGCGGACACAATTCCGGGATGTACTGGTCGACCGTTGGAAAGCCTTATCGAATTGACAGTACGCTGATCAATCCGAGCCGGGCAGATATTCCGTGTTTTGGAACGCTCGTGAGCTGGCTGGCCCAGCGGGATGGTTATACGGGCCGTGTGCCACCGTATGTGATCACTCCGTTTCCGCACTGCGACAGTACAAAATATCTGACTCCCGGGCAGTTTGGTGGATGTCTTGGAAGTCGGTTTGATCCCTTTGTTCTGAATGCCGACCCTGCCGCAAAGGGGTTTCAGGTGCCGGGACTGCGACTGGACAAGGCCATGGATTCGGAGCGGCTGGCCAGTCGAATTCTGCTGCTGGATCACATGGAGCAGCGGGGACAGAAAATCGTCACCACGGGCACTGAGGAGCTGCATGTTCAGCGTGCGAAGGCACTGGGGCTGATCAGTTCCGATCAGGCGAGTGAGGTGTTTGATCTTTCCAGGGAACCGGACAGTATTCGCGAACGCTATGGTCGGCACAGCTGGGGGCAGTCCCACCTGCTGGCTCGTCGTCTGGTGGAAGCGGGAAGTCGTTTTGTGACGACAGTCAATGGGCCGAGTATTACGTGGGATACTCATAAAGATAATTTCAATCAGCTGAAAAATCGCCTTGTGCCGCCGATGGAGCAGGCCTTTACGGCGTTACTGGACGATCTCACCGAGCGGGGGCTTCTGGACCAGACGCTGGTGATATGGATGGGAGATTTCGGAAGGACTCCGATAATTAATCGGGATGCCGGACGTGACCACTGGCCACAGTGTTATTCCATGGTGATGGGAGGCGGTGGAATTCGGGGTGGTCAGCTGATTGGTGAGTCAGATCGGACGGGTGCTTATCCGCGACTTCGTCCGGTGACTCCTGCGGATGTTCACGCAACGATTTTTCACGCGTTGGGCTATCGGGCGCAGCAACTCACGTACCATCACTCCGACGGCCGGCCAGCCCCGGTTTGCGACGGTCAGCCGATCAGTGAGCTACTTTGATGCAGCGGTCTGGAAGGCGGTGCTGGCCCGTGTTTTATCTTGCCGCTGCCTGGTTT
This sequence comes from uncultured Planctomycetaceae bacterium, assembly GCA_903871805.1. GTDB lineage: Bacteria > Planctomycetota > Planctomycetia > Planctomycetales > Planctomycetaceae > SXXK01. The sequence continues at coordinate 6,858 of CAIQIE010000382.1, read as the reverse complement.
TTTGGGGGTACTGCAGGATCATCCAGAACATGACGCGACTGGCCATTGGTACCATTCCACAAGTGGACAGTTCCTGTCGCATTGCCAGCGGCGATCACTGCATTGTCAGGTGTTACTGAAAGACAGTGCAGCCATGATGCGGAGCCCTGAAAGCTTCTGATCAGGCCTCCATTGGCCGCGTTGTGCATACGAACAACTTTATCGCCGCATGCTGAAACGATTTGATCTGTTTCCCCGACAAAGGAAAGAGCAGTCACGGGTCTATTGAAGTTTGCAATGGTTCGCAGTTGATCTCCTGTTTCTCCGTTCCAGATTTTTACGCTGTTATCAGCACCGGCTGACGCCAGTATTTGTCCGTCTCGTTTCCATGCAAGGCCGAGTGCATGGCTGGTGTGACCTTCCAGACGGCGTAATTGTTCTCCGTTGGCTGTATCAAAGATTCTCACGTATTTATCGGCACCTGCTGAAGCGATTCTGCGCCCGTCGGGAGAAAAGCGAGCCGCATAGATTACGTCATCATGGGCCCTGGGAAGATGCAGCAGGCGAGAGCCATCGGTGAGGGAATAAATCTGGAGTTCGCCGCGCCGCGAGGGAATTCCTCCGGCAATGAGCAGGGATCCTGAATCTGCAGAAAACTCCACCGAGGTAACGCGGTGTGCAATCTGATCTGCATCGGCAGAGGATCCGATGGTTCTTTCCAGCATCCATTCCGGCCTGGTATCCCAGACACTGAAGGTCTGATCGTCTGCGATGGACAACAGAGAATTGTCATCGGTGAACAGCACAGTACGAATGGGGGACTTATGGCCGGCAAAGGCATCCAGAGCAGTCCCGGTTTTTCCATCCCATGTGTGGATATTGGGGAAGTCTCCGCTGGTTGTCAGCGTATTTCCATCCGGAGAAAAGGCGATGCTGCGGAGAATCTGCTCCGCCTGCTGTCCCTGTTCTATGACAGTTTGTACCTGCGCTCTGGATTCGGCCAGTGCCGTTTCTGCCTGAGTGACGGCTGCCTTTCGAATGGGTACCAGATCCTGAGCGACCTGCAGTTCCTTTGTGGCCAGCGTTTGTTGCTGTGAGAGCAGGTTTTTGGCAGCTTCTGCAGATTTCAGGGCTGTGATTGCATCGTTCCATGGTTTTTGGACGCTCTCCAGCTTTTGAGCAGCTTCATTGGCAACTTTGGCCATTTCTGTGGCCTGTGCCGTTGGGGCCTGAACGGCGGTTGTGAGCTGAGCGGATTTCTGAGTCGCGGCTTCCAATTCTGTCTGCGCCGCAGAGACTCGTTGTTTGACCGTGTCGTTCTGCGGATCTGAGGACGCGTTTTGCTGCAGCCGAATCAGCCGTGCCTGAAGCAACTGAACACTCGCAGCCGCCTCTCTGGCGGCTCGTTCGGCCGCAAGCTTTTCTGTCAGAGCGGTGCGTGAAGCAGCGGAGGCATCGATGGCGGCCTTTTCGGCCGTTGTCTTTGCTGCAAAAGCTGAATCCACCGCAGACTTCTTTGTCTGAACATCGGTGTTTGCGGCTGCGAGCATTTCTGAGAGCTTTTTCTCGGCCTCTGTTTTGACTGGCACATCCTTTTCTGCGGCATCAGCAAGTTGCTTTGCGCCATTCAGCCTGGTGTTGGTGGCTGTTTCCTGTTGCTGTGCCCGTGTCAGTGCAACTTTGCGGCGCAGGTCACCTTTCATTTCGGCGATTTGTGTACCGTTTAGGCTCCAGAGTCTGGCGACTTTGTTTTCGCCTGTGGCGGCCAGACGCTGGCCATCCGGCGAAACGGCTAAGGCAGTCACAGGGCCACCATGGTTATACTGTTGAGATACCTGTCCATTGGTCAGATTCCAGCGACGTATTATCGTATCAGTGCTGCCACTGAGGATCTGCATGGGATTTTCAGGTAAGGCTGCGAGCGCCGTGACGGGGCCATTGTGTCCGGTTACGGAGCGGACTGCTGAAATTTGCCATTGGTGAATTCCGCCTGCTGAGGCGACGAGGGCCGCCGCCTGCGTTGATGTTCCCTGACGCTGTGGCGGTGCCAGAAGCAGGCAGCCAACAGGAGCCTCGGCATGTTCCGTGAAACGCTGGAGCAGGGCACCGGAGACAACATCAAAGAGGTAACAGGCTGGTTTGTCTCCGGCTGTGGCAGCAAGAATATGTTTCCCGTCGGCCGACCATTCGATATGCCGGACCGGGCCGGTTAACTCTGCAAACCTTGCATTCCCTGAGGGCTGTCCGGCGGCAGTCCAGAGACGCAGTGTTGAATTTGCTCCGGCAGTTGCCAGAAGCTGGCCATCAGGTGAACGTGCCAGATCATGAATTGCTGCGCCGTGTGTTGTGTTGAAAATGACCTGGCCATTTGTCGAGTTGATACCGCGAAATGTGCCATCAGCGGATGTCATAGTGAGTATCTGACCGTTGGGCAGGAACGTCAGTCCAGTGACGGGAGAATTTCCTGTTTCCGGGGCACTAAGGAAGCGAAGCGGCACGATTGCCGGTGCCTGATTCTGTGGTGCAATTAGAAGTTGTCCCGGACGATTTGTCAGGAAAGCCATACGGATGGAAGGATCAGAAATAGACTCCTGGAATCGACCATTACTGGCAAGCCAGACAGAGACGCGTCCATCAGCACTCCGCACGCAGAACTGGTCATTGGTGGCTGAAAAGCAGAGAGAGACCGGGGTGGCAGTAAAACCGGCAATAGTTTGAAGTACGGCACCGTCTGATGACTGGACCATGCGCACATGATTGTCTTCACAGCCAAACAGCATCTTCTGCCCGTCGGGGCTGAGCGTTACACAGACCGGTGGCGATGGGAGATTGAAGGCACGAATTTGTGTGGCGTCGGCCGGGGTCCAGAAGCGAACGGTGGCATCTGCTGAAACGGTGTAGATTTGTCCGTTAAGAAAACCGGCAGCCAGAATTCGAGCCGTGTGTCCCGCAATTTCCTTCAGCATTATGCCGTCTGTGCTGTTGAAGAGTTGCAGCGAGTGATTTTCGAATCCGGCCAGGATTTGACCGCCGTCGGGAGTGCAGGCCAGAGTTGTCACTGGTGAGTTCAGGCCTTCAATTTTGCACAGTTCTGTCTGTTCGGAAGCCCCCACTTTCCAGACTCGTACTGTGCCGTCGGATCCGGCAGAAATCAGTCGGTTTTCGTCTGGCGAAAATGTGATGGCGTTGATAGCACCCGTATGGCCGTTCAGAGTCTGGGTAACACGGCCCGTTTCTGTGCTGCGAATGATCACAGCGGAAACACCGTCTTTCAGAACCGAGGTTGCCAGTAGTTTTCCTGATGAGCTGATCATAGCGGCAGCGGTCACTTCTGAGGCAACATGTTCCATGGCCGGGCCGGGCGGACAGTCTAATTTCCATAGACGAACGGAACCATCTTCTGATCCTGTCGCAGCGATCTTTCCATCAGCAGTTCCGGTGACAGCGCGGATGGGGGCCATTCCCGAGGACCACTGGGCGGACACGGACTGATTTATTCCGGACCAAAGCTGAATGGTGCCGTCAGTCATACCTGCCACCAGCTGAACGTCTGCGACCCCGGGGGACTCGCCTGCGCCAGGGGCTCTGGTTCCTGGAAGGACAGTGATGGAATTGAGATTTCCGGAAGGCTTCCATTCGGAGATCTGAGTCAGGACGGGATGAATACTATCCCATGTCAGCCCGAAGATTCGAATGACGCCTTCGGTATCAGCGACTGCGACAAATCTACCATCGCTGCTGGAAGTCAGGTGCTTCATTGGTGTTGGAATCACTGCGACCCTGGCTGCTGGTCCTTCGGGAAGTTGCCAGATTCGCATGAGATTGTCACCTCCGCCGGTGACAAGAATTTTTTCGGTGTTGTTCTGATCATTCGCAGCCGAATTGATGACTTCAAGAGCTGTCAGAGGAGTGGGAGTTTCGATGCGTCCGGCGAGTGTGTTGTCGGTCAATCGCCAGAGATGTATTGATTGATCCTTTGATGCAGAAATCAGCAGGTCATCATGGAAACGCAGACTGGTCACGACGTCGGAGTGACCAGTGAATACCGGACCTGCGGAACCATCTGAAATTCGAAAGAGGCGAATGGCGTGATCCGTGCCGGCAATGGCCATCCACTGCCGATCTTCGCCGATGGCTGCTGCCGTGGAAATGGACGGCAATTGTGAGTTGAGCCTGCGGACATCTGCGGGCCGACGCCAGATTCGAACTTCACGAAACCCGCCGGAGGCCAGCATGTCTCCGTCGGCGTTAAAGGAGAGGGACTGAACCAGGTCTCTGTGAGCACTCTCAGACATTTGGTCCGATGCGGATACCCTCAGCATTGCGACCTGCTGTCCCGAGGGGACATGATTCAGAAGGAGGTGCTGACCGCGGCTGAAGGCGACGAATTGTCCATCCTGAGTGAGTGCTGCTGCCTGAACCGTGTTAAGCGTTCCCGGAAGCGAAATCATTGTTTTGGGGGAAAGGCTGTCAATTCCTGCGCTTCCGCCGGCGCCCTGATCGATCCAGAGTTTCATCAGTCCCAGATGCAGTGACGAGAGATTCGCTGCGGCGACATCATTGCCTTCCGGGGGCATGACTGGTTCTGCCTGATGTGATGCCATTTTGAGCAGCAGGCTGTCTGCGCCTTGTCCGGCAATTGCCGCTGGTCCGGAATCGCCGCCCTTCAGGATGGCAGCGGGGTTTTCCAGGATCAGCCCGCCCTGACGTTCACTGGCTGAGTGACATGCCAGGCAGTTTTTTCGAAGCACCGGCAGGATTTCCTTTTCGAAGCTGACCGGCTCGGTTCTTTGAATGCTGTTGATGGGAATTGGCGGTCCGGCGGTGGATGCACTTTGCAGCAGGCCTGCCAGAAGCAGTACGCAGAGAATTCGAGCCGGGGCCATAAGTCACCTCAGGGAAACAGGTCTGGGCAGGAGATCTCGTGAGTTGGAAGTGGTCGGTCTGCCTGAGATGCAATGGCGTTTTGCAGAGCAGCAGATGCTTCTGAACGCGAACTGCGCGAGGCGATTCAAAAGCACTGTCAGGTACAAACTTCTTTGATCACTTCACCATGGACATCGGTCAGACGAAAATCTCTTCCGGCATAGCGAAATGTCAATTTTCGGTGATCAAATCCCATGCAATGCAGCATGGTGGCGTGCAGATCGTGGATACTGACGGGGTTTTCGGCGGCCTTGAACCCCAGTTCGTCGGTGGCACCATAGACGGTCCCACCGCGAATCCCGCCTCCTGCCAGCCAGACACTGAACCCCCAGTGATTATGGTCGCGACCGGACTGCGGCTTACCGTCAGCGCTGAGTTCGACGGTTGGGGTTCGTCCGAATTCACCACCGCAAAGAATTAACGTGTCTTCGAACAGCCCGCGTTGTTTAAGATCTGTGATCAGAGCTGAGATGGGTTGATCAATCTGACCGGCCAAACTTCTATGGGCCGATTCAATACCTGCGTGATTATCCCATGGCTGGCCGGCACCATGCCAGAGTTGTACGAAGCGCACGCCGCGTTCGAGGAGTCTGCGGGCAATCAGTGTTTGTCGGCCATGGACACCGTTTCCGTACATTTCCTGAATGTGTTTGGGTTCGAGGCTGACATCGAAGGCTTCTGCTGCATCCTGTTGCATACGAAAGGCCAGTTCAAACGACTGGATCCGAGCATCAAGTCTGGAATCGATGCGGGAATTGCGATGTTCCTGATTGAGCTTTGCGAGGAGATTGAGTTGTTTGCGCTGTGCGGGCGTGGTGATCTGAGGATGCTCTATATTTTCGATCAGGCGACTGAGTTCCTGATGCTGTGAATCAACGAATGTGCCCTGGAAAGCGCCCGGAAGAAAGCCAGACTGCCAATTCTCGGTGTCCTTAATAGGCAGCCCCCCAGGGCACATTGCCACAAATCCGGGCAGATTTTGATTCTCGGATCCCAGTCCGTAAAGGACCCATGAGCCCATACTGGGCCGTGGTTGCACGGAATCGCCGCAGTTCATCAGCATCAGGGAGGGTTCATGATTTGGTACCTGAGCATACATGGAGCGAATGACCGCAATATCATCGATGTGCTGTGCGGTTTTTGAAAAGATCTCGCTGACTTCAATCCCTGACTGGCCGTACTTTCGGAATCGAAATGGTGACGGAAATCCGGCGCCTGTTTTACGTTCCGTTAAGAGATTTTCCGAGACGGTACGATTGTTGTATTTTGCGAGAAGAGGCTTCGGGTCGAACGTATCCACATGCGAAGGGCCTCCGTTCAGGAAAAAATGGATGATTCGTTTTGCGCGTGGGAGAAAATGTGGGGACTTTGGTGCAGAGGCTAGTGAGGCGTCTGCTGCAGCAACGGATCCATCATTAAGAAGGAGGCTACCAAGCCCCAGAGCCCCAATACCCAGTGCTGAGTCCCGCAGCATTTGACGGCGGCTACCGAATCCTTTCGGATTTAAGTAATTGGGAAGAGTTGCATCGGAAGGCATACGAGGACTCTTGAGGAAGCGGGGGGAAGATTGAGACCCGGGTCGATCGTACCGAACAAATCCTTGGTTGTCGTGCAGAAAACAGTTGGAAAATTAGGAATTATGAGAGGAGGGCGACGGTACGTTCCGTGGCGTATTTGTGGAGGAGCCAAATGGTTCAGCAGGCGAATTTCATTGCCCATGGCATTGATTCAGTGCAGTGACGGCGAGCCGAGGCAAGCGTTTAGAGGCATGTTTTTCGCGGAAACGGAAGAATTTGAGCCGGGCCGAGGGGGCACGGCCAGCGCACACTAAGTTCCTTTGATACCAAGGACTTGCAACATGAAGTTCCAGTTCCAGCCGCAGGATTTGCGTTTCATAACGAGGCTCATCTTTCCCGGATGCTGCTTGAGCAGTGACAATGTGAAGCGTCTGAG
>CAIQIE010000381.1 GCA_903871805.1 uncultured Planctomycetaceae bacterium | reverse complement strand
GCAATGTAAGTCACCACCAGCAGGACACTTAGAGTCCATATCAACGGACGGATGGCCCCGTTTTCCCCGTTTTCCTGCCGTTTTCCTACGATAAGATCTCAGCGTGGTTGATCCGGCATGCAGACCGACGACACTGCGGTCAAGGCGAGTGTGATCCCAGCCTGTAAGCCGACAACGTTGGTATTCCGTCTTGATGAAGCACTTTCCACAGCCAGCGAACCACCATCCAGATGCCCCTGAACGCTATTTGCGATCGTAATCTCGTGGTACCCTTGTCTTGGCTCAAGTATGTACTCGTCGCGTTACCGCAGTGAACACCCCTCGAATCACTTTTGCCCCACCAGTCGCGGCGTTGCCAAACCCAGAAAATAGTGGATCGGCGCTGAACACTGAGCACCGAAAACTTCATCGGCATCAAGCTGCACCGAGGCAGCATGCTGTTGACCGGGCGTTTACGACATACTCGACAAAGTTGCACGCGCGGGATTTGCTCTCAATAATTCATCACTCCAGCAATTTACTGCACATTTTAATTTGAACTGTTCGGAGTCATCGCGCAGGCGGCAGCGGTTGTCGATGGAAAGTGCCGGAAGCCAACCACAGGACGTCGAGGTGAACAGATGCAGATTGGATGTTTGCCGCAGGTGAAACAATTGGATATCGGTGCTTTTGCCGGCAGCTTTGGGAATGTCACAAACTCGTACAAGTTCTACTGGGCGTTGGCAATTCTCGATGCCGTTCATGAGCACCAACACCGACTCGTTTCGGTTGATTGGCTTTTGTCGCGTATGGTCGCAAGGGTATGGCATCCAGTTCATTACTTCCGGTTGCAGTTCGGGAAGACTGACAAACTGACTCGTTGTGCAGATCTTGTGAGGGCGGAGACGTCATTGACGGCGGACTCAACCATTGCGCATGTGACGGCGGCCTGTACCAGCATCTCGAGTTTTTCACCTGCGGGTCGACAACGGGACCTGCTCGGAAGGTTCGTGCCGTTTCGATTTATCAGGCCATTCTTTGCGGTCGAAACGCAGGGACTTAAGGACCACGAGGTGAACCCGCGGCTACGAAATCTGGCGGAGCAGAACTTTCGTGCAGAGCGTCCGCCGTTGTATCGGTTCGTAAATGCGGAGATCGAGTTCTCTGAAGCCTGGTTCTTGTACTTGCTCGAACACGTCGAAGTATTGCGAGGATTTGTCAATTGGAATCTGCTGCGATATCTGCAAGCTCGAAATCCAAACGTCAGCAACATCTCCGGAAAGCTCGCGCCGCCAGAGACGCGGGATCTCACGGATGCGAGGCGATTCTGGCGCGTGGCGATCAGCGATAGTGGGGCAGACCGTTGCATTTATTCGGGGCTTGGATTGCCGGCTACGGGGTTCTCGGTCGATCATTTTCTGCCGTGGTCTTTTGTCGCGCACGATGCGATGTGGAATCTATGTCCGACGCTGCCCGAAGTGAATTCGGCGAAAGGTGATTGGCTCCCTGATCCTGAACAGTATCTGCAGCCGTTTGTGGCAATGCAGTACAAGGCGTTACAGCGCGTCGGCCCACAGTGTCCGGAATCCCTTTTGGAAGACTACGCGCTGTTTTTTGCCACCGGATCAAGGAATGAGCTGCTCGCGGTATCAGAAAACGACTTCCGAAGTCGGTTAGAGAACGCGCTCCGCCCCCAGTTTCAGATTGCCACCAACTGTGGATTCCCAGGCGAATGGGTTTACGCCAGGAAGAAATAAAGACTGCCTCGCGATTTTCTCAAGTGATGCGACAGCCCCCCTGAGTATTTCAACACCAAGTCCGAAGTCCTGGCACCACACGCCAAACAAACTATCACTTACTGTGTATTACGCCCGGTGAGGCGGATCAGGGGACGGCCATCTCGCTGAATTTTGCAAAAACATGCAGAAACCCAAATGGGGTGAAAACCGGCTGCGAGGGTCCAGCGTCGGCATCTTGGGATGCTCCAGAGTCGTGTGTGGCGACGGATTCGTTACCTCCGTGTGTCTCAAGCAGAAGCCGTTTCATGCGTCTCACCATTCCGGATTCGGTTCTCCAACTCATCCTTAAATCGGTTCCATCCACCGAAAGCTGCAACCCCCTTATCAATAGTCCGAAGTTGCTCAAGAGTTGCCTGGAGCCTTTCTATTCGTGATTTGATCCGGTCTATGGATTCGGCCAGGTTTGAATCCCACCGGACGTCATCACGGCAGGAAGGGGGATTTACATCCGTTGACAGGCGAAGGGAATGGCCTTCAATGAGTTGCGGGTTGACGGTTTGCTTACCGTCGGGGCCGATCACGAAATCTTTCGGCACGACGTCCAGGGACACCAGTCCCCAAATTAAATTGGTGGCAAACGTGCGCTGAAGTTTCTCTTCAATGAATTTGGCCTCGACGGTTTTTCGCAACTCCTGCGACGAAATTGCGAGGCAAAGCGAAGGCTTGCCTGACAGAGCTGCAACCGCAGCTTCGAGTGTCGGAAATGGACCAGCAAAATAACGATTGTAAGCGGCTGCGGGTCCTGCGTCGGTCAGAATCGTTTCTGCCTCGTCCGCAAAACTCGCATGGTATTCGTACGGAACTGACGAGACGATAAACCAATCGAGGGACTGCGATTCGATCGATGCGAACTGTTCGGGCAGAGATAGTTCTTCGAGTCGAATCCAGGGGCGACAATATGCGTTGCGATGCGAATTCTTCTCTTGGAGCCTCGACCACGTTTCGAGTAACTCGGGGTGCTGCGGATGGAGTGTCCTGATGATTTCAGATGTGACTTCGTAAGCGTTTCCTTGCCATGCGTCTTTGCCCATATCCCGAATTAGTCCTGCAGCCACGGCGTCTTTTATGACTCGGCTGCGTCGACGACCATCAGACTCAAGGCTGACATCGCTCACCTGCGGCGTCCGACGGTTGATGGTGCCCCAAAGGAAGGCTCTCTGTAGCATCTCACTCTGCTCGGTCGTAAGAATCTGAGAGTCCGTAGTTACCATTGCACTTTCCCCATTCCAAGCAGCGGAATTTCGAATTCATGCACGTCCTTTACATACATGATTCCCGTCTATGCAATTGTAACGGGCAGTGGATACCGCTGCACTGGCGGATGTGGCAGGAAATTTCCCCGGGACTCAAAAACTCCGTACGACGAGTTCTCTGAGATTCTTTTGTTTTCTAGTTTGGCAGAAAATTCGGGGTAGGAAATTTGAACACTCACCAAGGACGATGCAGCCGTTCCCCACAGCTCATTCTGATGTTTCGTCGCGGGGAGGCATGCTGCCGTCACGGTCAACCACCGTGACAAATTCGCCAATGATGCGCAGGTCCGGGGCGTCGGCGGGGGTGATGGTGATGCTTCCATATTCGGGATTGAGGGGGCGGAGTTCGATTACGTCGTGGGACCAGTCGCCCGATTGCTGGGTTTTCGTGGAATAGTACTGCTTCACCGTGTAGCGGCCGCCGTCTTCCGGGTCCAGATGCGTGTTCACCTGCACCAACAACAATCGT